>JADEXV010000051.1 GCA_015206945.1 Nostocales cyanobacterium LEGE 12452 | reverse complement strand
AGCAGAATACGCCAATCAGGAAGTGGAAAATTACCAATTGGTAAGGACCGCCGTTGTACAACCACTCATCTAAGGAAGCTGCTTCCCAAATTGGGTAGAAGTGCAAACCGATTGCGTTAGAGGAAGGTACTACTGCACCAGAGATGATGTTGTTTCCGTAAATTAAGGAACCTGCAACTGGTTCGCGGATTCCATCGATGTCTACTGGAGGAGCAGCGATGAAGGCGATTACGAAACAAGCGGTAGCGGCTAGCAAGGTTGGAATCATTACTACGCCGAACCAACCGATATATATCCGGTTATTGGTGCTGGTGATCCATTCACAGAATCGATCCCATACGTTAGCGCTTGAGCGCTGTTGTAAGGTTGTTGTCATTGTTTTATAAGTGCGGTTAGTTATTTATGAATCAGGCGGTTTCGTCTTTGCCTGTGAAACTACTTTACACTGCTTTACAATTTTTAATCAAGTTTTATTACTTCAGTAAACCTGATGTAAGTCATTAGGTTTACTTATTTAAAAGCAAACAACGAGGCAGGAATACGCCGAAGTTATCTTTATATGTGACATCACATATCTGGTTATATGCCTCTTTAGAATCGGTGTCTGATTTTATATCTACGATTGCTGAATGGGAGTAACCCTCTATTCGCGCAGCCTTTCGTAGAAAAGGGAACAAGAAATTCTGATGTTGGAGGCTACAAGTATTATTTGCTTACTTCTCTGGGAATAATAAGTTTGTATATTACCGCTATTCTAAAAAATTAACCCTCAGCTTACCACTGAGGGCTTTTTTTGTTTGGCAAAATGGCATATCTGTAAATTACAGGGTTGCTATGGTATTTGAGTAGGATACATTCCATGCGAAAAGTACTGACTTGCATTACCCCTGGTAGTTAGCTAGGGGTTTTATTTTTTATTTAAACTGAGAGCGATCGCTCTTAAATATTCTGCTGAGAAATTTATTTTTAACGATTTTGAGATAAGTAATTTTAGCATTCCCTGCTTTTGGGAATTAATTAGCGATCGCGATTTTTATTCAACCAGGAAATTGACAATAAATATAAGCTTATATCAAGTGGAAAAATCAAGTACAACGAATTAACGATGACAGACGCTAAAAATGTAATCGATGGAAACCTAGAGGTTTGCTGTACTTCTCCCGTGACTGGGTTTTACCGCGACGGTTTTTGTCGTACAGGTGGTCAAGATTTCGGGTCGCATGTCGTATGTGCCCAAGTGACATCAGAATTTCTGGAGTTTACCAAATCACAAGGGAACGACCTCAGCACACCTGTTCCTGATTTTAATTTTCCTGGATTGAAGCCTGGCGATCGCTGGTGTTTGTGTGCTTCTCGCTGGCAAGAAGCTCTAGAAGCTGGCGTCGCTCCACCCGTCATACTTTCAGCAACCCATGCTAGAGCTTTGGAAGTGGTTTCTCTAGACGAACTGAAAAAACATGCCCTAACTTCGTCTTAATTGGGGATTGGGCAGAGGGGCAGAGGAGAAAGACTTACTACTACTGATTCTTCCCTGCTTTCCTGCTCCCACTCCGCAGTGCAAATCAACTCACTGGAACTTCAATAGGCAGTTCTAATACATTGACAACCGCAGAAATCAACTTATTGGGGTCAATTGGCTTAGATAAATGCTGCTGAAACCCTGCTCTTAGAGCTTCCAAGCGGTCTTCCTCTCGCGTGTATGCTGTTAAAGCGATCGCGGGGATGCGTCCGCCTTTTTCTGGTTCTAAAGAGCGGAGTTTCCGAATCAGTGTATAACCATCTTGCCCTGACATACCAATGTCGCTAATCAGGATATCTGGTTTTGCTTGTTCAAGTACTGCAAGTGCTTCATCAACCGATGCTACCGCAGTGGCAAAAGCCCCATACTCCTCAAACATAAAACTGAGAAAGTTACGGGTATCTGCTTCATCATCTACAACTAACACTCTTAATCCAGCAAGGGCCGTAGATGCTACAGGAGAGGAACTTTTTCCTGTTGCTTCTCTATTCCCCCTATTGTCTTGTAGCAGTGGTAGTCTCACAGTAAAGGTGGCTCCTTGCCCAGTGCCTAAACTTTGGGCAAAAATTGTCCCCTTGTGTAGTTCTACTAGATGACGGACGATCGCTAATCCTAGTCCTAATCCATTGTGCGATCGCGTTGTGGTGCTGTCTGCTTGCCGAAAACGCTCAAATACTTTGGGTAAAAATTCGGAACTGATACCAATGCCTGTATCGATAACTTGAATTTGGGCGTACTGGGATTTTAAATTTTGAGATTGTGTGGAAAGTTTAAGGCTCGACTCCCGACCATCAGAATTTTCCAAGACGGATTTTAGATTATTGCTTTCTTCAATTTTTGAAGAGTCTAAATTTTCACCATGAGATTCCAATCCAAAATTGTTCGATTGGGTTACACTGAGGCTTGTGGAAGTAGTACTCACAACGTTCGCGTAGCGCTCCGCAGGTAAATCTGAAATCGGTAATCCAAAATGCTTTGACAGTCTGACTTCTACCCTGCCACCTTTAGGGGTAAACTTTATCGCATTAGTTAGTAGGTTCCAGACAATTTGCTGTAGACGAGCTGGATCGCCATAGACTGACCCGATCGAAGTATCCAGCACAGTACTTAATTGAATATCTTTCGGTTCTGCTAGGGGACGAACTGCCTCTAATGCCGCCTCCATGACTGTGAGCAGATTCACTGCCGATACGTTTAACCGCAACTGACCGCGGATAATCCGGGATACGTCCAAGATATCCTCAATTAGTTGCATCTGAGATATGGCGTTGCGTTCGATCGCCTCCAAAGCGCGGGAAGTGGCTTTTTCGTCAAGTTTCTTGGCGCGGAGGATTTTTGACCAGCCGAGCATTGAGGTTAAAGGCGTGCGCAGTTCGTGGGAGAGAACAGCTAGAAACTCATCTTTCATCCGATTCGCAGCTTCTGCTTCGTGTCTTGCCGTTTGTTCTCGAATCACTTGAGCGCGGACTTCTTCTGCTTGCTTGCGTTCCGTAATATCTTCAAGAGTGCCTACATAACCTAACAAGTCTCCTTGACTGGAAAGCATGGGTGATGAGCGAACTTGAACCCAACGAATATTACCGTGAGCAGCTTGAAAACGAAATTCTTCTGAGTATTCCCGACCTTCACAAATGTAAGCAGACCAACTAGCGATCGCTCGTTCTCTATCTTCTGGATGAACAGATTCCAGCCATCTCTTCTCTAAACTCTCTGCGGCTTTCAAGCCACAAATTGCTTGATAGCGGGGATTAGTATATTTACAGTTGCCTTCGGTATCAGTTTCAAAAATGCCAACGGGTGAGCAGGTACTTAGCGATCGGAATCGTTCTTCACTTTGCCTGAGTTCAGTATTCACAGCTACCAGTTGCGCTGTTTGTTGCTTGATGGCTTCTGTTTTCTTAAATAGTTCTACGAATACTGTGACTTTAGAAGTCAAAATATTGGGGTCTAGTGGTTTGAGCAGATAATCAACAGCACCCAAGGCATAACCTTTAAACAGCATTTGGTCGCTGGTGCTAAAGGCGGTAAGAAAGATAATTGGAGTATGACGCGATCGCCCCCGATTGCGAATTAAGGTAGCAGTTTCAAAGCCATCCATCCCAGGCATTTGCACATCCAGCAAAATCACCGCAAAATCTTGATGCAGCAGACACCGCAAAGCTTCTTCCCCAGAAGTAGCTCTCACGAGATTCTCCCCCAGTTTTTCTAGGATTGCCTCTAGTGCCAGCAAATTTTCTAGTTTATCATCCACTAGGAGGATGTTTACTTTCGATTCCATCTGCATCGGTTTATTTCTGTGATGATTGACAAAGCTTGACCATCTGGGAAGCAATGTTTGAGAGTGTCAAAATCCAGTCTACTGCAACAGCAGAAATTGCGGCCTCTGGCATAATGTCGCTCTCAGCTGTGGCGGGTTCTTGTACAATAGTAATTCCTCCCCGCACTTTTATTTTCTTAAGACCTTGCATACCATCTTGGTTTGCTCCTGTCAATATTACACCAATAACTTCCTCTGTGTAGACATCAGCTGCCGACTCAAACAGCACATCAATAGATGGTCTAGCATAAGAAACAGGCTCATCAGTCGAAAGAGCAAAGTGACCTGGTTCAACCAGTAAGTGATAATCTGCTGGAGCTATGTAGATATGTCCTGGTAGTATTTCGTCCTTGTCTTCAACTTCTCGAATTTTCAACAAGGTGGATTCTTGTAATAACTCCTGAAGTGTGTTATTGGACTCTTTGTGACGGTGTTGCACGATCGCGATCGGTACAGGGAAGTCCGCTGGTAAATTACCCAGGACGATTTTCAGTGCTGATAATCCGCCTAAAGAAGTACCAATTACCACAATTTTAAACGACACTTATTTCGCCCTCATACCTGTGGAATGGGGAGTTACGTAAATAGCAAAGAGTATTTCATACTGAATCAGTCAGTGTTTTCTTGCTTCTTTGCTCTTACCAGTAACCCATGTTTAGGTGCAAAAATCATTGCTACGATAAACAACAAGGTTTGCAACACAACTATGCAACCCCCCGTTGCACCATCGATATGATAGCTGATGTAAGTACCCATGACACTAGAAAATACGCCCGATGCCATTGCAATTAGTATCATGTGGTCGAAACGGTCTGTTAATAAATAAGCCGTTGCTCCCGGAGTAACTAACATTGCTACAACCAGAATAATCCCTACTGTCTGGAGTCCGGCGACAGCAGTTAGTGATAGTAATGATAGTAAAATATAGTGTAGCACCCCTGTATTTAAGCCGATAGAACGTGCATGAGTGGGGTCAAAACAAAATAATAGTAGGTCTTTGCGTAAAACAGCTATTGTTACTAAAGTAATTACGCTGATAATCACCGTTTGGATAATGTCTTCATTAGAAATACCCAAGACATTGCCAAACAAAATGTGCGTCAAGTCTACGCTGCTGGGAGTTTTGGAAACTAGTACCAAACCAAGAGCGAAAAATCCTGTAAATACAAGTCCGATGACAGTATCTTCCTTAATTCTCGTCTTCGCTTTGATATAACCGATCGCAATAACTGAACCCACTCCAAAAACAAAAGCACCTACAGCAAAAGGGATATTTAAAACATAAGCAATTACTACCCCAGGCATTACCGCATGGGAAACAGCATCTCCCATTAATGCCCAACCTTTAAGGGTCATAAAACAAGATAAAACAGAACATACTACCCCAACTAAGGCACTTACACAAATTGCCTTCACCATGAACTCATGCTGTAGAGGTGTGGTGAACCAGTCTAAGAATGCGAGAGTATTCATATTTTTATAACTCTAATCCAAGCAATATCAATTAAAAATTCTCAATCAATCAGATTCATTTTTACTTCCACGGATTATCTGACTTTTGCTAAGGGATAAATCTCCCAGAGAACCGCCAAAAGTCCGTGATAGATTTTCTTCTGTGAAGACTTCAGATGTATCACCATAAGCTAAAATAGTCCGGTTAATGAGTACTACTTGGTCACAGAAAGTAGTGATAGATGCTAAGTCATGGGTAGAAATCAAAATTGTATGACCTTCTTCTCGCAATTCCAGCAATAAGTCAATCATCGCTTTTTCTGTTTTGATATCTACCCCAGTGAAAGGTTCATCTAATAGTAAAACTGTTCCCTGTTGTGCTAAAGCACGGGCGAGAAAGGCACGTTTTTTCTGTCCGCCAGAGAGTTCTCCAATTTGGCGATCGCGCATTGACCACATTTGCACCCTTTCCAAACTCTCCCTCACTACTCTTTGATCGTTCGCCGATGGAATTCGTAGTATATTCATGTATCCGTAGCGTCCCATCATCACCACATCATGGACACTTACTGGAAAATTCCAGTCCACCTCTTCTGACTGTGGTACATAAGCAACCAAGCTTTTTTTCTGTACAGTCTTTATCGGTAAACCATTAATCAAAACCCGTCCTGTGACTGGCTTCAAAAAACCCATTATCGCTTTAAATAAGGTTGATTTACCACTACCATTCATCCCCACCAAGCCACTGATTGAACCTGCTTGAATTTGCAAAGAAGCACCATGTAAAGCAACTTTGCCGTGATAAGCTACTGTCAAATTTTCGACATCAATACTAATGGATTTCATTAAAAATCACCTCTAAAATTAATTAATAGTTTGTAGTGAACGGCTCTAGTCATCTTTCCAAAGACGTAACGTTTTCCAGAGAACAAAACAGGACTAAACCTATTACTACAAGCTTATTTTCAATAGTTAGATTTATTCTTGCATACTTGCTCATTTTTCCTCTAATCCCTGAGTTAGAGTATTAATATTACCTTCTAGCAACTTGAGATAAGTTGGTGCTGGCCCGTTTGCTGGAGACAGGGAATCAACATAAAATACTCCACCAAACCTTGCTCCTGATTCTCTAGCTACCTGACGTTGCGCTCCATCGTTTACTGTACTTTCACAGAAAACTACAGGTATTTTATTTTTTTTAACTATATCAATGACTTTTTCTAGCTGTTTGGGAGTAGCTTGTTGTTCAGAGTTGACTGCCCAAAGATAAGCTTCTTTCAAGCCATAATCGCGGGTGACGTATGAGAAAGCACCTTCACAGCTTACCATATAGCGCTTGTTTGCTGGAACTGCCGACACGGCTTTTCGCAGTTTCTCATCAACTTCCTTAATCTTTTGGCTGTATGCTTTGGCATTGGTGTTATAAGTCTCTGCATTCGCTGAGTCCAAATTAACCAATGCCTTACGAATATTCTCTACGTAAATTAAGGCATTTTCTGGTGACATCCAAGCATGGGGATTAGGTTTCCCTTTGTAGGCATCCTCCGTAATTTCTACAGGTTTAATTCCCTCAGTTAGAGTAACGTGAGGGACATTAGGGACGCTGTTATACAATTTCTGCGCCCAACGCTCTAAATTCAGACCATTATTCAAAATTAGGTCTGCTTTTTGCGCTCTCACCAAATCGCTAGGAGTTGGTTCGTAACCATGAATTTCTGCCCCTGGTTTGGTCAAAGATTCAACAATCGCCTTGTCTCCTGCCACGTTTTGCGCCATATCTGCAATGACTGTAAAGGTGGTAAGAACTACTTTTTTACCTTTTTTATCTAGGTTGGTGTTAGTTGTGCCTGGGTTTGGACTTAACTGTGGTTGAGAATTGGAGATTGACGGGCTACACCCATTCAAACATAGCCACAATAGCAGTCCAGACGCTACAGCCAATTTTTGTCCGTGCTGCGGTAGTTGCATCTGAAAGTTATTGATATTAAATCTCATTATAGCAATTTCATAATCTTCTCACTTTTGTCTCACTTTAGCAGAAGTAAGATAAAAATGAAAGAATTATGAAAATAATATCGGAGCAAAAAAGCGAACCTGTTGTAATAAACTGTATTTCTGAGTTCTGACTTAACCTTGATTCCTTACTTTTGTCTTTTTAAGTGATTCAAATATTTTTGTTATTTACATTACAAATAAATATTTTATTATTGTGAAATATCTTACAGACAAATATGATGTTTCGACTTTTTTATATTTTAAAAAATGCCAAAATAAATACATTATGAAAATAGTTTTTTGTTAAACACCTAACTTTTAAAAGTTTAATATTTATTGTTTTGACAATTCATAAAAATTTACTTAAGCTAAAGGATAGGTTAAGCAAATCAACAAACGACAGCGATTTGATTTAGCTACATCAAGAATTGCTGTTGCAGACTATTGGCATAAGGAAATGAATCAAAACAAAAATTATTCCATGTAGGCAATTTAACCAAATTTGGCTACAAAAAGCTAAGACATGATTAAGCGTATTGAACCGCGCAGATATTGAACAGAATCCGATCAATTATGGATGGATACTTGTGGTGATGTTAGTGAGTATCCATAAATTATTGAAGCTTGACTAGCGATTTTAGATTTTTGATTAGGGCCTTCTAGTTTATATCTTGTCTGGGACGGAATAAATCTAAAAGACGCTCGCTAAGACTGCGCGATCGCCAATCCAAAATCCAAAATTTATTGACCAAAGTGCGGTAGATATGTCCAGGAGAAGACGATGATTGAGTATTTGACATCCTTGAACGACCACAATTTGCCCTATCCAGATACGATTCATCCCATCGTTGTCCACTTCGTAATTGCGATGGTGTTGTTTTCCTTCTTCTGCGATGTAATTGGCTATTTTACTGGTAAATCCGGTCTTTTTGAGGTGAGTTGGTGGAATATGTTAGTTGCCACGATCGCCATCTTTGTCGCGATTATTTTTGGTCAGTTTGAAGCGGGATTAGCACAGCCTTACAGCCTAGCGAAATCGGTGCTGAATTTGCATACGCTAATTGGTTGGTCGCTTTCGGGAATTATCACAGCGATTACAGCTTGGCGTTATGTAATTCGTGCTCGCAATCCTAAAAAAATACCGATTTATTATTTGGGAGCTGGGCTAGTTTTAACCTTAATAGTTGGCTTACAAGTATATCTCGGCGATGAGCTTGTTTGGGTATATGGATTGCATACCGTACCAGTTGTGGAAGCAGTAAAGGATGGTGTGTTGCGATGAACTCAGAATTAATTGACCAATTGAGCGGCTCTCTAGGCGCAAACGGACTGCCTTACACAATTCCCATTCATCCAAATTTAGTCCATTTGACAATAGGTTTGTTCATCATTGCGATGACCTTTGATATTGTTGGTGTTCTGTTCCCCTTTGAAAAATGGGTCTTCAAATTTTTGGCAATTACTGTCGAACGCGACAACTTATTTGCTGTTGGCTGGTACAACATGCTAGCTGCCAGCATCATCACATTTTTCACAGTGGGAGCAGGCTTTTACGAAATGCTATTAGCAACACCACCAGCTGATCTAAGGAGTGCCTGGGGATTGCAGGCAATGGAAACTATGCTTTGGCATGGTGTGGGTGGTGTGTTCTTATTAGCGCTGATTGTTGGCATGACCATCTGGAGAGCATGGCAGCGCTTCGTTTGGGGCAAACAAGAATATAAACAGACAGATAGAGAAGTGCAATGGATCTATCTGTTTGCAGGCATAGCAATCATGTTCATCCTGTACATCCACGGCACACTAGGAGCGCAACTAGCCGCCGAATTTGGCGTACACAATACCGCAGATAATTTGCTGCGATTAGGTCAAAACCTCAACACAACACTCAAGTAAGTCATTTGTTATTTGTCCTTAGTCCTTAGTCATTTGTCATTTGTCCTTTGACTAATACCCAATACCCAATACCCAATACCCAATGCCCAATAACCAAAGACCATGAAAATCCAGAAGATTTTAAATATTTTGACGCTGCTTACAGGCGCGATCGCAGTGACTGTTACGAGTCTCTGGATCGGGAAGCAGGCTTACTCCTGGCTTCCTCCTCAAGCAGCAGCCGAATCCCTACTAATTGATGATTTGATTAGCTTCTTAGTAACCCTCGGTGCCTTCATCTTCTTGGGAGTAACAAGTACTCTAATGTATTCTGTGATCTTCCATCGGGCAGTCAAAGATGACTTCACTGACGGTCCCCCGATTGAAGGTAATATCACCCTAGAAGTTGTCTGGACAGCAATCCCAATTCTCTTGGTGTTTTGGATTGCAACCTACAGCTACCAAGTTTACGAACAAATGGGAATTCAAGGCCCATCAGAACTAGTTCATCTGCATAATCCGCTGGCAATGGAATCAGCTTATGCAGCACCAGCTAAAGCCTTAGCAGAACCAGTTGAAAAAATCGACGTACTAGCTAAACAGTGGGCGTGGGTTTTTCATTACCCAGAAAGAGATATTACTAGTACCGAATTGCATTTACCTAGCGATCGCCGGATACGTTTAGCGCTGAAATCACAAGACGTTCTCCACGGCTTTTATATACCTGCATTTCGCCTCAAGCAGGATATTATTCCCAACCATGCGATCGACTTTGAATTTACTCCCATCCGCCCCGGACAATACCGATTGACCGATTCCCAATATAGCGGTACATACTTTGCGACGATGCAGGCGAATGTAGTTGTCGAATCTCCTGAAGATTATCAGCAATGGCTAGCACAAGCTGCAACCCAAAAGCCATCCCTAGCAAATAATCAGGCAGCTTCTGAGTATGCCCAAACATCCAATCAATCAGTCCAAACTGGTTGGGTTACAGTTCCACCTGCTGCACCTCCTCTAGTAAATTCACCTGGTTGAAAGGAAAGTAACCATGACTAATGTTCCTATTGAAGGTATTCTTCTCCCTGATGAGAAGCATAACCACGAATCTCCAAGTAATTGGAAAGAATACTTCAGCTTTAGTACTGACCACAAGGTAATTGGTATCCAGTATCTCGTTACCTCCTTCTTCTTCTTTCTCGTCGGCGGTATCTTTGCGATGGTGATGCGGGGAGAACTGATGACACCCGAATCAGATTTAGTCGATCGCACCGTCTACAACGGTATGTTCACCATGCACGGCACCATAATGCTGTTTTTGTGGACATTTCCCTCACTGGTTGGTTTTGCTAACTATCTAGTACCCCTGATGATTGGGGCGCGAGATATGGCATTTCCCCGCCTGAATGCCGTCGCCTTTTGGATGGTACCAGTAGTTGGGATTTTGATGATGGGTAGCTTCTTTGTACCTGGAGGCCCAGCCCAAGCCGGTTGGTGGTCTTACCCACCAGTTAGTCTCCAGAATCCCACAGGTAACTTGATTAATGGTCAAGTTCTCTGGCTGTTAGCGGTGGCAATATCCGGCGTATCCTCGATTATGGGGGCAGTGAACTTTGTCACCACAATCGTCAAGATGCGCGCCCCAGGAATGGGCTTCTTCAAAATGCCGTTGTTTGTCTGGGCAGTATTTAGCGCCCAGATCATCCAACTATTTGGACTGCCAGCACTGACAGCTGGCGCGGTGATGCTGCTACTAGACTTAACCGCTGGCACCGCCTTTTTCGACCCCGCCAAGGGTGGAAATCCAGTGATGTTCCAGCATTACTTCTGGTTCTACTCTCACCCCGCTGTTTACGTGATTATTTTGCCTGTGTTCGGCATTTTCTCAGAAATTTTCCCAGTTTATTCACGTAAACCCCTATTTGGTTACAAAGTAGTTGCTGTTTCATCCATCTTGATTGCCGTAGTTAGCGGCATTGTTTGGGTACACCACATGTACGTCAGTGGTACACCAGGCTGGATGCGGTTGATTTTCATGCTGACAACGATGTGCGTGTCTGTCCCCACAGGAATTAAAGTATTTGCTTGGGTAGCAACTATTTGGGGCGGTAAACTGCGGCTAAATACCGCCATGCTGTTTGCCTTGGGCGGATTAATTATGTTTGTGTTCGCAGGAATCACAGGCATTATGCTTTCCTCCGTGCCCGTTGATGTCCACGTTAACAATACTTACTTTGTAGTCGGACACTTCCACTACGTCCTCTACGGCACCGTGACGATGGGCTTATTTGCAGCTATCTATCACTGGTTCCCCAAAATGACCGGGCGGATGTACTCCGAAAGCTGGGGTAAAATCCACTTTTGGCTAGCCTTCATCGGCACCAACCTCAACTTTTTGCCCATGCACCCCTTGGGATTGCAAGGAATGTTACGCCGAGTTGCTTCCTACGCCCCAGAGTATCAATTCTGGAATATCATCGCCAGCCTCGGCGGATTTCTCTTAGGAATGTCCACCTTGCCCTTCATATTCAACATGGTGATTTCTTGGATGCAAGGCGAGAAAGCACCCGCTAACCCTTGGAGAGCAATCGGACTAGAGTGGTTAGTTTCTTCACCACCCCCAGTAGAAAACTTTGAAGAAACTCCCATCATCATCTCCGAACCCTACGGCTACGGAAAATCAGAACCCTTGACAGCCAACCTCCCAGAATAAACGCAAACTATCAGGAAGACGCAAAAACCCTCCGCGTACCTCTGCGCTTCCCTCCGCGTTCCTTTGCGTTTCAAATTCCCCCTCTCAAAAATCAAAATGGACAGCTATATCAATTCCGAAGAATTGCACCATCCAAGCGCAGAACACAGCCACGACGAAGAAGGCAACAAAATGTTTGGCTTCATTGTCTTCCTACTGTCAGAAAGCGTCATTTTCTTAAGTTTTTTCATCGGATATGCCATCTACAAAACATCAACGCCTAACTGGCTACCAGCAGGTGTTTCTGGATTAGAAGTCAAAGAACCGGCAATCAACACAGTAATTCTCGTCGCTAGTAGCTTTGTAATTTACTTAGCAGAACGCGCCCTTCAACGCCACGACTTAGTAAAATTCCGCCTGTTTCTATTGGCAACAATGGCGATGGGAACTTACTTTTTAGTTGGACAGGCGATTGAATGGAACGGCCTCGCCTTTGGTTTCACCTCCGGGGTATTTGGTGGAACCTTCTATCTACTTACTGGCTTCCACGGTTTACACGTTTTTACAGGTATCCTGTTGCAGCTAATAATTTTGGTACGTTCTTTCCTACCTGGCAACTACGATACAGGTCACTTCGGCGTCAATGCAACTTCATTGTTTTGGCACTTCGTCGATGTTATCTGGATTATTTTGTTTGTCCTTATCTATGTTTGGCAGTAAAAATTGGTGGGAAGGAAAACCCAGATAATTTCTCTGGGTTGGTGTATGTGGCATTGTTAATTACTTTTATGCCCCATACACCATTCACTGTAATAACTATATTTGGGTCTTAGTTCAACTTTTCAAATTCACCTTATTTTCAAACTTTGACCCATCTTGATGAGATAAAAATTTTTCACTACTGTGATAATTTCTTCGCCATTGTTCGAGCTTATCTATAGATATTGATTTAGATGTAACATTCACACCATTTCCTCGCCAAGCAACTTCTGAATCTGTTGTGAAAACTCCGCACTCTAATTGATCTAGCCTCATATTCCAATATTCGCTAAATCGACCTTTTAAAGTAATAACTTGCTCAAATACCTTGTTTCTATGCTTATTTCTTCTTTTTCGTTCTGTTGCTCCAGTTGCTTCTGTATCAATAAACTTAGTTTCAATTAAAAAGAGACTACCTTTAAAGGTCAGGAAGACAAAATCACACTTTCCTAAATCTGTATAATCTGAAATTGGAGACTTTTCAAATAACAGTAATTCAGCGCACGAGGGAAACAATTCTTTAATATTCAGAAATAAATAAGCTTGCAATAGAAGTTCCTTATCATAAGGAAATAATATCACTCCTTCAAAAAATTTTTGAATGTCATCGTGAGTTTGGGGTTGAATTTTTTTACAGTATGAAACAAATCTATGTAGCTCGTTGACAATCATCAAGTTCTAACTCCTTCCCCCAGTCGCAGCCTTAAGGGTCTTAGCATCAAAAGATACCATTGTCTCAAGGAAATTATCATCCGCATAAGTAACTAAAAAAACGATTAAAATCCTAGATACTTAAGGCAATTTACTGTTGACAGTTCAATCAAACGAATTTTTAAGTTGCTTTTCAGTATTGGTGGATTTTTCACACCTGGCCTCAGCTACCAGTCAACGATTTTATATGAGCAGGAAAACTAGCGTTTTGCAAAGCTTGAACAGTTATTCGAGAATCTTGTACACAAAATTGCCAACCTAGCCGAACAAGTTTACGAGAAGTTTCAGTTTGAATAATTCCAATCACTGGCATTTTTGCCTTTTCTTTGTCTACTGAATGGTCTTGTAAAATTGTTTTCAAGCGATGTAAATCTTCCATATTACTTGCTTGCTGGGGATTTAATTCCACCATTACCATTTGTACTGTTTCCACTGGTTCTGCATCTTCAAGAATAAATTGAGTTTGCTCGTCACGTCGATCTACTTTGCCCCAAATAATCAATCTAGTATCAACTTGGAGTAAGGAACTAATGCGTTCATAAGTTTTCGGAAAAACTACAGCTTCTGATTGTGTAGTGAGGTCTTCTATTTGCAAGATTGCCATCTGATCGCCTTTTTTTGTCACCACTTTTTTGACGTTATTTAACATGACAACTGCACAAAGTCTTGTATCTTCTCTTTGTTCTCCCAGTTGTGAAAGGTTAATTGGAGTCAAAAGTGGTGCTATTTGCCGTAAGGATTTCAGTGGATGATCTGATACATAAAAGCCTAATAATTCTTTCTCCATCTGCAACTTTTTCTGTGGGGGTAAATCTGTCACAGGTTTAGATTTGGGAGCAGTTTCAAAGGCATTATTTGCTCTTTTATTCTGAGTTGAAGAAAAGCCGTCGCCCAATAAATCAAATAGATTCCCTTGACCACTAGCTCTATCTTTCGCACGCGATTGTGCCCAATCATACACTAATTCTGAGTCGTTAATTAACTGTTGACGATTGGATTCAATTTTGTCAAAGGCTCCACAGTAAATTAACGACTCCAGAGTTCGGCGGTTAACAGCACGCAAATCCACGCGATCGCAAAAATCAGCGAGTGATTTAAACTCTCCTGTCTCATTTCTCGCCTCCAAAATACAAGCGATCGCATTTTGCCCCACGTTACGCACTGCCGAAAATCCAAACAGAATCTTGCCTGCCGTTGGCGTAAAATCAACACCAGAACGATTTATATCTGGCGGATCTATGGATATCCCCATATTTGTACAGTTAGTAATGTATCTCTGTACCTTATCGGTATCACCACTGTTAGCTGTTAACAGCGCCGCCATATATTCCAATGGGTAATTAGCTTTTAAATATGCTGTTTGATACGTTACATAACCATAGGCTGTTGAATGAGATTTGTTAAAACAATTGGAAGCTATGAAGCCATTTTTTATTGTAAAATTATGGTCATGTTCAACCCCAATATCATAAACATTTTGTTTGCCTAAATATTTACGTGTGGCTATTTTTATCATCCTACCTTACCTCGAAAAATTTTGCGGAATTGAATAAAATTATGAAGTTTGTAGTATTAATAAGCTTATAATACAAAATTATATCATTAGAAAACACTGCTATACTCTTACACAAAAGCAGACAATATATATGAAAACTTTGGCAAACTATTCAATAGATGGTTAATAGCCATGTATTTGCTGTTTTAAAAACTTATTAAGTACATTTCAATACATATTAATCCGCTTTGTCAGATGAATGGGCAATGGGAAGCAATGGAGAATAACCAATGCCCAATAACCAATACCCAATACCCAATTTTGACCAATATGTACTAGAATCAATGACTTGAGTCACAAAGAGAGCAATCATGGCATCCATCCGCGAGTTGCACCAACAGCTGGTTAAAAAAGAACGTTCTGCCGTCGAAATTACCCAAGAAGCTTTAGAGCGCATTCAAGCGTTAGAGCCGAAATTGCACAGCTTTTTATGTGTGACGGCAGATCGGGCATTAGAGCAGGCGGGTGCTGTGGATGCAAAAATTGCCGCAGGCGAAGAAATTGGGCTGCTAGCGGGCATTCCTGTGGGGATCAAGGACAATATGTGTACCAAGGGGATTCCTACCACCTGCGCCTCCCGGATTTTGGAAAATTTTGTGCCGCCTTATGAATCAACGGCGACGCAAAAACTGGCAGATGCTGGGGCGGTAATGGTAGGCAAAACCAACTTGGATGAATTTGCAATGGGTAGTTCCACAGAAAACTCTGCCTATCAAGTCACGGCTAATCCTTGGGATTTGTCACGAGTTCCGGGTGGTTCTTCTGGGGGTTCGGCGGCGGCGGTAGCCGCTCAAGAATGTGTAGTTGCTCTCGGTTCTGATACTGGCGGTTCGATTCGCCAACCTGCGTCTTTCTGCGGTGTAGTGGGGATGAAACCAACTTATGGTTTGGTTTCCCGTTATGGCTTGGTGGCTTACGCTTCGTCTTTGGATCAAATTGGACCATTTGGAAATACGGTAGAAGATGCGGCAATATTATTAAGTGCGATCGCAGGTTACGATCCCAAAGACTCTACCAGCCTAAAAGTTGCTATTCCCAACTATGCTGCTAGCCTAAAACCAAACTTCAAACCCAGAGGTCAGCTGAGAATTGGGATCATTAAAGAAACTTTTGGTGAAGGTTTAGACCCTGTAGTGGAACAAGCTGTTACCAAAGCAGTAGATCAACTACAAAGTTTGGGAGCAGAAATTCATATAATTTCCTGTCCCCGCTTTCGCTATGGCTTACCCACCTACTACATCATCGCCCCATCCGAAGCATCAGCAAACCTGGCTCGTTACGATGGCGTGAAATATGGATATCGCGCTCCTGATGCCGATAATCTGCTATCAATGTACACTCGTACCCGTGCCGCTGGTTTTGGTACAGAAGTCAAACGCCGGATTATGATTGGCACTTACGCCCTTTCGGCTGGCTATTATGACGCATACTACCTGAAAGCGCAAAAAGTCCGTACTTTGATTAAGCAAGACTTTGAAAAGGCTTTTGGCGCGGTTGATGTGTTAGTTTGTCCTACATCTCCCACTACAGCATTCAAAGCAGGGGAAAAAACTACTGACCCCTTGAGTATGTATTTAACTGACTTGATGACTATTCCTGTAAATCTTGCTGGTTTACCTAGTTTAAGTTTGCCATGTGGTTTTGACGATCAAGGGCTACCGATAGGATTACAACTAATTGGCAATGTGCTGCGAGAAGACCAGCTATTTCAGGTAGCTTATGCTTATGAGCAATCTACTAGTTGGCATCTGCGTAAACCCCAAATATCTTGATTGAAAATGTGCGTAGGGCATGGTGAAGAGGACAAGGGGACAAGGGAAAAGAGTTGTGACTACTGATCGCTTAAATCACTTTGTCTCCCCTGTTCCCCACTCCCCACTTCTTTAGCCTTCTTGGTCATTTGTTAGTCTGATTACTGACTATTGACTGTTGATTATTATCTTCTGGAGTCAGGGATTCAGCTGTAAGCTGTGGATTAAGTATATGAAGAAGACCAGCAGATGCACCGACCAATAATAAAATATAGGTCAGAACAAGAGGTATGTATGTATTTTGTTTGTTGTCTGAATTTTGACGAGTATTTTTAGAATCTTGACAGACAACATTGGTTACAAGGCTGTACGATAAAGCATTTCCATCCAACCCTAAAGCATCTCCATAACGACGGATGAATCCTTGAAGAAAAATCAGCTCAGGCAATTCTTCAAATCGATCTTCTTCTAACGCTTGCAAAATGCCTACTCGAAGCATTGTCTGAGAGGCTATTTCTTCTATACGGATAGATTTTTCTTGTCTTACTTGTCGCAAGCGTGTGGTTATTTCCTTTAGTTGCTCTACTTGAGCTTCATTTAAGAGCGTCACAGTCTTCTCCTGTATGGGCTAATTCTACTATTCATTGAGAAGACTTAAATCCGCATACGTAATTTTACTGAATATTTGATTTTAGGATAAATTTTTTTGATAATGGCTTAATCCTGGATTTTAAAATGCTAGTCCATCTCTAGTTAAGTAACATCTTTGTTTTATTTGATACTTTGTGTATAAAAAACTGGGCGCGAAAATTCACAAGCTGCAACTTATAATACAAGTATTATCCCAACGCCTACTCTGTGCTGGGATAATTGCAGCGATCGCTAATATTCTGCTCAATAACGATTAGTCATCATTCTTGATTGTGCCAACTCCTTGGTTATTATTAAATATGGCATTTGCTGCACCATAAATATTGACAAAAAATGTTTCATTGGGTTCAACTTTATTATCACCTCTGACGCCAATACTAATAACTTTGCTGGTTTCACCATAGTCAAAAATAATTGTCCCCAGCCCAAAATTGTAATCCGAGTCAGATTCTTTGGCAGTACCATCACTCGTACTGTAATTTACAATCACCCGTTGATAAAATTCATTCGAGAGAGTGACGACAAAATTAGCATTAGTTATCATCCCTGTTGTGCCTTCTTTGACTGATACATCTGCAATGCTAATGGTGGGGGGATCATCATTTGTGATAGTAGCCACTCCCAAACTATCAGTAATCGTGGTGTTTGTAGCACCGAAGAGATTAACTGAAAATGTCTCGTTAGTTTCAGTTTTGTTATCACCTATGACACTAATACCAAGAGTTTTACTGGTTTCGCCAGGATTGAAAACGATTGTCCCGGAATCAGAGTTGTAATCAGAGTCAGAAACTTTAGCAGTGCCATCACTAGTATTGTAATTTACAGTAACCTGCTGTAAACTCGGTGCAGAGAGAGTGAGGATAAAGTTAGCATTAGTTGTTGTGCCTGTCTTACCTTCAGCAATTGAGACATCCGAGATACTGACAGTTGTTGGGTTGTCATCATTAATGATGGTAGCGATTCCTAAACTATCTGCGATCGTGCCATTTGTCGCGCCTGAAAGATTGACAGAAAATGTCTCGTTGGCTTCACTTTGGTTATCGCCTATAACGCCAATACTAAGAGTTTTGCTAGTTTCACCAGGATTGAAAACGATCGTTCCTGAATCAGAGTTGTAATCATAGTCAACAATTTGGGCAGTGCCATCACTCGTGTTGTAATTTACAGTAATCTGTTGAGAACTAGGATTAGAAAGACTGATAGTGAAGTTAGCGTTAGTCGTTGCACCTGTGTTGCCTTCAGTAACTGAGACATCTGAGATGCTGATAGTTGGTTGGCTATCATCGTTGATGATGTTTACTGTAGCCGAACTGTTAGTAATTGTGGAATTTGGCGCTCCAGTTATGAGGCTGGGGTTACTCAGGATAATAGTAATGTCTTCATTGAGTTCAAATGCGTTGTCACCCAAAACATCGGCTGTAATTGTCTTTGTGGTTTCCCCAACAGCGAAACTTAAAGTCCCAGATACAGCAGTTCCTCCACCCGTAACCTGAATATTGTTATAGTCACTGCCAAAAGTTGCCGCACCGTTAAAAGCATAATCTACGGTACTAGCCACGCCAATACCACCACTGCGAGTAACCGTGAAGGTAACAGCTTGAGTACCGCTATTATCTTCAGCTAAAGTTGAGGTGGAAGTGGAAATTGCATATTGAATCGCATCATTAGCAGCAATAGTTAGAGTAGTTTCAGTTATTGTCCCCAAATCAGTCCCTGTTAGCGTGCCGAAATTGAGTACAACTGTTTCTGCATTCTCAGGTAAATCGTCTGGGTTTATAGTAAAAGTAATTAGCTGTGTTAAATTTGAGCCTGTCGCCCCAGCAGTAAAAGAGATAGTAGTGGGGGAAAAAATGTAATCGTTGCCACTAGTAGCCGTACTACTATTTTTGACAACAATAGGAACTGTGACAGCCGTTTCTGGAGAGGCATCTAAGGTAACAGCAATAGTTACTATAGTGGCGGTACTATCTTCTGTTGTATTGTACGTAGCGGCACCAAAGCTGACTTTTGGAAGTACATATTCAAATGCTCCAATATCAATTCTGCCGCTTTCAATCCGGTTAAAACCCGTGCCGCGTTGGTCGGTAATGAAGCTACCATTGTAAGCGGGATTGCCAGCATTCCTGGCAGGACTGTTAAAGTAGAGAGCATGAGTTTTTGTCGAACCACCGTAATCTCCTAACGGTTTGAGTCCGGGGTTGGGGTTAATAATATCTGTACCTGTACCCAGAGTCCCCGATAATTTACCAACAATTTTGCCAATCAGGTTGTAAGCATTACCATTGAAGTTGCCACCATAGACATCGGCACCTTGATTACCTAAATCAATATTGCCAGCAATGATGCTGTTGCTGATGCTCCAAGTACCAGCAGATCTATAAATGCCGCCACCATTACCTGTGTTATTGTTATCGCTATCAGCGGTGTTGCCAAATATAGTGGTATTACTTACTGTGCCACCGCCAGAATAGATACCGCCGCCGTTGATTTTTGTGGTGTTACTGGAAACAGTGCTATTACTAAGTGTGGTAATGGTGCTGTAGATGCCGCCGCCATTAGTGTTCGCTGTGTTGCCAGAAATAGTGCTATTAGTAGCTGTGACACTACTACTGCTGTAAATGCCGCCACCGCTAGTGTTCGCTGTGTTGCCAGAAATAGTGCTATTAGTAGCTGTGACACTATTACTGCTGTAGATGCCTCCTCCAAGGGCCGCTATGTTGCCAGAAAAATTACTATTGCTGACTGTGACACTATTAGTGCTGTAGATGCCGCCACCGTTACTACTGCCTGCATTTCCTCCAGTTATCTTCAACCCATCAATTGATAGGGAGGCACTGGCATTAAAAATACGGAAAGTATTGTTACCACTGATGGTGAGTTTATTCGCCCCAGTTCCTTGAATGATGACTCCTTCAGTGATATTCAATTGCCCAGAAGTGAGGGTAATGGTGTCGGGGGTAGCATCACCGAATATCCCAGTCATATCAAAGATAATTGTCTCAATCCCTGGATCGTTATTGGCATTGATAAGAGCTTGCCTTAACGAGCCAGTACCACTGTCATTGATGTTAGTTACTATGTAAGTGGTGTTATCTACTTTGATAGATACATCGTCAATGGCTAAACCATGATCGTTGCCTCCATTATCTATATCTTCCCAACGCAATATAATCTCTTCACCATTAGCGATTGGGGTCGCTAGATTAAATATTACAGGCGTTATAACAACTTTATTGGCAATCAAATTGCCATTCAGGGCACTTGCAGTTGCAGTTGCAATTGGCCCGGTGAAATCTAGGGAGGTGACAGGGGTCCATGTTCCTGTTGTTAAACTTGTGATAGTTGACCCAGTTTGATAACTGAATTTCAACTGTTGCTGTGATGTATTACCACCATTACGCCATTGTTCACCTGCGTAACTTACTTGCAACTTAGTAATTGCTGAACCTGTGTTGTTTTGGAGTCGCAACCCATAATAAATAGTTCCTGTAGTAGCAGAAGCTAGAGAACCAAGTGCCCGGTCTAGGTTACTAGCACTACCAAAACTGTACAATCCACCTGTGTTATTACTGCCAGTACCAGGGCTGTAAGTTGTTCTCGTAGAATACCAGCCCGAAATAGTTGAATCATTAACCCAAGCTGGTGCTCCAGAAATAGCTAATGAGTTAAAGGTTTGAGAGTATGTGCCAGTAAAACTAGCTGGCAAAATCGATTGGTAAGCCTGCATTACTTCAGGTTTAAATGCCAAGGAAGCCTCAATTTTCCCTGTCTTCACCTCTAAATCCCAGTCGCCACCTAAAGCTGCACTTCCGGTTTTGTCAGTGGAAGCGGCAACATCTGCTCCAGTAATTTGGCTAATCTGCTGTACAAATTTTGTGCCTTCACCACTGGCTACATCACAGCCATAAAGTAGGATGTCAGCTTTATCAGTTAAAGCACTTGCCCACTTTTGTAACTGATTTTTGTAGCTATCCAGATTGCTAAGGTTGAAGTTGATTGACCCTAGCTGCAAACTCCCCACACTTCCGTGGGAAACAATGTGAATTGATTGAACTGAATTGGATTCACGTTTTGCTAGAAACTCGGTAATTTGTGCTAAACCGTCTCTATTGGCATCAAGAATAACAACTTCACTGCCGAGTGTGATACCAGCCATTAAGCTTTGGTAATCTATAACTTTTGGATCTATGAAAACAATATTTGTGCTTGCTTCTAGTAATTTTATAGTAGACTTGGTTTTGGTTTTAGGATGATAACTTTCTGGCTGTTTTATCATAATTATTATTCCTTAAATAAAATTTATTAGCTTTAGCTTAGTAATATTTATCGTGCATAACAAAATAGAAAGTGAATGACTTTGCATTCGCTTTCATTCCCAAATAAAATCGGTAATTAAACCTTTTATCTAATGAGACAAAACCGCGATATTTTTAGTTTTTATATAAGCAAGCACGCCTTGAATAAAGTTAGCTGTTTTTTCATCATAGCTTTCGTTTATAGCAATTTATACTAAGCCTAGTGACAATACAACTGCATTTTCACTTAAATAACGATAGGTAGATTGATTGAAATTTGAGTATATCTAGCTTTATTAACAGTTCTGGTACTACCAATCCTTTTTGGATAGTTGAAACTGTGGTCTGGGTGCGGTGCGATCGCGTACTTCTAGTTTCGTACAAGATAGTATGGGCAGGAACCTTGATGAAAACTATATTTGGTAAGTAGACCTATAAATTTTGCTTGCTTACCTGCATCAAGCGGAGTAATTTAGATACTCATGTAACATAAAATTCCGCTTATGCGCCTGACTTCACTGGATGTTTTTCGCGGCATTACCATCGCTGGAATGATTCTCGTCAATATGGCGGGTGTCGCAGATGATGTATATCCTCCCTTAGCCCACGCCGATTGGCATGGCTGCACACCAACGGACTTGGTATTTCCCTTCTTTCTCTTTATTATCGGTATAGCGATGACTTTCTCGCTGTCAAAATACACCGAAGGCAATAAACCAACCTCAGCTGTTTACTGGCGGATATTGCGCCGTGCCGCTATTCTCTTTGCCTTGGGATTACTACTAAATGGCTTTTGGAATCAAGGTATTTGGACTTTTGATTTGAGTAGTATCCGCATTATGGGAGTGTTGCAGCGCATCAGCCTTACCTATCTGCTGGCTTCTCTAGCTGTTCTCAACTTTCCGCGCAAAGGTCAATGGATACTAGCAGCAGTGCTACTCATTGGCTACTGGCTAACGATGATGTATGTCGCAGTGCCAGAATATGGTGCGGGAGTTTTGACGCGAGAAGGTAATTTCGGCGCTTATGTTGACTGCCTGATTATTCCCAAAGCACATTTATATAAGGGTGATGGTTTCAATTTTATGGGAGATCCAGAAGGACTTTTCAGTACTATTCCCGCGATAGTAAGCGTCCTCGCTGGCTACTTCACTGGTCAATGGATACGCAGTCAACCTGTACAGTCACGTACAAGTATCGGTTTAGGATTATTTGGAGTCGGTTGCTTAATTATAGGTTGGGCATGGGGGTGGACATTCCCAATTAACAAAAAGCTGTGGACAAGTTCTTATGTAGTATTTACAACAGGTTGGGCGTTACTATTACTAGCAGCTTGTTATGAACTTATCGAAGTACGGCTGATGCGTCGCTGGAGTAAACCTTTTGAAATTATGGGCTTAAATGCGATCGCTCTTTTCGTTGCATCGGTTTTATTAATTAAAATTTTAGTCAAAACTACTATTGGTACTGGCAAAGACGCTCCTAGTAGCTACAATTGGATTTACCAGAATTTTTTCGCATCTTGGGCGGGTGTGCTGAATGGTTCCCTGTTATTTGCCTTAGTCACCGTGTTGTTGTGGTGGGCTGTTGGTTTTCTGATGTATCGGCAACGCTGGTTTCTGAAAGTGTAAAAAAGATTTTTGTTATTATTTACGTTTTAGTGTTTTCAATGTTACAACAGGTGTTAAGTGATAGATTGTAACACTTTAGGAACAAAGGCAATCGCAACTTTATCAATATTATTAGCGCGTTAATCTGCGCTTTCTTTAGCGAACTCACTAAGTCCTGATATCGTTTCTAACGGCAGAAGCGTATACAGACTTATCTGTGCGTTGAAAATTCTTATTTCTTCTAATTCACTAAATTAATCCATAGAAAAATTGTGAGGTAATCGATGCGTCGCATGAATTTTTGGGTATTTTTGCCAATTACCTTGGTATTGGGCTGCTCAAATCAACTGCTTCAATCTAACCCGTCTGTAGCCAACTCTAACCCAGCAGTAGTTGAACAAACTAGTCCAACTTTATTAGCAAAGGCTAGTTACCTTTCACCCTTGGAACAACAGGTAATTGTTGAAACAAATAAGGTAAGAACAAATCCTAAAGCATACCTCCCCATTCTGGAAAACTATAGAAAGCGTTTTGAGGGGAACCGAGTCAAAATTTCTAATAATACTTATCTGCGAACTCAAGAAGGAGTTAAGGCGGTTGATGAAGCGATCGCATTTCTCAAATCAGCACGTCCTGTAAGAACCTTGAGTGCATCTAAGGGTATGTCTTTAGGAGCAAAAGACCACGTAAAAGACCAAGGACCAAAAGGTGCTATAGGTCATAATGGTAGCGATGGTAGCAACCCTTTTACTCGCATCAACCGCTATGGTAAATGGCAAACAACCGCAGGTGAAAATATCAGTTATGGACCAAACAGCGCTCAAGATATCGTTATGCAATTAATTATTGATGATGGTGTGAGCGATCGCGGCCATCGAAAAAACATTTTTAACGGTGCTTTTAAAGTCTCTGGTGTTGCTTATGGAACTCACAAATCATATAGAACAATCTGCGTGATTAACTATGCTGGCGGATATAAGGAAAAATAATTTGCGATCGGCAATAGAGAGGATTCTACCTGGCGATTAGAAATCGCGGTTACACAAACTAAGTTCACCTGCCAAAGAATTGGAAACCCGCTTACGCGGGTTTTGTCTGTGTAGACGCGATTTCTAACTGCCCATTTAGCTATTCCTCGGCAAACCAAGCACCATGAAACCCGTAAGGCACTCGTTGGGGAATTATCACCCGCGCTACAGGTTTAGCCGTTATATCTTGGGCATTCACTACTACTAATTCTGAAGTATCTGAACCCTCATCGTGGACGAAAGTCATTAGCCAACCATCATCCTCAGCCGTTGCACCAGGACGCGGCGCAAACACAGTTTCACCGCCATAGCGCCCCTGCCCAAATTCATGTATTTGGGATTTTCCATTGCTGAAGTCGTATTTGATGATACCTTCAAATAAAGGTACGGGACTATTTGCCGCTTTGTTAGTGTAGCCATATCGGTTTTGTCGCCCCAATCGGTTTTCGTTGACGCGGGGGAATTCCGAAGCTACATCATCCAACATCTCTTCACGCACTGAACCAGTGTTGAGGTTAAATCGCCAGCGATACAAACGGGGAATATTTGCATCTGGGTCGAGTTGCGAATCATCAGAACTCAAAACAGTTGTAGAACTCATGCGACAGGCAATCAGCACTACTTCGTCTCCCTCTTCGTAAGCGTTGAGGGTATGGAAGACGTAGCAAGCAGGACTTTCAAACCAGCGGATATTACTGTTGTCACCGTGACGTGGTAAAATCCCGAAACGACTGGGGCGATCGCGCTCAAACATCATTAAAGGTTCTCCTCGTTGCGATCGCTCTGGGCTAAAAGTCAGTGGCAAATCCATGAAAATTGTGTAGTTTTCAGTGATCGCAAAATCGTGCATCATCACGCCTATTGGCAGTTCAATTGGCACTGTCCGCAACAATTCGCCTTCTGCTGAGACCACACTATATTTCAGATACGGTGGCGCAAACAGAGAATAGCCAAAGAAGATCATTTCCCCTGTAACGGGGTCTACCTTGGGATGGGCTGTGAAGGAAGAAACCAGCTTGCCATTGTAGGTGTACTCGCCAATGGTTTCTAATTCAGGCAGTTTAATGGCATGAGGTTTGCCTCCCTCGTTCAGCGCCAACATTTGACCAGCGTGCCACACTAAGGCAGTATTGGCAGTATTCTTGTAGCGACCGTGAGGGTTATCCATTTGTGGTGGTTCTAACAACCCAGTCCAGATAGCTTTACCTGCTTCTCGTTCTTTTTTCCATCCGAAAGTCTCGACGTAGCGGTTACGATAAGTGGCTATGCCGTTGCTAATTTGCACACCATGCAACATCCCATCCCCATCAAACCAATGATATTGGCCGATAGGCGTCCATTGAGGGTTAGGGCCATTCCGCACAAAAATCCCTGATAGATCAAGGGGTAATTCACCGATGACTGGCAATTTGTCGGTGGTGATTTCTTCATGGACTGGAGCAAAATTGCCATCGAGATAGGGATTGACTGCTATTGTTACCATTGTCTTGATTTCAGCGTACATTCGTACTATACATTCTGGTTTGTTATCATGCCCACATGGAAATTTTGAGGGCGTTGTAGAATTTTTGCAATTCTCTAAATTGATTTGCTCCAATCGATAACGAAAGATACTCAATCCTCAGCTTTTGGTGAATATACAGCAGTACTACCATTGAATGACACTGCTTCTACTGGTAATTCTTGATGTCGATTTGGTTTGATAAATCGCTCTGTTGTTGTTTTAATCACGATATACAAAATCGGGACGACAAACAAGCTCAAGAAAGTAGCGATTAACATTCCACCAAAAACTGCTGTTCCCAAAGATTGCCGACTTCCTGCACCAGCACCTGTAGCAATAGCTAAGGGGAAAATCCCCAATAGTGTAGAAAAAGCAGTCATCAAAATTGGACGCAACCGCTCTTGTGAAGCTTCAATTACTGCTTTGGTAATCGAAAGCCCTTGGTCTCGCAATTGGTTAGCAAATTCCACAATCAAAATTGCGTTCTTACTAGCCAAACCGATCAACATTACTAGACCAATTTGACAGTAAACATCATTCGCAAAACCCCGCATTGATTGAGCTATAAGCGCTCCAAAAATAGCTAAGGGAACTGATAACAGAATGATAAAGGGATCAACGTAGTTCTCATATTGAGCAGCTAGTACCAAGAATACAAAGATTATTCCTAATCCAAAGATTAGCGGTGCTAAACCACCAGAATCTATTTCTTCTAATGCAGTTCCTGACCATTCGTAACCATAACCGGCAGGTAAAACTTCTTTAGCAACTTTTTCCATTGCTTTAATTGCGTCTCCTGAACTAGAGCCAGGAGCGGCGGAACCATTAATTTCAATTGAGCGGAACAGATTATAGTGATTTATCGTTTGCGCTCCCACAGTCTGAGTAACTGTGACTAAGTTACTCAAAGGAACCATTTGATTCTTTTGAGAACGAACGTATAGTTTGCCAATATCTTTTGGATTGGAACGAAACTGTTGATCTGCCTGGATATACACCCGATAATTACGCTGCTGGAGATTAAAATCATTTACATATTGCGATCCCAAAGCAGTTTGTAAAGTACTGAAGACATCATCTATGGAAACTTGCAATGATTTGGCTTTATTGCGGTTCACTTCCACAAGCAATTGTGGTGTATCTGCGGCAAAGGTGCTAAATACAGCTTGTAATCCTGGTGTTTGATTAGCTTTACCCAGCAACTGACCCATCGACTGGACTAGATTTTCTAAGCCACTGTTACCTCTGCGGTCTTGCAGTTGAAAGACGAAGCCGCCAAAGTTGCCTAAACCCTGAATTGGTGGCGGATTTACAGGAAAAACCCTAGCTTCTGGGATGGATAATAACTTCCCTTGTAATTTGCCAATAATCGCCTGTACTGATTGATCGGGTCTTGAGCGTTCTGCCCAAGGTTTTAAAGTTGTAAAGATGATGCCGCTATTGGCGGTGCTACCACTAAAACCAAATCCTCCCACGGCGAAAGTCCCCAGGACTTCTGGAAGTGGCAAGATTTCTTTTTCTACTTGTGCCATGACATCGCTGGTATATTGCAGCGAAACTCCTTGAGGTCCTTGGATGATAGTGATGAAGTAGCCTTCGTCTTCATCGGGTAGAAAGGCTGTCGGTACTGTGGTGTACAGCCAAGCAGTCATTCCCAAAGAAACAATAAACAGTCCAATGACGATGCTTTTGAATCGTACCATCCAGGTAAGCGATCGCTCGTAACTTGACCTTACCCATTCCAAGAATCTATTAATCCGGTCAAAAATCCAACCCAGCCAGCCTGAAGGTTTTTGTCCTTGACGCAGCAGCAGCGCACATAAAGAAGGTGTCAACGTCAAAGCTAAAAAAGTTGAAATCGCAATGGAGAAAGCGATCGTCAGCGCAAATTGCCGATAAAGTGCGCCTGTGGTTCCTGGAAAAAACGCCACTGGCACAAACACTGCCATCAATACTAGTGAAGTGGCAATAACTGCGCCAAACAGTTCCGCCATTGATTCGCTAGCGGCTCGGCGAGGACTAATTCCTTTATCCTGAATAAAACGGCTGATTTGCTCCACCACCACGATCGCATCGTCTACCACCATCCCCGATGCTAAAGTTAGACCAAATAAAGTCAAACTATTGATGGAAAAGTTAAAAACTTTGACAAAGGCAAATGTCCCAATTAAGGAAAGCGGAATGGTAAGTGCTGGAATTAAAGTAGTTCGCCAGTCCTGCAAGAACACAAAAATTACAATTACAACTAGCACTACCGCTTCAATCAGAGTCTTGATAACTTCTGACATCGACTCTTCTACAAAGGATGTCGTGTCAAAAGCTACCTGATATTTCAGCCCTGGGGGAAAACTCGGAGCTAATCGCGCTAGTTCGTCTTTGACTCCCTTAGCGACATCCAAGGCATTACTACCAGGAACTTGATAAATCCCTAAACCGACAGCATCGTTACCACGAAATCGCAGAAATGAACTGTAGTTTTCTGCACCCAGTTCCGCTCTACCGACATCTTTGAGCTTGACTAATGTGCCATCATCTCCAGTTTTCAGGACAATTTCTTCAAATTCTGATGGTTCTGCTAATCGGCTAGCAGCACGCACATCAAGTTGATATCTTTGCCCTTCAGGAGCCGGTTCTTGTCCAATTCTCCCTGCACCAACTTGCAAGTTTTGTTCAGATAAAGCATTCGCTACATCCTTGGTCGTTAGTCCCCGACTAGCAAGGCGACTCGGATCTAGCCACAGGCGCATTGCATAGCGACGTTCACCAAAAATTTGAGCGTTGCTCACGCCTTTGACTCTTTTTAGGGCATCTGCTAAGTAAAGGTCGGCATAATTACTTAAGAATATATTGTCGTACTCTTTATTTTCAGCGAATAAACCAATCGCTAAGAGAATATTGCTAGATTCTTTCGATACTCGCACTCCCGTGCGTTGCACAGAGTCTGGTAGTTGTGGCTGGGCAACAGAAACACGATTTTGCACATCCACCGCTGCAATATCTTTATCACGCGATGAATCGAAAGTGGCTGTAATGGTACTAGTACCATCGTTACTGCTGCTGGAAGTGAGATATCTTAGTCCCTCAACCCCGTTGATTTGCCTTTCTAAGATATTTGTCACTCCACTTTCTACGACTTCTGCACTAGCTCCGCTATAGTTGGAAGTTACAGTGATTTGGGTGGGACTAATTTCTGGGAATCTTGCGATCGGTAGTGTGGGAATACTGATTAATCCGATTAAAAGGATGACGATCGCACATACCGACGCAAAAATTGGCCGCTTAATAAAGAAGTCAACAAACATAGTTTAAAAATTGGGCTTTGGGTATTTGGTATGAGGCATGGGGCATGGGGCATTGGGCATTGGTTGTTTCCCCCTCCTCCTTGGTTACTGAGCGTAGCCGTTGGCGCAGCCTCTCGTAGAGAAGTGCTGCCCCCCTGCCCTCATCTTCCCTCTTCAGCTAAAGCTTATTACTACCAACTGCTTCGGGTGCAGGAGTAATGGGAGCGCCATTGGTTAAGTTAAGAATGCCGGAAACAACAATTTTGTCCCCCGCTTTTAGTCCTTCGATAACTTGATAATTATTTCCCTCAATAACACCTAATTTCACCGGTTTTTGTTGAGCTACTAAAGCTGGCGCTCCAGGTTTAGACTTTTCCTGCGGCGCTTGCGCCACAAATACAAAAGTCTCTCCACCCAAGCGAGATACTGCTGTAACAGGAATTAAAATTCCTGGACGTTCGTTCCAGATCACTTTGGTTTGCACTGACTGAAGATTAAGCAGCCGATTTCTCAAATTGCCAAAGTTGGCTTTTACCAAAACTGTCTGCGAATCGGAATTAGCATTTGGGGAGATAAAACTGATTTTACCCGTTGCGATGGGTTTGTCTTGGACATCCAGCATTTGCACAGGTAAGCCCAAGCGTAACTTTCTGGCTTCAGCTACGGGGACAGAAATATTCAGTTCTAAAGAGTCGTTTCTAGTTAGTGTAGTTAGTTGATCGGCTTTTTCCACATAATCTCCCACTTTTGCGGGAATATCACCAACAATGCCAGTGAAAGGTGCCAGAACTTTTGTGTATTGCAATTGGACTTGAGCAGCTTGGAGTTGTCCAACTGCTTGAGTTACTTGCGATCGCGCTTGGGCAATTTCTTCTGGGCGGGAACCATTTTCTAGTTGCCTTAAGTTTTGTTTCTGTTGTTCCAAAGCACCACCTAGCTCATTAATACTCGATCTTCTGCTTTGGCGGAGTTGATCTAAGCGTTTCTGCGCTACGACAAGGGCAGCTTCAGCACTTTGCTGTTCTTTGACATATCCTTCTAAGGTATCTTGAGAAACTGCGCCCTCTTTTCTCAATTGTGCGTATCGCTTGGCGCGTGACTGTGCTAATTCGACATCAGATTTAGCTGACTGAATTTGGGCCTCAGCCTGAGCAATTTCTTCTGGTTGCGATCCCGATTGAGCATCTCTAAAACGAGCTTGGGCTTGGGCTAACTGCGCTCTAGCTTGGGCAACTTCTTCTTGTCGCGTACCTGCTTTGAGTTCAGCAAGACGTGCTTGGGCTTGTTGCAGTGAGCCTCTAGCTTGTAATAATTGAGCTTGGACATTATCACTTTGCAGACTAATAATGACTTGTCCTTGTTGAACGCGGTTGCCCTCTTGGATGAAAATCTCGGTAATTCGCCCTTCAACCTGTGGTTTGATGATTACTGAACGTGGAGCCTCTAAGGAGCCAATAAACTCCGAACTTTCTTGAACGGTTTCAGTTTTTACTGTCGCTAGCTTGACCGGCACTGCTCTAGGTTGACTAGCATTTGCTGGTGCATTCGTAGCATTACTAGTTTGCCACCAGCGCCAACCAAAACCTACACCTCCAATTAATAAGACGATTCCTAATAGTAGGGACCAACGACGTTTTTGAGGTGGCTGAGGCGATCGCTGTGGTAATTGTTGCGACTCTTGACTAGAATCAGTAACAGCAGGCTGTTCTATTTCAATGGGTAAGGGAGAGTCAGGGAACTCAGAATGGGACATCTTCGTTTTCTCGTCTTGTGGATTTAGACTTGGGCAATCTACTCTTCGCTAAAAAAGCATTATTTTGAATAGTTTTTTAGCCCTTTTTTTCTATGTTGGTGACAAATATGTCTGGGTATTTGGGCGATCGCTCACGATGTCTAGCACCTAAAATGAACCAATTTTGTTCAGCACATTATGGTTGATTTGTACATTACTTAACTCCGTTCAATTTCTTAAAGTGTAATTTATAGTTTTTCGTTACTCGGTATAAACACAGGGCTTTCTCTCTAAGCTAAAGCACAGTTCGTGTTGTTGTAGCTAAAGCTTGTAAAGCGTAGGCGTAGCCCGCCGTTCGCGTAGCGTCTCGTAGAGAAGGCATCGCTTCGGTAATTAGAGCAAGTTAGTAGTTGCTTTTCAGTTCTGGAAATGACGAAATAAATTTACCTCATTGACCGCAGCAACACTAGCAATTTATCGCGTTGTCGCCGTGGTTAAACTTGCCGTTGCAAATACCTTAATTGCTGACTAGATCAAGGATGCATAAGTTTGTGCTGTACTTGACGCTAAGTTTTCTATGAGTGTTTGCAAGCGCTTGCTTGCATTATAACCACATAGCAGACAAGATTGGTATAAGTTACAGATGAGTTTATCGCCCTTGAGTACTAGTGAATACTGATCTTAAGGAAGAAAAAAGTCTGGAGCGATGCCTTGTTTACGAGACGCTTGTCTGCGACACGCTAGGAGTAGCTTTGATTCTTTGCAGGAGTACGCCTACGCTGATTAATTCAGCTGTCTTAATCAAAGTTGCAAGTTTCATCAAGTTATCCTCACCAAGAACGACGTGCAATCAGCCAGTGTTCTCTAGATTCCTATTTTTCAGTAGTCTCAACTTCCTACAGTTAGTTCACCCGATCGGTTGATCTTTAAATCACCCATTCGGGTGAGTTAATTTATCCCAATCGGGGTTTTGTCTGTGTAGCTAACGAGTGAGAAATCCTCAATCCCTTTCAACCATCCACAACTGATTTCTTAGAATCGAATTTCGGTAAAATCCCCACAGTTGATTTTCGGTTGGTAACAATATGAGAAAAAAGCCACTCATACCGATCGAGGGCTTGCTCTAAGGAATAGTTTTCTTCGGCAAATTGTCTTCCTGTGTTACCTAGCTTCCTCCCTAAAGCCGGATTAGCATATAAATCATGCACCGCAGCGGCCATGGCCTGGGGCGATTCTGGCTCAACAACTATCCCACCACCGCTGAGTTCGATCGCTTTAGCAGCAGTACCAGTGGCGGGAACTGAACCCACAATTGGGCGACCACTCGCCAACAAAAGTGGTATTTTTGAAGGCATATTGAACGAAATCACATTGTGCTTTTGCACAATTAGCCCGACATCAGAAGCTGCTAGCATTTCAGGTAGTTTTTCTCGCGGCTGTAACGGTAGTAGCAAAACATTATCTGCTCCATTTGATAGACAATATTCCTGCAACCTTTGCAATGCTGTTGATTCGCCAACAATGACAAAGACAATATCTTTGATATGACGTAAACAAACAGCTGCTTCTATTACTGTCTCTAAACCTTGCGTTAGAGCAATGTTGCCTGAATAAAGTACTACAAATTTCCCATTTAGTTGATGGTTAGATATCCAGGAGTTGCTCTGTTTCGGCAACGGACGAATGAAATTTACATTTACCCAATTGGGAATACAAACAATTTTATTAACAGGTACTCCCTTATTTACTAAATTCTCACGAAACCCATCAGCGATCACACTAATAGTGTGTGCAGTCCGATATGCAAATTTCTCTAAAGCTGCAAGAGTTCGGATCATCCACTTGTTTTTTAATAGCCCGATACGCACAGCCGCTTCTGGTAAAATATCTTGCACATTTAGAACTACTGGGCAGTTGTATAACCAGCCCAATGTTGTTGCTGGCAAAGTACCTAGTAGCGGCGGGACTGTTAAGATAATCACATCTGGGCGGCCACCTTTAAAGGCTTGGGGTAAGCTTGTGAAAACAAAGCTCAACTCCAGCAACAGCCGATCCACGAGCTTAGGTTTAGACTTAATACGGACGTAACTTCGCTCAATAGTCACACCATTTTTTTGTTCAGTAAGATACCATTTATTCTGATACCCATCATAAATTTCGCGCTGAGGATAGTTGGGCATTCCCGTAATCACTCGCACTTTATGACCTCGCTTGACTAGTCCTTCTGCCAATTCAGTCATTAACGGAGCAATTCCAATTGGCTCTGGATGATAGTTGTAGGAATAAATCAGAATATGCATGAATTATTTGTGAATTTTGTGAAGATAGCATGAGACGATCGAATTACTTATTAATAGCCAGTAGGGGCTGCTATTTTTATTATTTACAGCATTTTTTTACATGAAGTACAAAGCTACCAATTTGGAAGCAGTAGGCAGAGATAGAAACTGTTTATATCTGATTTGTATCCCTGCATTTTGTTACCTCATTTATTTACAAATGCTGTATTTGGACTGGTTAAATTGCTTAATTAAAAAAAATTTGTTAAACATTGCTTATAAATTTTCTTTGTGGTTGTCAAAAGATAATTTTGGTTCGGTATGAAACACTTAAAAGTCAAAATATGACTTTGTATAAACAGGTAAGATTATTGATAAATATAGACTTGATTTTTTGGTGATTATGACAAGAGTTAGTCTCTTTATTTACGAACTAATGCCTAAATTTACACTTGGTGAATTGTAACATTATATTCACTATTATGCATATAACCCTCATTCCGCCTTTTCAACTGGCACATGAAGTATTTTTAACCAAGTCATCAGTATTTTATTCATTGAGGATAATCCCACTTTTTGAGTAGTTCAAAAGCACTGACCAAAACACTGTTGAGTGCTGAGAAATAAATGCTGAGGTAAAAGTAAAATTAATTTCACTCATATTTCTAATGAGGTTATATGATAACCCTACTAATTAACTAAACTAGTAGGGCTAGAATAGAGATTCAGTAAATTTGGCAAGCTCTGACTAGAAAGCCCTAATTTCTAGTCAGAGGCTTGCTTTTTCTTGAAAGTTGAAGCTACACCCAACCCAGAAAATGCTAGCAAACCTAAGAGAGAAGCAGGTTCAGGGACTTTGGATACTTGAATAGAGCCAGAATTTTGATCTAGTGTTGTTGACGTTCCCTGTTGATCGACATCCTGACGTAATTGCAAAGAGTTGCCAACCGTTCCCTGAAAGAAATATTCTCCAATTACACCTGTTCCTCCGGCGACATCAAAGGGGCCAAATAATGTCTGAGTGGAAGTATTAAAATTGAAAGCAAAAAAGCTAGATTCTGACACTCCACCACTAACGGTGTTATAGGTTCCCAGAAGATTTTTAGATGGGTCTAAAAAGGAGACATTCAAGGATTGTAAAAAGTTGGTAGCTCCACTACCAGCTTCTGAAATGATTGTTGGTGCTGTAGTTTCGTTGTAGCTGAATGAACCTGTTGCTGAGTAACCAGCATTACCTTGCCAGTTAAAGTTTAATTCAATAGCTTGGGCTGGGTTGTTAGCATTAGTCGCGATCGCAACACTGGTTGCTGCGATCGCGATGATTTTGGCGAAAATATTTTTCATGGTCATAACTCCAAAATTGATTGTCATGATGCATATATCAGTGCATCAATCAACACTAAGCTTACGATAGAAATATATATCCGTAAATACCGCATAAAACACGGTATGTAATGTAATGAATCTATGAAGAGAAGCACCTGTTTTATAAAGTTTTGAATAAAATGTCAAGCCTATAGTGATGTCTTACGACAAGCCACTTTGTCTCTACGCTCCTTTGGATGGAATCCACCGTGGCTTAACTTCCATTCCTCATTTATCGTAAATCAAAAGATTTAAGATCCCTGGGTTTACACGTAGCCCAGTTACTCTAAGCGATCTTACAACAGTAGGGGTTTAAATTCCCGTCTGTTTGCATAGCGTGCCGCAGGCAAAATGTCTTTAATGTGGAATTTTTGGAATTTTGACTTGTTAACTATGGGGTTTTCCCCTGATTCTCTTCGATGACCGATTCAGCTAAAAATCACGAGCGATCGCCTGAGAATAACTGATAAAGTTGAGCTACGCAAAGTTGAAAACAGTGTCCTATGCCTGGGTTCCTATTAGAAGTTGGTACAGAAGAACTACCTGCAAGTTTTCTCAGTGATGCTTTAGTGCAATGGCAGGAACGCATTCCCCAAAGCCTGGAAGCTAACAGCCTCAAGGGCGAAAGTGTCCAGATATACGGTACTCCCCGGCGGCTGGCAGTATTGATTAAGGGGCTACCATCGCAGCAACCAGATCGAGAAGAAGAAATTAAAGGGCCCCCCGCCCAAGCCGCCTTTAAAAATGGTCAGCCAACAGCAGCAGCAGCAGGCTTTGCCAAAAAGCAAGGTGTGGAACTGGATGCGCTGTCAGTTCGCCCCACTGACAAAGGGGAATTTGTATTTGTGCAAAAAAGAATTCCCGGTCGTCCTGTGGCGGAAATTTTGACAGAACTTGTTCCCCAGTGGATTTGGGGTTTAGAGGGTAAGCGGTTGATGCGTTGGGGGAATGGGGATGCAAGATTTTCCCGACCAATTCGTTGGCTAGTAGCTTTGTTAGATGAGACGGTGCTGCCTTTAGAATTAGTGAATGGTTCTAAAACGATTCAGAGCGATCGCCTTTCCCAAGGTCATCGGGTCTTGCATCCTGAACCTGTGACAATTGCCCAGGCGACTGATTATGTTACCGCCCTCAAGTCTGCTTATGTCACCGTTGACCCAGAAGAACGGGTAAATCTGATTAAAGAGCAAGTAAATGCAGTTGCAGATAAGTTAGGCGGGTATACAGTAATTTACCCCGATTTGTTAGCGGAAGTAACCAACCTTGTAGAATATCCTTCCGCAGTTGTTGGTAAATTTGAACCAGAATTTTTGGAATTACCAACTGAGGTAATTACTGAAGTCATGGTTACTCATCAACGTTATTTTCCTGTATTCAAACCAGGGAGTTTTGAGCAAGAATTATTGCCTAATTTCATCACCATTTCTAACGGCGATCCCAATAAGTCAGATATTGTTGCTGTAGGGAATGAAAGGGTAATTCGTGCCAGATTAGCTGACGGCAGATTTTTCTACGACGCTGATTTAACTAAGCCTTTAGAAAACTTTTTACCGCAGTTGGAAAAAGTCACTTTCCAAGAAGAATTGGGTTCGGTACGTACCAAGGTAGATAGAATAGTTCAAATTTCCGAGCAAATTAGCAGTCAATTAGAATTAGCGGAGAATCAAAGCGAAAGAATCCAACGTGCCGCTTTATTATGTAAAGCAGATTTGGTAACTCAAATGGTATATGAATTTCCAGAATTGCAAGGCATTATGGGAGAAAAATATGCCTTAGCTAGTGGTGAAGATGCGGAAGTAGCAAAGGCAATTTATCAACATTATTTGCCAAAGGGAGCCGGTGATGTCTTACCTGAAACACTCACGGGTAAAATTGTTGGTTTGGCAGATAGATTAGATACTTTAGTGAGTATCTTTGGTTTAGGTTTAATTCCCTCTGGTTCATCCGATCCTTTTGCTTTGCGCCGTGCAGCTAATGCTGTAGTTAAAATTGTTTGGTTTGATAATTTGCCAATAAATTTAGATGATTTATTGAAGAAAATATCGATAGACTTTGCAGCAAGATATCACAAAGATGGGGCATCATTAACCACAGCATTACAGGAGTTTTTCTTGCAACGCATCCGCACTTTATTGCAAGAAGAAAAACAGATTGATTACGACTTGGTAAATGCAGTTTTGGGAGAAAACGATCCAGAATACACAGAACGGACGTTAAAAGATTTATTGGATGTACGCGATCGCGCCTTGTATTTACAACAAATCCGCAACGACAGTACCTTAGATAACATCTACGAAACCGTTAACCGTTCCACACGATTAGCCGCCCAAGGTGATTTGGATACAAAACAGCTAGAACCAACAACCGTAGTTCGTCAAGAATTATTCCAAAAGCCCTCTGAGAGTGCTTTGTATAATGCGCTAATCGAATCAGTGCCCCAAACTCAAGCAGCACAGCAGACCCGAAATTATCAACTGTTACTAGCAGCACTCACAAAAATTGCTCCGGCAGTTAGTAACTTCTTTGATGGCCCAGATAGCGTTTTAGTTATGGACTCCGATCCAGAAATTAAGCGTAATCGGTTACATCTGCTGGGATTAGTTCGCAATCATGCTCGTGTTTTAGCTGACTTCGGTGCGATCGTCAAAAATCTGTAGCGTAGGTCAACAAAAACTTGTGTAATTTTTGCCAAGAAAGGCTACTATAGGGAGTGCTTAACCAGGGACACTCTGCTGCAATCTATGTCCAAAGCTACTGTTATTGGATTGGGAAAGTCCGGTGTTGCTGCGGCGAGATTGTTGAAACGGGAAGGTTGGGAGGTAGAGCTGAGTGATGGCAACACCTCCGAAACCCTCCTGGAACAACAACAAGAACTCGCTGCCGAGCAAATAACCGTTAAACTAGGACAATCCCTAGAATTGAATGGTGCTAATTTACCCCAATTAATAGTCGTTAGTCCTGGCGTGCCTTGGGATATTCCCGTATTAGTTGAGGCACGCCAGTTAGGTATTGAAACCATTGGCGAAATGGAACTCGCTTGGCGAAATTTACAATCGCTACCTTGGGTAGGAATTACTGGCACTAATGGCAAAACTACTACCACAGCTTTAATTGCTGCCATTTTCCAAGCAGCAGAATTAAATGCACCCGCCTGCGGTAATATTGGCTATGCC
>JADEXV010000421.1 GCA_015206945.1 Nostocales cyanobacterium LEGE 12452 | reverse complement strand
TATTTTATTTTCTTGCAAGTCCCTAACAACCGGAATCTTAGTTTCAGCTGATGCCCCAACCGCCTGTTGCAGTGTTTTTCCTGCTTTTAAACCGTCTACTAAGGCATCCAACTGTTGGTCTAAACCAAAGAGTTTTTCTGAAGATGTAGCCAAGTTTCTACTCTGTGCTTGTTGGTTTTGATTCCACTGATTAAAAGCAAATAGCAACACGCCAGCAAGCACCAAAGCACCCAGTGCATAAGCACGGATATGGTTATAAAATCTGCGTTGGAGACTGGAAAAAATAAACTCAGCCTCTACTTGGTTTAACCAGTTGTCTGTCTGAGAATTGAGTACCTGTTTTAACAAATCTAGACGGGGGTTAGCATTCCACAGCAAACCTAACTGTTGGTTTCTTTTCCCTAATTGCTGGAAGAAAGCACCCGGAGCAGGATTCCAATGAAATTTTTCTAGTTGTTGATTTTTCCAGTCCAGAGCAACAGTTGTTAGCTGGCGTTGTAAAATGAGATTTTCTTGATCCTTCTGATCTTGTTTCCAAACCAGTAACTGATCCCACCCCTGTACTAAAGCATCGTGGGCTGGCTCTACATAAGTTTCGCCTTGGGAATTGGAGCCTTCAACAATTAAGCGGGCTTCAGAAAAACATTTAATGACAGTTTGCACGCGATCATTTTCTTCTTTATTAGGATACACTAGTTCCGATTTAGGCACTTGTCGCCGTGCTAACTCTCCACCCTGCAATGAAATCATTCGCAACATTACCCGCCGCACCGTATCTTTATAAGCAGGGTATAAAGCAACTAACTTATCATATTCCTGGTTAGCACGCTTGGTTAGAGAACCGACTACTCTTCCTAACTCTTCATAATCTTTCTTCGTTAAAGCTCGGTTATCCCTAGTGCGATCGCCTAAATACTTCAAGTACAATTCACTCAGGGTGAAAGAAAGCAAAGGTAAAGCACCTGGCATTTGTACGACTTCGTTAATTAGTTCGTCTACCAAGCTGGGAGGGTCGAAATATAGAACTTTTTGTGATGCAGGTTTCTCAATTACTTCCCGGAATTCATTTTGGCTCATTGGTGGAACAACAAATCGAGTATCATCATTCCAAAAGTCTTTGAGTACCGAAGTTTGAAACTGCGCTTCAAAATCGAGTCGCAAGGTAATAACTACATGGATATTGTTAGGGTATTTAGCAAGTATATTTTTAATAAATATCTGAAATTTCTCTGCTTCTTCACTCTTAGATAAAGTTATTAATTCTTCAAACTGATCGATAACCACCAGTAGCTTTGCTTGAGGATTAATCTTGAACCAATTTCCCAAGCTTTCTTCGGCTGGGGTGAATAAACGGGAAGATGTTGCTGCTTGAATTAAAGGCTGCTTGACCGATTCTAGTACGTTATTCAATGACTTCAAAGGAGACTCCCCTGGTCGAAAAGGAGGCAGGATACGCCAAGTTTTGTCATCCTTCCTGAGTTTAGGAATAAGTCCAGCTTTCACCAAACTGGATTTACCCGTTCCCGAAGCACCCAAGACTAATGTCAATTGTTGTTTGTTATCAACCACTTTCTGGTAAAGCTTTTGAATTTGCTCTTCTCTACCAAAAAACAAATTACTGTCTTTTTCATCATAGGAAGATAATCCTCGATACGGATTATTTTCTACGTTTAGTGGTGGTGCATCTTCCAATTTATCTCGGTCAAAATCAGGCAACAAAAAGATAAATTCCCCTTTATCATGTTTCCTGAGTGGACATAAACTAGGAGTTTGTCGCTGGTAGTAATTTTCTGATTCGATTTCTACTTGATCGCGCAAATATGAGTAAAGCTCAGTTGCAGTGACCATACCATCTTGATTTGAATCTCCACCTTTTCCCAACAAAACATCAAACAGAGCTTTGGCAAAGGGAGAATGAACTTCGTTTCCGTCGGTGGCTCTCCCGCGAGATCCCAAGGAATCTAAAGCTTTTTGGTCGTCAGATGCGGAAGTAATCACTTGCCAAGCGCGATCGCTGATGAATCTGTCGTAGCGTTCCTTATATATCTGAACTTTGCGTACAACTTCCCGCTTCACGCTTGCCCAACGGAAGGCTCCCGCAAAGCAGCAATCAAGAATTGCTAACAGATGACGACAAGGAAGTGCGTTCAAAGCATCATGTAATTCCTGCATCGGCAAGTAGGTATTGCTATCACCAGATATGGCATCTTGAGGAATCAGATAACCTACAGGTCCTTCTTGATTTTCTAGAGCATCTAAAGCAATGCCATGTCCAGCAAAATAGAAGAGTAGGCGATCGCTTTCTGTAACTGTAACTTTTTCCCTGTCAAGTGCTATTTGTCCTTGTTTAAAGTCTGCAATTAATTGTTTTAGCTGGCTAAGACTAGCACGCTGATTCAAAATTAATTGAACTTCGTATTTATTTTGTGCTTGATACTGCGGTTTTAGCTGCTCATGTTGCTTTTGAATAATTTCAGCTAATTTGAGAGCATCTGGAACTGCTGTTATTAACTCCCTAATACCATTTTGATAACTATTAATACCAATAATAACCGCAAAGTTGCGGCTGAAGTTATGTTTTTGCATGAACTAAGCCTCTATATAAATAAGCAATTAAAACCTTAAAAATCGTTGATTTAAACTTGATACTATTGCTGATTATTGCTTACAGCATTGTTGATTTCTTTCAGGATATCAGCCGGAATGTCCGTTACTAAACGAATTGGGAATGCTTGTGTAGAAGCATATTGGGCATACTCTGGGGTAAGAAATACTTGATATTTGTTAGCTTCTGGAGTCATCTGAGAAGCGAATGCTAAAGTAATGGCTTTCATATACTTACGAATATCAGCAGCTTGCTCACCAACTACTTCAACACTCTTTTTCTCCTCTCTCTGTGCAGTTGAAATTGGATCTTTGATGCTGCTGTGAGTTGCACCAACAATTCCAATCAACCATTTTGGTGAAGGTACTTTGTTAAAACCAATGATTTGTTCAGTTAAAGCTGGAGTCGTTTCATCTTTAGATGATGCCAAAATCAGGGTTGGAACTTGTACCTTTTCTAACCCAGTTTCACCAAACATCAGGGAACTTGTAGGATTAAGAGCGATCGCTTGTTTGATGCGAGAATCGTGTAATTGATAGCGATTTTCTGGTAACTCTTTAGCAACACACTGCAAACCCTCTCCTGCGCTGACAGTAGTACGCAGGACTTGAGGACAGCGTTCTTTTAAAGAGTCTACTTGCAATTCGGCTCCAGCAATAGATAAAGCTGTCCCACCTCCAAAAGAATGACCGATAACCATAGCGTTATTGGTTATGAGCTTACCTTGTAGTGGGTGTTTGTCTGTTTGATTTAACTTTGCTAACTCGTCTAAAACAAAACTGATATCTTTGGTGCGTTCTAAAAACTCCTGTGGTTTCATACTTGTCAGCCTAGATGTTGTCAAATCAGTCAAATCAATTTTATATTCCTGATTGCTACCAATATGTTCCACTGCTGCTACTAAAAAGCCATGAGATGCTAAATGTTCTGCTATGTAGCGCATATCTGTGCGATCAGAGGAAAAGCC
>JADEXV010000050.1 GCA_015206945.1 Nostocales cyanobacterium LEGE 12452 | reverse complement strand
GGAATTTTGCTGGTAATCATGGTTATGCCAATATTCTCTATACAGAATTACTCCAAGGCAATAGCTTTACCCAGTCCAACGGTATTCTCCTAAACTTGAATACAGTAGTCAATGCTGAATTTACTGGGCACAACGATGCCAGCACAAAAAACAATTTGGCTATTGTTGCTCTGAATCTTTTGGGTACTGGTAACAACGACACACAAGCGGGTGGTGCAGCCAATGATATCATCCGTGGTAATGCAGGAATTGACTACGTTACAGGTGGCGATGGTGACGATTCCGTGTTTGGGGACGATAATAATGATCTTCTCTATGGTGGACGTGGAAATGATTCTGCCTTCGGCGGCAGTGGGAGCGATCGCCTGTTTGGAGATGAAGGTGGCGACATACTTACAGGAACAGATACAGCAGCAAAAGGTATTGCTGAAGTTGATCTTTTGACTGGCGGCGCTGGGAGTGATCAGTTTGTGCTAGGTATTACTGTCGGTGTCTTCTATAGCGATAGTAATACTAGTACTTTGGGACTGGGCGACTACGCTCTGATTGCTGATTTCAATGCCACCGAAGATACGCTGCAATTGTCTGGCTCCAACTCGAGCTATAGCTTGGGAGCAGTGCCAACTGGTTTGGCTACAGGCACAGCTTTATTCCTGAATGAAACTAGTCCTGAACTAATTGCGATCATTCAAGGTTCTAGCAACCTCACCCTTAGTGCCAGCTATTTTCTAACTGTCTAAAACACGATCTCAAATACAACTTAAAATTCTGTAAGAATTCAGCTATTCTGAATAGTTAAAGAATCAAATAAAGACTTGATAAATAAATATCCTAGTTTTAATAAACTCCGTATATATTCTGGCTTCTGACTTCTGGGTGCTGAATTCTTACTAACTTGTTATTGCAGTTAAATAATCTATCGCTTTCAAAACGCCTTATTATATTGCTCTAATGTTTCCTCATTTTCTGACATCACAAGTTAATCAACCCAAAGACCCAGAGACGATCGCTTTCGTTCAAAGTATTGAAAGTATTTCCCTTGCAACCTCCCTGAGCCAACACCCAATTCTCACAACCTATATTAAAAAAGGTAGTGGGGAAACACCAATTCTGCTGCTACACGGCTTCGACAGTTCCATCCTAGAGTTCCGCCTTCTGTTACCATTACTTGCTGCTCAAAATGAAACATGGGCAGTAGATTTGTTAGGTTTTGGCTTTACACAAAGACTAAAAGAAATAAATTACAGCCCAACTACAATCAAAATTCACCTTTACAATTTTTGGAAAACTTTAATCAACAGACCGATACTACTAGTAGGCGCATCAATGGGAGGTGCAACTGCAATCGATTTTACTCTCACTTATCCTCATGTTGTAAAATCGCTAGTATTGATTAATAGTTTAGGTTATACTAGTTCTCCTGTTTTTACCAAATACTTGTTTCCTCCTTTTGACTTTTTGGCTGTAGAATATCTACGTCAGCGCCACATTTGGGCATTAAAGTTATATAGGAAGTTACCTAATTTAGATCCCAAAATACTTTTGGCAATTCAGTGCGCCATGCTACATCAAGAAATGCCACTTTGGCATGATGCTATGATTGATTATGTCAAAACTGGAGGTTATAGCAACTTGGCAGATAGAATTGCCAAAGTTGAAAAACCAACACTGATTTTATGGGGAGAAGCTGATGACATGCTCCCACTTGAAGATGCAGAAAAATTTCAACGCTTCATTGCCAATTCTCAATTAATAAAACTTAAAAATTGTGGTCATGCCCCTCAAATTGAACAGCCCCAAATCACATCTCAACATATTTTGAAATTTCTAAATAAGTGTAATTTCTAATTGATTTAAGGGGAATTTTAAGGTATTAGTTAAAAATCCCATCTGTCAGGTTTATTTATTGCTCAATTTGACAAATATAAGGAAAAAGCCTTTTCTTAAACCCAAGGAACAACTTGGTATAAGATATTGTCTTGGTACGGCCGCTATTGGAAGTAACTAGCTACTCCTTAATCTATTACAAAAAGTTCACTATCCCTAGACGCAAGATTTCTCGCGTAAAGTCACAGGAATACCCGATAGTTGCATCAGCAAGAAACTTGCCAGCCAAACACTTTTTTGTTACCCCATAACCTCCAAGAATTTCAACTGCTGTTTGTGCGTTTTTGATTGCAACATCCACTGCAAAAGTCTTGGCGGCTGGTGCTTTGATTGTGGCGGCAAGTTGGGGAGAAGTTTCTGCTGTAACTGCTGCATCCCATACCATCAGGCGTGCAGCTTGAGTGTTAATCATCATATCCGCTAATTTTAAAGCCACTGACTGATGTTCGATAATCGGACGACCCCAACTGACTCTTTGCTTGGCATAATTCAAAGCATACTCATAAGCAGCACGAGCCAAACCAACATAAGAAGCTGCTAGCCCAATAGCGACTTCTGGTAGCAACATCAGTAGTTTTGCCGCTCCTCCTTCAAGTCCAATCAGATTTTGTGCAGGAACTGGCACGTTATCCAGATAAATCTCAGCATGATGAGAAGCTTTCCAACCAATCATCTGTGTCTTCTTGCCAAACTTAATCCCTGGTGTCTCTGTTGGAACGTAGAAGATAGACAAACTTTCGTGTAATGGTTTATCCATCGCTGTACGTGCAATGATGAAGTAACTATCTGCAATTCCAGCATTTGTAACTAACGAAGATTTTGTTCCATTGAGAATGTATCCATTGCCCTCGCGTGCTGCAAAGGTCTTCATCCCAATATTCGAGTCTGGCAAGGGGCAGAATATATCTGAGGTGGCGACATTCGGTTCACTCTCTGCGGCACTGAATAGATGGGGTTTTCCAGAATTGATAAAAGATAGTATTCGTTTTTGCTGTTCTTGGGTTGCAGCTCTGCTGACAAACAGTGACATAGCTGCGGTGAGATTGAAGTAGCTACAAGCAATGCTGACATCAACAGCGCCTATTTCTTCTAACACTACAGCCAAGTCTATGCATTTTCCACCTACACCTCCTAGCTCTTTTGGAACCATCAAGGATGTAAATCCCAATTCAGACCCCTTATAGAACACATTTTTGCAGAAATCCCAAGGTTCCATCTCTGAATTGTTAGACTCTTCAACTATCCGAACAATAGGCCGAATCTCGTTTTGAGCAAAGTCACGCGCAAGCGACTGTAACATCTCTTGTTCTTGAGTGAGGCTGAAGTCAATCATTTTTTATTTTATCTTGATTTCTACAGTGCAAATATACAACTTTCTTTGATGTACTATCGCCTTATAATTAGTATCAAAATATCGGTTTTTTAACCAATTTTTCCTATTTAAACTTTGTGTAAAAGTACAAAAGCCTTTGTAGATAGTAGCTTTAGGATATACACATCTCTTTCAACAAGTAAGCACAAAATAAAAATAAATCAAAAATACCTATAAAAAAATCAATTACTATAACCTATTAGAAAATATCACCAAAATTAGATAAGCTTATACCACATTTTTAGACAGGCTATATGAGTTGATTTTAATTATCTAAAGAATTATAGGCAAGATTCAGTTTGGTAGCTGACTCTTCTAATAAGCGTTGTTCATCAGCATTTTTTGGAAACATCAGTTGGCGCTCAATACCTATTGAGCTAATGATACACGAAAGTCCAAAAACAATTTTACGTCTATTAATTGCCATGAGCCTGTGGTCATCAGATAGATATTCCTCTAGCTTTCACACCCGATACCGTTGCTGTTACCGTTGGGAAGTTGGGAAGTGTGTGTAGGCAGTTAACTGCGGAAAAAAATTGTGCTTTCTTAATATTGTGACAACAGAGCTAGCAATATGAAGCCATTGTGGAGAACTGCCATAATTTTAACTGCGATCGCCGGAGCTATCATCACCGCTACCTTGATTTTCCAAAGAACTAACCAGCCATCGATTGCGCTTACTGAAGAATGGATAGCTACTCAAGTGGCAGGTGGAGACAGCATCATAGTCCGCCAAATTGATGGCAGTCAAATAGAGGTTGAGCTTTGCGGTATCGATGCCCCGGAACTGAAACAGGGTGAAACCCCAGGACAACCATTGGCTAATGAAGCAAAACAAAAACTGCAATTGCTAGTCACTGCTGCTGATAAGCAACTGATGGTCATTCCGGTGGAAAAAGACAATAAAGGGCTTACTGTTGCTGAAGTTATGGCTTATGGTAAGGGGGAGACTGATATTAGCTTTCAAGAAGAATTGCTCAAAGATGGCTTGGCTAAAATGCGTAAGTCTGGGATGGAATGTCCAAATCATCTAGCTTTTGAACAGGCTCAGAAAATAGCAAAAGCATCTAAAGTTGGGGTATGGAGCCAAAGCAATTAAGAGAGATATTAAGGTGTGGAATGTGGGCTGATATTATTAAAATTTCCGGTGTTGCTGAATCATGGGATGATTTTACCCAATTTGTCATGAATTTTCAATGGTTTCAACCGCTAATTCATCCCGCATTTATGCAACGCCGTTATTTATTAGTGATTACTTTACCGATGTGGTTTCTGGAACCAAGATTGAACCAGAATTAATCATCCCTGCTTCTTGAATTGTTGAAAAAGCAGTTTCTCCTATAATCCGATGAGCCGCAGTCGTAGGATGAATGCCATCCCAGAACAAAAACTGGTCTGGATTACCACAGATGGTAGAGCCAGATAGACAGGAACTAGTTACATTTGTAAAACCAAACGCTGCCGGATTTGCGATCGCATCTCGATATAAACTATTAGCATCTAAAGTCGCAATCTTCAGATGAGAATCTTGTTGAATCAATACTTTAAGTGAACGCCTTAAACTTTGATTATGTGCTTGTGTTAAGGCATTCAAACTTATAGAATTTGTAGCGGCTTTCATTGCAGGTAACTGTCCTAAATCTAGTAAATTTGCTACCAAAAACTTTTGAGAGCCTATATCTGTAAGCAAGTTGATTGCACTCATTATATTTTTCACAGGAACAGTTGCACTGCTTACTCCTTGCAAATAATCATTTGCCCCTGCCCAAAACACATACAAAGCATCTGAATTTGTCTTTTGATGTTTTTGTGTAAACGACTGTACTTGCTGAAGTAAGCTAGGTATATAACTATTACCAATGCTGCCAGTGGTTGCTCCTCCGTAAGCAAAATTATTAATTTGTTTAGTGGACAGATGCAAGCGTTCGCTAAGATACTCAATCCAAACTCGACCATTCGAGTAACGCCCGTGAAAGTAAGTTGGATTAGGTGGATATGTTCCTCCTGTCGCTCGGAATACCATACCTGTATCTGAAAGACTGTCCCCAAATATATATACTTCGGTAAGAGAATGAGATTTATCTAGAAATTTTGTCAGTACAACCATACTCAAAATTAAAATAACAAGTCCTATTGTTAAAAGCCAGTTTTTTCTAAGCATTAAACCTTTCTGTAAACCTTAAAGGCTACAGTTTTGACCAAGCCCCGTTGGAGCGGGTGTAGGGTGTGGGGTGTAGGGGAAGATCCCGCCCCAACAACCATATTAGTTACAAGCCCCGTCATTTGAAGACGATTGCATTGGTGGGGGTACAAGCCCCGACCAATGCTGTCTTCCCTACACCCTAAACCCTACCCCCTACACCCTTCTTCGTGACTGTAAATTTTGAAACTAATTACAACTCTTGTTGATGGTAATCTTTATGACTAAAGATTAAGTTCACAATTATTACTTTTCTACACTAACAAATGATTTTTTAAAGCCCCTAAGTGAAATCGAATACTTTATAGTGTGGATTTTGCCAATTGTCTTGGGCGAATTCCTCACTTTGGTATCACTCACCTCTGTGTATGAATGCTCTATGCGCTTGACCATTCGCTACAGTATCGAATAGCACAGTTGATAAAGAAAATCGTTGAGGCAGCACTTAGAGCAGAGACATTGGTGATGAGTGCTGATGTTCTGCTGAAGTGGAAAGCGCAAATTTTGGACTATCAGCAGCGGGTGACAGAAACCAAGCCAGTGCAGCAGGCGACGTTATTTGACTTAGCCCCTAATGCGACCCAGACCGGATCGATCCGTTGCAGTTGGAACTTGGCAAACCCACAGCGCTCGGTCATCGCTTCGCCACAACTAGCTAGTAATGTACTAGAAAATAAATAGTAAATGTGCAATGGCGTACCCATCCGCCGTAGGCATCGCACCGAAGATACTGGTACGTTATGGATAATTGAAGTATCACCTGTTATATGTTCAGATGAGAGTCTGTAACTATGGAATGGATATCAGATGTTCGATTCAACTATGACCCAACCAAACGAACGCCACGCTCTTGTCATTGGGGGAAGTATCGCTGGACTGCTAGCAGCGCAAGTGCTGACTAAATACTTTAACCGGGTAACAATTATCGAACGCGATCATTTGAGCGCTCAACCAGAACAGCGTCCTGGTGTACCCCAAGCTCATCATCTCCACGTCTTACTCAAACGGGGTTTGGATATCTTAGAACAGCTTTTTCCAGGTATCCAGACTGAATTAGCGGCATCCGGCGCAGTCGCCATTAACGCCAGTGCTGATTACCTGTGGTATGGCTTAGGAGGATGGACACCCCGCTTTAATTCCGATTTGAACTTCTACAGTTTAAGTCGGAACTTACTCGAATGGATTATCCGCCGTCGCTTAGCTACGAATAACCGTGTTGTATTTGTACAAACAGCAATTGTTACTGGATTGCTGTCTAACCCCAACAAAACTCAGGTCACGGGTGTGCAGGTACGCCGAAAATTTGATGAGAGGCAAGATAACTCTCCCAAACAAACAGATTTCACTGCTGATTTAGTAGTAGATGCTAGCGGACGTAATTCTCTCGCTCCTAGGTGGTTAGAAGCAATGGGTTATACACCACCCAAAGAAACTGTGATTAATTCCTTTTTGGGCTATGCTAGTCGCTTATATCAACTGAGAGAAAACTTTCCGGCTGATTGGCAGGGTGCATTGGTAACGGCAAAAGCTCCAGGCACACGCGGTGGTGTAATGTCTGCAATCGAAGGAAATTGTTGGATAGTTACACTTGCTGGAATTGGTCGAGATTATCCACCAACTGACGAAGCTGGGTTTTTAGACTTTGCTCGTAGCTTACGCAATCCAATTATCTACGAAGCAATTAAAGATGCTCAAGCCATTTCGCCCGTGAGAGCCTATCACCGCACGGAAAATAGGTGGCTTCACTATGAAAAACTGTCGAGATTACCGTCAGGGTTTGTGCTAATAGGTGATGCTGTTTGTGCTTTCAATCCCGTCTATGGACAAGGCATGACTACTGCGGCTCTAGGTGCATTGACGTTAGATGAGTCTTTGAGTAAGCAATTATCTCGCCATGCTGACGGAAATTTAGTCGGGCTATCCCAAAGCTTTCAAAAGCAACTTAGCAAAATAATTGCAGTCCCTTGGCTAATGGCAACAGGTGAAGATTTTCGCTGGCATACTACTGTGGGCGGACGACCCAATCAAATGACGCAACTTATGCAGTACTATCTAGATCAAGTTTTGCTGCTGGCTGCTGAAAGCCCTGACATCCACAAGCTTTTCTTAGAAGTGATGCACCTACTTAAACCACCCAGTGTATTTTTTCATCCCAGTGTTTTAAGGCAGGTGTTACAGCGAATCATCAAGAAGAGCGATCAAAACTGGAATAGAAGTGGGAATAACCTGTTGGTAGATCAGTGATTTTCTGATTGCTTACCGAATGAACCGTCAGCGATAGCTTAAATAAATTCCAGTTCATCTTAAACTACTTTGTTAAATAAGGCGAAACAATGTACATGAAAATTATATATGAGGAAATTCTAGAAAAACTATGTCAATTTTCTTGACTGCGATACCTGCGGTGGTCTACGCCTACGCTCATCATAACCCACATATAAAGTTTCCTCTCTTGATGGAGAGAGCGATCGCTTTCCTCGCTTGAATGAAGGATAAACACAATCAAATTACTGCCACTTTACCGAATGTCAGGCTTGAAAACGTGAAACCTCGCGCTTGGCTATCTTGCTGGGGGTAGGGTTGCAGGTTCGTGTTTAAGACAATTAAACTTTAGTTGCGAGTTCAACATTTTCTTGATTCCCCAATACCTGCAACCCCACACCCTTTCATCCAGTATATCAGGGGTTTGCGCTTAACAAGCGTGCCATTCGGCCAACCCTAGTGACTTGGATACAGCCGCGACCATTGTTGTAAACTTGCAAAATCGCTATTTCTTATCGTTAAAGAATTACCTCAGCTAATAAGCTGGGGCTTTTTGTTGCTGTTGCACCTATCAAACAGAAGCAAATTTCGGTCTGAGGAAATAGGCGATCGCTCTGTTTACTTCATTAGCTTTGTTCACTTACGAGAGCATTATTAATTTCTGCTGAATTTTATATCTGGCGCAGTATCCTCTGGATATATAGGTGGTGACTGTACTTCACAACAAAATACTGGGTAGTTTGTTTTAGAAATCAGAGTATCCATAGTCAGATTCTCTAAATTTTCGCAACTCATAAGGATTTGAATTACACGTTAATCAAAGTATAGATTAGTGCAGGTAAACGCAGCTAATTTTGTTAGTTATGCATTGCTGTATGCTCGATTTGCTTGTTGGACTGACGCAAGTAGGTGAATCCGCCAGCTATTTAGGACAACTAGACTTAGACTATTACGTAGAAAAGCGAGCTGCACACGCTGTATGAAAAAGTTTATAGCCATTGCGTACTGGTAAAGATTAACGAGGCTAATCTTTCCTTAATTAGCATTTGAAGAGTTAACTTGGCTTGAATTCTGGGAACTATCATAGGAGCTACCAAAATCTATTAGAAAACAACATTCAGACAAGTATTAATGTTTAAATTAATTGCTCATATTCCTGACTATAGTATTACAAGTTTAATTTATGAAGCTGCTGCCACAGTAATTTATCGAGCATACTCCAAGGCTAACGGACACTCAGTTGTTATTAAACTGCTCAAAGCAGAGTATCCCAGTATCAAAGAGATTGCCCAACTCAAGCACGAATACGAAATCATCCAAAATCTGAATATTGCAGGTGTAATTAAAGTCCATGAATTAATCAGTTATGACAACGGCTACAATAATGGTCTAGCACTGGTTTTAGAAGACTTTGGTGGAGAAACCTTAAAACATCAGATATTTACTACAGGGATTGAACTGACAAAATTTCTGAATATTGCCGAACAAATTACTGAAACTTTGGGAGAGTTACATACCCACCACATTATCCATAAGGATCTTAAGCCCGAAAACATTCTTTATAACCCCAATACCGAAAAAGTAAAACTGATTGATTTCAGTATCGCTTCGCTGTTATCAAAAGAAAGCCCAGAAATTACTAGCCTCAACCTTCTAGAAGGAACACTGGCTTATATGTCGCCTGAGCAAACTGGACGCATCAACCGAACCTTAGATTATCGTACAGATTTTTACTCATTAGGTGTCATTTTCTATGAAATGCTGACAGGTCACCTCCCGTTCCAAAATGCCCAAGATCCAATGGAGTTGGTGCATTGTCACATTGCGAAAATTCCTGTAGCTCCGCACGAGATTAATCCTAATGTACCATTGGCAATCTCTGCGATCGCGATGAAACTTCTGAGCAAAAATGCTGAAGACCGTTACCAAAGTGCTTACGGGTTAAAGGCTGACCTAGAGCAAGCAGCGATACAACTGCAAATAAAAGGTAGCATTGAGCTTTTTACCTTAGGCCAACAGGATTTTTCGCATCAATTCCAAATAGCTCAAAAACTTTATGGTCGGGAAGTAGAAGTGGCGGCTTTAATGGCTGCCTTTGAAAAAGTTAGTCTTGGTTCTAGCGAAGTTGTGTTGGTAGGAGGATATTCTGGTATCGGCAAATCTTCACTAGTTAACGAAGTTCACAAACCGATTGTCCGGCAACGAGGTTACTTCATCGGTGGCAAATTTGACCAACTCAAGCGAGATATCCCTTATGCTTCTTTGATTCAAGCATTTCGAGAATTGATGCGACAACTGTTAGCTGAAAGCCAAGCCAGAGTTGAGGTTTGGAAAAATAAATTACTACAAGCATTGGGAGTTAATGGTCAAGTTATTATTGATGTCATTCCGGAAGTAGAACTGATTATTGGGCAGCAAGCACCTGTACCGCAGTTGGGGGTTGCTGAGTCTCAAAACCGTTTTAATCGGGTGTTTAAGCAATTTATCCATGTCTTTACTGCTGCTGAACATCCCTTAGTACTGTTTTTAGATGACCTCCAATGGGCAGATGCCGCCTCTGTGAACCTGGTCGAGAATCTGATGACTGACCCAGAAAGTCAGTATCTCTTGCTGATTGGGGCTTACCGAGATAACGAAGTTAGTCCCACCCATCCACTGATGCTAATGCTAGAGACAATTCAAGCATTTGGGGCAACCGTTGAAGAGTTAATTTTGAAGCCATTAGCAGCATCTCATATTACTCAACTAGTTACTGACACCTTCAATTGCGAATCATCTCAGGCAGAACCTTTAGCTGATTTGCTATTTCAAAAAACCCAAGGTAATCCCTTTTTCTTGACTCAGTTACTAAAAGTACTGCATCAAGATAATCTTTTGACATTTGATTATCGTTCGGGTTTCTGGAAGTGGGATCTCAACAAAATTCAGGAACAAGCCATTACCGATAATGTTGTCGATTTAATGGTGAATAAAATTCAGAGGCTGTCAGAACCCACACAGCAAGTTTTACAATTAGCTGCTTGTGTCGGCAACCGATTTAATTTAGAAATTCTAGCTGTAGTAAATGAAAAATCTCCATCAGCAACAGCAGTTGATTTATGGTCAGCTTTGCGAGCAGGATTAATTCTTCCCTTAAGCGATACTTACAAAATTCCCCAGTTGTTGAATCAGTCAGAATTAGCAACATACTGCGATACTGCGGTACAAGTTGAATATAAGTTTTTGCACGATCGCGTTCAACAAGCTGCCTATTCTTTAATTCCAATCGATCAGCAAAAACAAGTACATCTAAAGGTAGGTAAATTACTATTACATAATACTGAAAAATCCCAGTTAGAAGAACATCTTTTTGATATCGTCAACCATCTGAATGCTGGTGGTTCACTGATTGTGGAACCAGCAGAAAGATATGAACTGGCAGAATTAAATCTGAAAGCAGGTCAACGGGCAAAATCATCTTCGGCGTTTGTAACTGCACTCAAGTTGCTAGAAACAGGGATGAGTTATCTACCTGAAAATAGCTGGCGAGATAATTATTTGCTTACCTTAAATTTATATTTACAATCTGGAGAAGCAGAATTTTTAAATGGGAGATATGAGGAAGCTTTGCTGATTTTCGAGCAGACTTTCAGCCAGGTTAAAACTACTCTCGATATGTGTCGGGTGAATGAATATCGGATTATGTGTTATCGGATGGAGAATGATTTAAACTCCGCATATAAAATTGGGCTAAATACCTTAGAGCTTTTAGGCTTGGAGTTTGCAGCTTATCCCGATGATGCATATCTGTTAGAAAAACTTAATCATACCAAAAAAGTTATTGGCCATCGCTCAACTTTTAGTCTCGCAGAACTCCCGCCAATGCAAGACGAAGAGAAGTTAATGGCTCAACGCATCTTAAAAGAAGTCTGGCCTATTGCCTACTTTTTAGGATCTAAAGCATTGCACATCACATCAATGAATATAACTCAACTTTCAGTTCAGTATGGCAACTCACCAATTTCTGTATTTGGTTACATGCTGTATTCATTTAACTTAGTATTTCAATATGGTGAGGTAGATTCAGGTTATGAGTTTGGTGAGCTATCTCTGCGTTTGCATGAAATTTTAAGAACGAAAGAACTAGAAGCAAATATTTTGAATATGTGGGGAGGTTTAATCTGTCATTACAAAGACCATATTAGCCAAGCAAAACCTTATTTATTGAAGGGATTTAATAGTGGTTTAGAAACAGGTTCTTATCAATGGTCTGGTTATTGCTCAGTTAATTATTTATGGCAATGCTTATTTGGAAATGAATCTTTAGAAAAAACCGCAGAAGTAACCGAAGATTTTATTCCTAGCCTCCGCAAGATTGACAGAAATATGTTGAACTACCATCTACTGGCTATGGAAGCGATCGCTAACCTGATTAAGCCAGCAGGCAAGATTGACGAGCTTGTTGGAGATTGGGCAGATGAACAACAAGTGCTAGAATTTGCATTGGCATCTTCGGATATGTTGAGTGCATTTGTAGTTTACATCTATAAACTTGCGCTCTGTAACTGGTATGGAGAATTTATCAAAGCTGTTGAGTATGCAGACAATGCAGAAAAATATGTAGGGGGAGCGCGAGGAATTTTTATTAATCCTGTTTTCTATTTTCACCAAAGTATTGCCTTAGCAGGGGCTTATGCAGAGGTAGATACAGAAACTCAAGTTACTTGTCTGTATACACTAAATGCCAACTTAGAAAAATTCCAGCAATGGGCAATGCACTGTCCAACTAATTATCAACACAAGTTCCTGCTGATTCAAGCTGAAGTGGCTCGGATTGATAAACAAGATTATCAGGCAATGGAGCTGTATGACAAGGCGATCGCTTCTGCTGCTGAAAACGGTTATTTACAAAATGAAGCCTTAGCAAACGAACTCGCATTTCGATTTTACTTGGCAAAGGATAGAAAAAACTTTGCCAAAGTTTATTTTAAAGAAGCCCGCTATTGCTATCTCAAGTGGGAAGCAACGGGTAAAGTCCGGCAACTGGACGAACAATATTCCCAACTTTTTACAGATACAGCCGGGGAGGTAAATGGGCGAGGTGCTACAAATCAGATTCGGGATATTTCTGAAGCTAAAACCCAAACTCTAGATTTAAGCACAGCGATTAAAGCGTCCCAAGCACTCTCAAGCGAGATGGAGTTAAATCCTCTGCTAGAGAAAATGATGACGATCGCGATCGAGAATGCTGGTGCCCAAATGGGTTATCTACTTGTAAAACGGGAGAACCAGTGGGTAATTGAAGCCGAAGGAAGCATTGATCGAGATCGAGTGATAGTGCGATCGTCCAGTCTGTTTCAAGTAAGGCATAAGCTACCAGTTTTGCTGATTAACTATGTTGAAAGAACAAAAGAAAATTTGGTTTTAGACGATGCTAGCCACACAGAGCGTTTTGTGAGTGACAACTATATTGTTGCCAATCAACCCAAATCAATTTTGTGTTTGCCTTTCTCTCATCAGGGTAAGCTAACTGGAGTTCTTTACCTGGAAAATAACCTCACTACCGGAGTCTTTACCGCAGAGCGATTAGAAGTACTGAACTTATTAACTTCGCAAGTTTCCATCTCTATAGAAAATGCTCGCCTCTACACAAATTTGCACATATACTCTCAAGAGTTAGAAATTTCGGAAACACAAGCGCGTGAGAAAGCAAAGCAGCTAGAACACACGCTCGATGAATTGAAGCTCACCCAGTCCCAGATGGTGCAAAGCGAAAAAATGTCTAGCTTGGGGCAGTTAGTGGCAGGCGTTGCTCACGAAATCAATAACCCAGTCAGCTTTATCTACGGCAACCTTACTTACGTTAATAATTATTTCAAAGACTTGATGAGTGTAGTACAACTTTATCAACAGCAAAACCAGAATTTATCATCTAAAGTCCAGCATGAAATAGATGCGGTTGACTTAGATTTTTTGATGGAAGACTTACCTAAGCTGTTGGCTTCAATGAAAGTGGGAACCGATCGCATTCGCCAGATTGTATTATCTTTACGAAACTTTTCCCGCCTAGACGAAGCTGAAGTCAAAGCCGTTGATATCCATGAGGGCATTGATAGCACCCTGATGATTTTGCAAAATCGCCTTAAACCCCAGCCAGATCATCCGGGAATTCAGGTAATACAGGAGTACGGCAACCTGCCACCTGTAGAGTGCTACCCTGGCCAACTGAATCAGGTATTTATGAACCTGATCGCTAATGCAATTGACTCTTTAGAGGAATTTAACGAACATCGGACTTATGCCGATATCGCACGTCAGCCAAGTATAATTACAATTCGTACTAGTGTTGAAGGTGATGTCGCCGTCATTCGCATTGCTGATAACGGTTCTGGTATGGGTGAAAATGTGCGATCGCAACTTTTCACGCCCTTTTTTACCACAAAATCTATTGGGAAAGGCACTGGTTTAGGGTTATCTATTAGTTACCAGATTGTGACTAATAAGCATCGAGGGCAGTTAGAATGTGTATCAGTTTTAGGACAAGGGGCTGAATTTATTGTTTCTATCCCCCTTCAGGCAAGACTAGTGTAGAGCGACGAATTATTTGACCATAACGACAAATTATTTGTCACCAATCTAAATCCTTCTGCATCGCTTATCCAAGCGATTTCTACAACTTCATATCAGAAATCCTAAAAATTAGATGCTCTGACAGTAAAGCTTACAGGCATGAAGAACTTGAATTATAATTTGTCGCTGCGGTCAAATAATTCGTCGCTCTACAGCAGTTTCTAAAGTTCTGTTCTGGTTACTTCTGGGTAGCAGTTGGCTTGCGAACGGTCGCAGCAGTTATACGATCAACCAATCCTGGCATAATGAGTTTTGCCCAAGGGAGTACTTTACCTTTCAACGTCATGATGTGTTCTCTTTTACGCCGCTTCATCGCCCAGATAATTTGATGTACACACTCATCTACTGACATATTGCCTTGCGTTTCATCACGTGGACTTTTGCCTAATGGTTTTCCATCTGCTCCCAACGCTCGTTGCCGAATATCTGTGGCGACAAACCCTGGTGAAACAACCAATACATCTACTCCTGTTGAGTGTAATTCCATCCGTAATGTATCAAAGAAGCCTTGCATGGCGTGTTTACTGGCAACGTAACCTGTACGAGTCGGTACACCTGTTTTGCCACAAATTGAAGAAATCGCCACTAATAATCCTTGACTAGCTTTTAGATAAGGTAGGGCATAATGAGTACAATAGACAGCACCTAAATAATTAACCTGCATTACCCGCTCAAAAATGGACAAATCTGTCACTTCATCAAAGCACGTCAGCATTCCAATTCCGGCATTGTTGATCAAAATATCAATCTGCCCAAACACGGCAATAGCTCTCTCTATCAAATGCTGGCAAGCAACGGCATGAGTTACGTCTGTAGGTACTGCAATCACCTTCTGTGTATGATTGATGCAAGCAGTCAGTGTCTGTTCTAATTCTTCTTGATTACGAGCCGCTAAGACTAAATTTGCATCTTGTTGGGCTAACGAGATTGCCAGCTTTCGCCCAATTCCTGCTGATGCACCTGTGAGAACAATGGTTTTATTAGCAAAGCTCATAATCAATGTTTCCAGTCAAAAAATTGCCTATTGTAGAGCTTTATATTAGCAGTCAATTTGCTTTTTTCTTTACAGCTGCTGCCAACGGGTGCTTGGCTCAAGGGAGTCCACCTGCACAATGAAAAACTGCCCTGAGCAAGGAGTCCAGAGCAGCGCTTGCAAAAAAATTAAATATGGGAGTTTTAAACTAGTCTTGGGATATAAACAAACGCTGTACGCATTTGAGAATCACTGGTTGAAAAAAAGCGTTCCTTATTACCATGTTTCATAGTTTCTACTAATGCCCTGCGCTTTAAGAGGATGTTTGAAAAGTCCTCAAGTGTGTACTGTTCAGTCTGTTAAAGCGAGTCTATGTTAAGTCTGCCAAAGCTTTCGGTTATTGCTGTATAAAGTCGAATAGTCACAACACGGTTGGAAATACGAAATCTTCACTCTTTATGACAATATTACTGTTTTAGAAAGTGAACTTATTGGCACAGTTAACTTACAACCGAACACTAAAGAAAAACCTGTGTTTCGACTCGGTGAGTGGGTTGAATTTCGGTTGTCACTAGATGACCCACCAATTCGGATTATCCAGGGCATTTTTAAGCTATGTAGCCAATAACTAAGGCTCTATTCCTTGATCAATCCAAGCATCAATTGCTGTTTTTACCTCTAATTCAGTTACAGCAGACCATTCTTTTTCGTTGATAGTTGTTTTAAATACCGCTCTTTTACCGTGACCAACTTTTTCCATTGAGTGTCCGCGATACACATTTTTAGGCTTAATCATTTTTATTAATTATCTTTATAGAATATTATAAACTGTCGCTCAATAAGAAGAGTCGCTTGATTTTCTATGATGGCTGCTGATCGAGGGGATTAGCCCCAAAACCTTTTATTTTCCCAATAAGCGCATAAAAATGTGAGAAAATTGACTTCGTAATTCATGCCAAATTTTGAATTGATCAAAGTCAATTTTATGAAAAAGAACTATGTTCTCCTGACATACGCCTTATTGATTTGCACTGCTGCGCCTCAAAAAGCTCTAGCAGATGAGGTTTGGAAAACGGAAGAATATAAAGTGGTTTATCAAGAAGATCGTAATAAAACTGCTGTGTGGCGTTATGGTAGCGATGGAGTAATCTTCATTGATGGTTTAGCAGGAGTGTTTAATGACCGAGGTTCATACAATGGCTACTGGGTACAAAAGTCTTCATCGGTACGTTGCGATACCTATAGAGAAGGGGTAGATGGTAAACCTACCTATCATTGGGGCAGATTTAAAGTCACTTTCATTGATTCAAAATTCCCCTCCCGTTGGAAAGCTGATATTAGCCTTTGCGATCGCGATCCTGTGATGACTTTAAACGGTACACCTGTTACACAATGAATATCGACCGATTGCAGTCACTTCAGCAGAAATTGGCGAATGACGCAGACTTGCGACGGGCTACGCCTACGCAATTGAGATAAACACAACTTATAGATGTTTCCAAGAAGTGCGTAGGCTAGCAAGAACCGTAGGCATCGCATTTCTGGACAGGGCAGAGGGACTGATTGGGACTACCACCAACGACTAACGGCTTTTGGGACTACTTCCACACCCCAGCCTTTGATGCGATCGCTATTCTCTGAGCCTGTTCAAATGTTAACTGATTTGGGCATTCTACCTCTGACTTAGGCGTTTTAGCCAAACCATTTTTGAGCAATTCTTACTGAAAACTAATATCAGCTTCACCCTTGTCGTAAGCCATTACTTCAGCAACCATGTACCCGTCGCTATCTTTTTCTACCGGGATAATCATCACTTGACTATCAGCAGCAACTACCAGCGATTCCAGTTTCTCTTTCGACTTGATTGCCCAATGGTTGCACTGCTTTCAGCGTATCAACCCCACAAAGTCGGACTTTCAACTCTTGACCATCGGTTTGGCGAACTGTAATACTTCTGTCCTAACTCCTGGGCTTTACACCGCATTACCTTATCACCCAACACTACTTTAATCGCTGCACATTCTAAACCAATAACACATGCACAGCCAGGTTCCATATTTCTATGCAATAGCCAAAGCAACATCCAAAGGATACGAAGACAGATCCCGCTTGCTTCTCCGTTTGCAATAGCGTCCCGTAGGGAAGGAGTACGGCGATCGCAGATGTGGTAATTGTCAAGTAATACTATGTACAAGAGATTAAAGCTACAATAGTTAGCACAAGTATCTCTGGATCGATTGGTTTAGAAATATGCTGTTGAAATCCAGCTTCTACTGCCTGCTTAGAATTAATCTCCCCAGCATAGGCAGTGAGTGCAAGCGCTGGAATTGGCTTATTGAGTGACATAGCCCGAATTTTACGTATTAGCATATAACCATCCATTTCTGGCATTCCAATATCACTGACCAGCACATCAGGTTTGAACTCGACTAAAACTGACAATGCTGCACTCGCCGATGCTACAGAAGTAACAATTGCCCCTGCCTGCTCAAAAACAAAGACAACTAACTCGCGGGTGTCGAATTCATCGTCAACGACAAGTATTTTCACATTCAGCAACGGCAAAATAGAAGACGTAAGCGGATCGTCAATTGCTTGATTGCTTATCTGGTAATCATTATGCTTGGGCAAGGGCAACTTCACAGTGAAAGTTGCTCCTTGTTCAATACCTAAACTCTCGGCTTGAATAGTGCCTCCATGCAGTTCGACAATTTGCCGTGCGATCGCTAGTCCCAATCCCAATCCGCCAAATTTACGGGTCGTTGCCCCATCCTCTTGGCGGAAATGTTCAAAGATGTAGGGAATAAAGTCAGGATCAATACCTTTTCCAGTGTCGCTGACAGTAATTTGGGCATCAGTTCCAGCTATTGTTAAAACAACTGTAATTTCACCGTCATTTGGCGTAAATTTGACTGCATTCGATAATAGATTCCACAGCACCTGCTGCAACCTGACCGCATCTCCGCTAATCGTGACAAGTGTGGATGAAACTGTTGTCTGAATTCGCAGTGACTTGGCTACTGCTGCTAATCGAACAGTTTCTAAAGCGGCTCTTATGACTGCACCTAACTCGACGGGCATCACATTCAAATTCAGTTTGCCCTGTAAAATGCGAGAAATATCCAGCAAATCTTCAACTAATTGCACCTGGAGTTTAGCATTACGCTCAATGGTTTCTACTGCATAAGCAGTTTTGCTTTGGTCTAAGGAGCCTTTGCGAAGCAAACTCGTCCAACCCAAAATCGGGTTAAGGGGCGATCGCAATTCATGGGATAGCACTGCCAAAAACTCATCTTTAATTCGATTCGCTGTCTGAGCTTGCTGACGAGCAGCTTGCTCACGCTCAAGGAGTTGTTCGCGTTCAGCTTCGGCAAGCTTTTGCTTAGTGATATCTCGTGAGATTGACAGGAGTTGGACAACTTGCCCTGATGCATCTCGAATCGGTGTGACAATAATATCCCACCATTTCGGCTTGCCTTTTGCAGTGGGGTAGTAGCCTTGAAATTGACCGATATTGCCCGATGATGCGGCGGCGAGTGCAACCAAAGCATTTTCTTGGTCTTTGCCTTGCCAAAAATTAATCCACTCAGCGTTAAATAAGGATGCAGGATCATCAATTTCTAGAAGACTCAGCCCGCCTTGATTCAAGTAGATTAGCCGTCCATCTAAGCTTAATACTTTAATGCAGTCTTGACTGCTCTCTAAAATTCGTTTTTTTAGCTCTTCACTTTCTCGCAGGGCTGCTTCGGTCAGTTTGCGATCGGTGATGTCCTGGAAAAGGACACCAACTTTTCGGTGTTTCGGCTGCCCAATACGGAATGCATAAACGTCAAACCAACGGTCTAAGGCAACAGCTTGATTCTCAAAGCGAATGGGTTCGCCCGTTATCGCGACTTTGCCATAAATTTCAAACCAATGCTTTTCATGATTTGGAGCAAGCTGGCGCATCCTTTTACCTTGTGCATCCTTGAGCCCGGTTTGTTTTTCAAACGACGGACTGATTTCTAAAAAGCGGTAATCGTTCGGCGTGCCGTTTTCATCAAAAAGCATTTCGATCACACAAAAGCCTTCGTCAATGGACTCAAACAGCGTTCGATAGCGTTCTTCAGAACGACGCAAGGCTGACTCTGCAACCTTTTGCTCACTGATGTCTGTGCAAGTGCCATACCAGCGAATGATTTGATTGTTTTCATCCAGCATTGGTAAAGCACGGGTGAGATGCCAACAATAGTTTCCATCAGCCTGTCTCAAACGATGTTCAACCTCGTAGTTCGCGATCGTCTCAACTGCTTGAGTCCACACCGAGATAGTGTGTTCTCGATCCTCTGGATGGATCAGGTCTTGCCAGCCAAACCCGTGGATTTGCAAAAGGCTCAATCCGGTGTAATCACGCCACCGAGGGCTACAATAATCCACCTGCCCGATCGCATCAGCCGTCCAAACCATTTGGGGAATGGATTCAGCCAGGAAGCGAAAGCGCTGCTGACTGGCTCCAAGGCGCACTCGTCCCAATTCTAAATTGGCGGCAACCCGCGCCAGCAATTCGCGTCGGCTGAATGGCTTCACCAAGTAATCATCTGCTCCAGCTTCTAAGCCTTCGACTGCCGATTCTTCTCCAGCACGGGCAGACAACAGCAATATTGGAATTTCACGTGTTCTGGAATCACCTCGTAACTGCCGCAACAACTCAAAGCCATCCATTCTTGGCATCATCACATCGCTGAGGATCAGATCCAGCGGGGTATTGTATGCAACAGCTAGAGCAGTCTCACCGTCAACAGCCAAGTCCACTGTGTAGTACTCGCTAAGAATCCGTTGTAAATAATCGCGCATATCTGCGTTATCATCCACCACGAGAATTCGGGCAGAAGAAGCAGAGGGGCTATCTGAGGCAGAAGAGAAATCTTGCTCAACAGCTTCTTTCGGGAGCCAACCTAAAGCTTCTTCAACATAAGACGTTGCACCAGCGACGCTATAAACACTGCTTTGGTTCGTCTTGAGACGATCTTGCGGTAAGTGAGCCGTTCCAGTTGACAATTGCACAGTAAAGGTACTTCCTTGACCTAACGTGCTGTCAACTGCGATCGTCCCACCATGTAGATGGACTAATTCTTGGACTAGCGACAGCCCAATACCCGTTCCCTCAAAGGTGCGTCCTTTAGCACCTTCAACTCGATGAAACCGCTCAAATAACCGGGGAACCTCTTGTGCTGGAATACCAGTACCCGTGTCGCACACCACCAATGACACTATATTGCCAAGCGAGTGCAAAGAAACTGTAATCTTTCCTTCAAAAGTGAATTTTAATGCATTCGAGAGCAAATTTAATAAAATCTTCTCCCACATTTGCCGATCCACGTAAACGAGTTCTGCTACATGAGAGCAATCTACAATTAATTCTAATCCCGCAGACTCAGCAGCAGATTGGAAAATGCTTGTTAGTTCTGCGGTGTATTTAGCTAAATCGATTGGTTCATAGCTGGCTATCGTGCGTCCGGCTTCAATGCGTGAGAAATCTAACAGAGTATTCACCAGCTTGAGTAGTCGTATTCCATTACGCTGCACCATTTCTAATTGTGCTTTTGCTTTAGCTGGAATAATTCCATCTAATTCGGTTAACGTTTCTTTGAGCGGCGACAGCATCAGCGTTAGAGGAGTGCGAAATTCATGGCTAACATTATTGAAGAAGGTCGTTTTAGCTCGATCCAGTTCTGCTAGTGCCTCAAGGCGTTTGCGTTCTTCTTCATAAGCATGAGCATTGGCGATCGCACTTGTTACATTACCTACTATCAAATCGAAAAACTTTCGGTACTCCTGCTCAAAAGCGCGGTGTGGATTGATACCCAATACCAGCAATCCAACTATTTGTTGCTGTCCAGGTGGGATCAGCGGCACGACCCAAGCTTCCGACGGAGGTTTATCCCAAGCTCCTTTGGGCAAAGCCCCAAACCGAGTTGTCAAATCATCAATGATTGCTGCTTCCCTAGTCTGATAAACTTGGTTGAGTTTCCATACATCGTTATGCTGAGTTAAGTTCACTCTCGATGGTATTGCTTCTATTTGCTCGATTGGAGTAGTAGTTCCAACCAGCTTTGCATTACTGCCGTCTGCCTCTACCTGATACAGCATGGCAAATGGAATATCATAAGGATTTGTTGTTAGAGATTGAATTGCACTCAAGCAAGCTGCTTCTACAGTCTTTGCTTGAGCCGTTTCGCTCGCCAATAAGCTCAGAGTTTGTAAGCGGCGATCGCCCAATACCCGTCCTGTTGTTTCACTGACAATGCAAAATACTCCCCCCACGCTCCCGCTCTCGTCTCGCACAGGGTCGTAGGAGATATCGAAGTAAGTTTCCTCTATGTAACCATATCGATTCAAGAAAAATAAATAATCTTGCGCCCAGAATGCAACTCCTGTTGCAATCACTCCATTAACCAAATCTTCTAAAACATTCCAGACTTCGCTCCATACTTCCTTAGCTGGGCGACCTAATGCCCAAGGATGCTTTGAGGCTAGAGCTGGGCTATAGGCATCGTTATAAATCGTGATTAATTCCGTTCCCCAGAACAGACAAATCTGGGCTTTAGAAGGCAGCAAAATACTAATGGCGCTCCGTAAGCTCTGAGGCCAATTAGCTACATCACCTAGAGGAGTCTTTGACCAATCGAGCGATCGCATCAGGTTCCCAACCTCGCCACCCTCAATCAAAATACTTCTGCCAGTCATGCCTTCTCTGTTAGATGACATCCCTGCTACCCCTGATTTTTAAAGTATTTGGCCAACAGTTCCTCACCCTCTTCTCCCATATTATGCAGCAGTGTTTCAATCTGCTTGAGTGCTAAAGGAATTGGTCGGGTTCGTCCATTTTCCCAACGATTGACGCTCCCAAATGACACACCAAGTTTCTCTGCAAACTTCACTTGGGATAGTTGCAGTAGCTGTCGAGTTTCCCGAATTAATGCTGCAACTTCTACAGGCTTTACAGCCGCCATTTAGTTTTGCCTTCTTCGCTTAAGCTATTTGACTATAACAGGTGTGATAAACAGCAGAATATCTGCCATTAGGCATAAGCTCTACTTATCGACACTCCCCGCTCTCTCATAGACGTGGATTCTTAGTTCCCTGACTCACCATAAGAAGGGCAGGCTTGCGCCAACCGCCCAAGCAAGAGGGCAAATCTCCCTAAGCATAGCTTCCGGTGTGCCCCACCGTAGTTAATCCACGTTTTAGAATAATATGGTTGCAAGTCTCTTCTTGAACCTAGAGTAATGCATCTCAATAGAATATATAAATTTATTGGCACTGCTCAATAGCAGCGATCGCAAATGATCCTAGAAAATTTTCTAGAGGCATTAAGGTTTCGTTAAGTTATAGAGTTAAATATAGTGTTTGAATAAAAGTCTACATCCAGAGTAGTTAGTCAATTTCACCTTTGGGTAAAGAGCAAATGAATATTAGATGCAATTGTATGAAGATAAGGTTTACTAAATTAAATTGGCAATAATTGCTGATTATACGCCTCTTGCAAGGCTCACTCCAATTGCGCTTTGCTTAACAATATTTACAAAAATACAAGCTACTTTCAAATGTTCTAAAGTTCATATAAATGATTTATCAGTGAAGTTTTGGGCTACAAGTAAATACTCTGGGGAGGGATGTGCTAAAAATAGTTTTACGGCAAGTATGCTGTGGTTAACATCTATATATTTGATATGTTAATTATTGCACTTGGCATTTAAAGTCTAGATAATTCATTAAATTTAATTATTAGGGTAAGTCATGAACAAAAAATGGGCGATTAAACGAATCACAATAAATCTCGCATCAGTTGAAAGCGAAAAACTTGAACGATATTGTGCAATGACAGGTAGACCTGCAACTGATGTGATTCGGGAGTTGATTCGCTCTCTCACAATAACCGAATTGCCAGCGTCTGAACAGACTACACCTACCCTAAAATATGATGTTACCATTCTGAAATAGTGGCAATTGAATCGCTTGTGACTGTTTGGCATTATCAAGGTTAGACAAGGAAATCCCCAACAATCTGATAGTACGATTTTCCAGTTCAATCGAGCCATCTAGCTTTGGCATCATCACATCCAGAACTATTAAATCAGGGGTCAACAGGCGAAAAGCTGACAAAGCTTCTTCACCATCACTAGCTGTAACTACACTGTAGCCAATCATTTCTAGACGCGTCTGTAAAATCCGGCGGATGCTGGCTTCGTCATCTACTACTAAGATTGTGCCTTTATCAGCTGATAAGTTTCTCAACGCTGTTCCTCCACAGCGAGAACTCTCAACCATCCATTATCTACTTATGTGGCGATCGCACTCTCGCAAAACGGGCATTTGATCACAAAACTAGTCAGACTCTAGGTTCGGCAAGCTTTTACTTTAAGTCACGTGTACTGCACATATCGTGCTTAAAGTTACATATACGGTCAGCACAAAATAGATGCCATGAACCAATGGCACTCTTGCGTTATTTTGGTCTGAGCAGGGCTACTCACTTAAATACAGGTAAAATGGCGATCGCAGGTTTAGCTTACACCAAAGGGGTTGCCGTAGGCATCAAAGCGAGAGTGCAAATCTACAACTCATTCCTTGACAAGCTCTAACCAAGTATTAATAATTACTCTTGATTATTCAGGTTGTTTTTAGATTTATATCCACATTACTAGACGTGTCTATCACAGCGCTCGTGAAACAGATAAATCTCTCTTGCGAGTGGCTAATATTTATCCAATAACTACCGCAGGGCTTCAATCCCTCGCCCTGGATAGGATTGTAAAATAATAACTTTAGTTATATATCTAAAGGATAAATTCATCGTTACTATTTATCTCTAAAGAAGCATGAATTCATTAGATTTTCAGGGCAAATTAGGGCCATGAGACAACTCAATTGAATTGCTTTTGAGGTTTCATTAGCTGAAAACCTAAAAAGCTTTAACTTTAATTAGTTACAAGGAGTCATGTTATGTCAGATACTAGCAATCGTGGCTTTGCTTCTATGGATGAAGACAAGCAACGCGAAATTGCAAGCAAAGGCGGACAAGCTGCTCATGAAAAAGGTACTGCCCATGAGTTCACTTCTGAAGAAGCTCGTGAAGCTGGACAAAAAGGTGGACAAGTTGCTCATGAAAAAGGTACTGCTCATGAGTTCACTTCCGAAGAAGCTCGTGAAGCTGGACGTAAGGGCGGCAGTTCGTGAGCGTGAGATATAGAGATAATTAATGGGTGCAGTTTTATGGATGTTATTGCTCACAAGTGGATTGTCAGTAATAGCATCCATAAAACTGTCGAATTTTACTTCTCTTGAGTCGGCTCCATTACAATCCCAATAAGGCAGTTTTACAATTTACAATGCTAATAACCTAATTTATTCTGTCTGAGTAAGTTTTTGTTGATATTGTCTATCTTGACGCTGCCACTATTTATCTACAGTTTATTTGGCAGCTACAAGCACAGGGGGACAATACAGTTTGGTTAAGACAACTCTTTGCCCTTGACATTGATAGCAGAGGAGTTCTTGAGCATAGCAGTTATGCGCCCTTACAAATGCGATCAAGACTGAACCTTGGGTTGAAAGGTTCTTTCAAGTCACAGACTCCAATGATGTTGTGATTCCACTCGTCCAATGGCTCACCGAAAAGAGTTGTTAATAAATGAAGAATTTTTAAGTGGTGAAGGTTTCAAACCAGGGAGAGCTAAGACCATATTAGCAGCTTATATACTTGGTATTAACTATCTGTTGGTGGATATCAATATAAGTATATTTACTATTATATCTGCCCTAAGAATACACATGATGATAGTGCCAATTTTACTTTTTAACAGTGTAAATAAAGATATAAAGATAAGAACTTCAAGAGATAATTAAGTATGGCAACCTTATGTAATCCCACACTCTCAATCGATCTTTTTAGTAATTCAGAGGCGAACGTAAGCCTAACGGTCGATGTCAGACTCACTTCATTTGAGACTTTTCTTATTGAGAATGAGGTTGGTTTCCAACTCAGAGCTAAACTAGTTAGAGATGATGACGGTTTCAACGGAGGAGATAATGACTTGTTCTTGTTTCCAACTCAAAACATCACTAGTGCAGGGACTTATACTTTTCAATCGACAGTTAGCTATAGCACCCTGAATGAAGATAGTAGCTTATTTAACAAAGGTGATGAGATATTCGCCAATTTTAGCCTCACAAGCACAGAACAAATTTTTCCATTGAATGTATCGATTAGCAGCCCTACCATTGAGGTCAGGGACGTTTCATTCTCTAAAGAGCTTGAAAAAGTAAGAGTTCTAGCGATTAAGAATTGATTATTTTGTTACCAGCCTGCCGATAAAATGAACAATTTTACTATTATTTAAGTGCTTAAAAGTTTATTTATTCGTCAGCCCCACTTACAATTTTTTTTCGCTAACTATCTTGATAAATCCTGTTTGAGGTAGAATGAAACACCCCTGCCATTGAAGGGGAATTTGGTTAACTGATAAGACTCAAGTAATGTAGTAGTATAATTTGATTATCATCTCTGTTTCAAACTGTTATATTACTTGAGTCTGTTTTAGTTAAACAATAATTAATGCAGCCTCAGTATTTTCTCAAACATGAGAACATTGCAGCTTACTTTTTTAAAACATTCAGCTAAAGTCTTTCTTTTAAGTATTTCTATTTTGCTTGTACTATAGTTGGGTTCGCCGCTTCTGACAATATTTGCAAAATCAGAAACTCAAATTTTAGAGCAAGTTTGGCAAACAATAAATGATAATTTTTACGATCCCAACTTTAATGGAGTAGATTGGAAATCCATTAAAAAACAATATCAACCTCAGCTAATAAAAGCTAACTCAACTAAAGATGTTGCTGTTGTGCTTAATCAAATGCTTTCTCAACTCAAATCTTCTCATACTCGGTTTTATACTCAAGATAACCTGCTTACTATCAGCTTTTAGGGATTTTCTTAACTCAAAACTATGACTTAAATAAGCAATTAAAAAACTTTTTTCCTCAAGGTAAAGTTGAATACACTGACATTAGCTTGTTCACTAAAGATATCAATGGCAAAATATTTATTAGCTAATGATCGCTGGTGCTTGGATTACCCAAGGTATTTATGTAGTTACTCAACTTGGTATTGCCGATTTACTCAAGGATGGTTCTAAAAGTTACGATGAATTAGCAACAACAACTGGTGTAGATGCCCGATCGCTCTACCGACTACTACGCGCCCTTGCCAGTATTGGTATATTTGCTGAAGGTAATTCAGGCTACTTTGAGTTGACACCTGTTGCCAAAAGTTTGCGAAGCGATCGCACTGATTCCCTACGTGGTTATGCTATCAAGTCTGGTCAAGCCTGGGAATGGGAACCTTGGGGGCATTTACTTGAAGGTATTAAAACCGGAAAACCTGTATTCAAAAATATCTTCGGGATGGAGAGATTTGATTACTTAGCTACTGACCCTTTTGCTTCTAAAATATACACTCAAGCTATAAGTAGTATTTCTGGCGAACAAGATGCAGCGATCGCATCTGGTTCCTACTCCCGGTTACAATCTGATGGGATTGAGTGAGGAACAGGTGCAGGAATTTATAGCAAACCAAGTTGACACTATTCCCCTTGGGCGGGTAGGCACACCGGACGAAATCGCTAAGGCGGTTGTTTTCCTTGCCTCGGATGACAGCAGCTTTGTCAACGGCATCGAACTGTTCGTCGATGGTGGTATGGGACAAGTTTAAATGTGATTGCAAACAGGTATTAAATCCAGTCTAAAACTTTGGAGCTAAAGATGAAACTTATCTCTGTCAACGTCGGACTTCCACGTGAAGTTACCTGGAAAGGGAAAACAGTTAGCACTGGAATTTTCAAAGAGCCAGTTAGCGATCGCGTTACTGTGCGATCGCTTAATTTGGACGGGGATGGACAGGCTGATTTAACCGTTCATGGAGGAGCAGATAAAGCAGTTTATCTATATCCATTCGAGCATTACGAGTATTGGCGGAATGAATTGCCTGACACAGAACTGCCGCTAGGCATCTTTGGTGAAAATTTTACGACCACTGGATTGAGAGAAGAGGAAGTCAACATTGGCGATCGCTTTCAGATTGGCAATGTCAGGTTAATGGTGACACAACCTCGCTTACCCTGCTACAAACTGGGGATTCGCTTTGGACGACCTGATATAGTTAAGCAATTTCTCGCAAGTCGTCGAACCGGATTTTACTTCCGTGTTTTGCAAGAGGGCGAAGTTGGAGCCGGAGACACTTTAGAGTTGGTGAGCCGAGATAATAATAACATCACGGTTGACGATATCACTCAACTTTATGTGCGCGAGCAGGATAATCCAGAGTTACTTCGCCGTGCTGCTCAACTTGAAGCCTTACCCCAAAGTTGGCGCGACTATTTTCAGAGGTAATTAGGTAAATATAATTCAATATTATGTATAGGTTGGTTGAGGTACGAAACCCAACTAAAAAAGGAGAGTGCAATGACAATTAATCAAAACGGACTTTTTGTTCAACCGGATCGGGGTCGTTCTTACCAATTGGGTCAAGACCTCTATACCTTCAAAGCAATTGGTGAAGAGACCGGAGAAGCCTATGCGCTTTGTGAGGTAATCGTTGCACCTCAAGGCGGTACACCTCCTCATCGGCACAGCCGAGAAAATGAATCATTTTATGTTCAAGACGGAGAGATTGAATTCCAGCTTGGCGATCGCACCCTTGTTGCAACACCTGGAACCTTCCTCCATTCGCCCAAAGGTCAGCTTCATCGATTTACCAATACGACCTCTGTACCTGCCAAACTGTTGGTTTGGGTGACACCTGCTGGATTTGAGAAATTTATTGCCGAAGTTGGAAAAGCGGTAAATGGTCAAATTAGATCTGCTCCACCATTGAGTTCTGAAGACTTAGATAAAATTATCACCATTTCACCTAAGTACGGCATCGAAATTATTCCTCCGCTTTGACACCCTCCCCTCTGCTTTCAAGAGCAGGCTTTTAGGCTTTCGATAAATAGTTGAGAATGTTCTCAATTATTGAACCTAGTTTTAAGTTCTCAGACAATGGTTTTGGTTTTAAAACTCCCAAAAATTTGTCTAATCAAAAAAACCTGCCCCAGAAAGCCTCCCCTCTGCCCCTCTGCGGTCTTAATGATAAGTCTTTAACCGCAAATGATATGATTCGTTGTGCCATCTCTTCACCTGCGGCTGCGATCAGATAAGCGTTACCTTCATAACAAGTGAAAAACACGTAAAACACCGTGAAAATCAAGTTATAATATACACTTTTAACCCAAAATAGTTATGTAACATCTCGTAAAAATATGCTTATTTTTGTCTCATATGTTACAAAGCTAAACTTGCATGGGCAAATTAAGAATGCTTAATATTGCAAGAAAAAACAATGACAGCTACTTTATCTGGTTATCAACTCCTCGAAACCCTTCACTCCGGTAGTAAAACCGTCATTTATCGTGGACGGCGAGAAACCGATAATGTCTCTGTGGTGATCAAAACTCTTCTGTGCGAACATCCCCCTCTAGAAGATGTGGCTCGGCTGCGTCACGAATATCAAATCATTGAGCCACTGCAAATTCCTGGCATTGTTAAAGCCTACGAGTTAAAGAATTATCAGCATGGTTTGGCTTTGGTTTTAGAAGATATTCCAGGTTGCTTGCTCAAAGAAATGATTGCAACTCAAAAAACTACTTTGATTACTTTTCTCAAGGTGGCGATTAATTTGGCGCACACTTTAGGAGAGCTACACGCCCAAAAAATTATACATAAAGATATTAAGCCGCACAATATTCTAATTAATCCCGAATCAGGAGAAATAAAACTGATTGACTTCAGTATCTCCTCCCGCCTCGATCGCGAAAATCCCACCTTAAGCAATCCTAATTTGCTTGAAGGTACTCTTGCCTATATGTCGCCTGAGCAAACAGGCAGAATGAACCGGGTGTGCGACTATCGCACCGACTTCTACTCGTTGGGTGTCACCTTGTATGAAATGCTAACAGGCACGCTGCCGTTTCATGCTAATGACCCGATGGAGTTGATCCACTGTCACATCGCCAAAATGCCAGTCGCACCCTGTAGTGAAACCGTGTGCCGTGTTCTGGAAGATGTGCCAGAGGCGATTAGTGCAATTATTTTGAAACTGTTAGCGAAAACAGCAGAGGAGCGGTATCAAAGCGCTTGGGGACTGAAAGCGGATTTAGAGGAATGCTTGTTTCAACTTCAAGTGATTGGCAAAATTGAAAACTTCGTACCAGGGAGACAGGATAAATCTGGGCATTTTTTGATTGGACAACAACTCTACGGACGCGAAGCAGAAGTCGCAACATTAATGACTGCATTTGAGCGTGTGGCAGGTGGTAGCAGCGAACTTATGCTCGTCTCTGGTTATTCGGGCATTGGCAAGACGAGTGTCGTCAATGAAGTTCATAAACCAATTGTCGGGGCAAGGGGTTATTTCATTGCAGGCAAGTTTGACCAGTTCAAGCGCAATATTCCATACACATCGTTGATTCAGGCGTTCCAATCTTTGAGTCAGCAATTACTCACCGAAAGCGTTGCCCAAATCCAAGGGTGGAAAGAGAAACTGTTAACCGCGTTGGGAGAAAACGGGCAAGTCATTATTGATGTGATTCCCGAAGTCGAACTCATTATTGGTACTCAGCCACCTGTAACACAATTGGGAGCGACAGAATCTCAAAACCGTTTCAATCGCGTTTTTGGGCAATTCATTGGGGTATTCACGAACCAAGACCATCCCTTAGTTGTCTTTCTGGATGACTTGCAGTGGGCAGATTCGGCATCATTGAACTTAATTGAGTTATTGATGACGGATACTGAGCGCAAATATTTATTGCTAATCGGGGCATATCGTGATAACGAAGTGTCGCCCACCCATCCATTGATGATGAGTTTGTCCAAAATTCAATCTTCTGGTGCGGTGGTGAATAACATCGTCTTGTCATCATTGCAGTTAACGGATGTGGAAGCGTTAATTGGCGATACATTGAATCACATAGAACACAGTCAGCCACTAGCAGAATTACTATTCCACAAAACTGGAGGAAACCCCTTCTTCTTAACACAACTCCTGAAAACCCTACACCAAGAAGACTTGTTAACATACGACTTCCATTCAGGAGTATGGCAATGGAATATTCAACATATTCAAGCGATTGGTATTACCGATCTGAATGTTGTTGAACTGACAGCGAGAAATATTCGCAAACTCTCATTAGAAACGCAACAAGTTCTGAAACTGGCTGCTTGTATTGGTAATACTTTTAACTTAGATGTATTAGCGATCGTCAACGAAGCATCTTCTCTAACCACTGCGGCGCAATTGTGGTCAGCCCTGCAAGCTGGGTTAATTCTGCCGTTAAATCAGGATTACAAAATTCCCTTAGTCTTTAGTCAGGAAGAATCTGACGGAATTAATTTAACTGATGTCAAAGTTGATTACAAGTTTTTACATGACCGCGTACAGCAAGCGGCGTATTCTCTAATTCCCGACGATCGCAAGCAAGCAACGCATCTGAAAATTGGTCAATTATTGCTGCAAAATACGACACCAGAAGAACGCAAAGAAAATATATTTGCTTTAGTTAATCAACTCAATTACGGTACTGATTTACTGATATCTGAAACAGAAAAATATCAACTTGCAGAACTAAACCTCATCGCCGGTCAGAGAGCAAAGGCAGCCACAGCCCACGATTCCGCCATCAAATATTTGCAAGTTGCTTTGGGATTGTTAGCAGAAGAAAGCTGGAAGTGTGAATATGAACTGACATTAGCACTGCACTCAGAAGCGGCAGAGGCAGCTTTTTTGAGCGGTGATTTTGAAGAAATGCAGAGATTGTTTGAGATCGTACAAAGCCGTGCTGTGACGCTACTGGACAAAATTAAAGTGTATGAAGTCCAGATGCAAGCTTATATGGCGCAGAACAGGCTACTAGAAGCGGTTAACACAGCGCTACAAGTTTTAAAGCTGTTAGGGGTGGAGTTTCCTCAAGAACCGAACGCGTCAGATATTGGGCAAGGATTGGCGGACACTGCGGCAATTTTGAGTGGAAGGCGAATTGAGGATTTAATTGAGCTACCTCAAATGAGCGATCACTATAAGTTAGCAGCCATTAGACTTTTGTCAAGTATCTTTGCTCCTGCATATATTGTTGCTCCTGCACTGTTGCCCTTGACGGTGTGCAAACAAGTACAATTATCCGTCGAATATGGTAATGCTGCCGTTTCTCCCTTTGCTTATGCCAATTATGGTTTTCTTCTTTGTGCCATTGTGGGAGATATTGATTCGGGTTATAAATTTGGTCAGTTGGCTTTAAATCTAGTATCAAAGTTAAATGCTCAAGAAATCAAAGCCAAGACAGTTTTCATCGTAAATCTATTTATCCGACATTGGAAAGAGCATCTGAGAGAAACCTTAGAGCCTTTGCTGTCAGGTCACTCTAGCGGAATGGAAACAGGAGATTTAGAATATGCAGGCTATAGTCTATTCCAGTACTCCTGTTTAGCTTACTTTAGCGGTAAAGAACTAACTGTCCTTGAAACAGAGATCGCAAGAAGCAGAGATGCTATTCATAAAACCAAGCAAGAAACAGCGCTTTATTATATAGAAATCTATTGGCAGGCTACCTTAAATCTACTGGGAAAAAGTGAAAATCCCTGCCTTCTCAAGGGTAAAGCCTGCGATGAACAGATAAGGTTGCCACTGCACCAGCAAGCAAATGACAATGGGGGAGTTGGCTACATATATTTGAACAAATTTTTGCTTTGTTATTGGTTTGAAAATTACTCGGAAGCGATTGACAATCTCGCTATAGCGGAGAAGTATTTAGATGCAATGGTAGGAATGCCCCTTGTTCCTATATTCAATTTTTACGATTCTTTAGTGCGGCTAGCGGTGTATCCCAACACCCAAGAATCAGAGCAAAAGTCTATCCTCGATCGCGTCCAAGCTAATCAAGAAAAAAGCCAAAAATGGGCGGATTATGCCCCAATGAATCATTTACACAAATTCTATTTGGTAGAGGCAGAACGGCATCGGATTTTAGGCGAAAAAATCGATGCCATTGAGATGTACGACAAGGCGATCGCACTTGCTAAAGAAAACGAGTATATCAATGAAGAAGCGATCGCCCACGAACTCGCAGCCAAATTTTATCTGTCATGGGGTAAAGAAACGATTGCTCAAACCTACATGACAAATGCTTACTACGCCTATGGTCATTGGGGCGCTGTTGCTAAAGTCAAAGATTTAGAAGCACGCTATCCGCAATTAATTTTGCGGTCAAATACAGAAAAAATAGAAACGAATTACCTGCACACTCTTCAAACAAGCTCTACGACTACAGGAGGCGCTCACATTCTCGACTTTATGACAGTGATGAAAGCTGCACAGGTGCTGTCAGAAGAAATGGTGCTAACTCACCTGCTCGAAAAATTGATGAAGATTGTCGTCGAAAATGCTGGCGCTCAACAAGGTTACTTTATTGCCAAGCACGAGAATCAATGGATGTTAGAAGCGACGGGAATAGTTATAGGTAAGGAGGTTAGCGTTGTTGTTAACACAGAGGATAAAACTAATTCACCCTTACTCCCAGTTGCCTTATGCAACTATGTGGAAAGAACTAGAAACAATCTGGTTTTAGACAATGCTGTTAAAGACTCCCGTTTTGTGGCTGATGCTTATATCACCACTTACCAATCCAAGTCAATTTTGTGTTTGCCGCTGATTCACTCTGGCAAGTTTACTGGTATTATTTACCTGGAAAATAATCTCATTTCTGGTGCATTTACCCCAGAACGGGTAAATGTGCTGAGTCTGTTGATCGCACAAATTTCGATTGCGATCGACAACGCCCGTCTTTACACTAACCTGCAAGCTTACTCAGAACAACTGGAAGCTAAATCACAAGAACTCGAAACTAAAAATGCAGCTTTGCAAGCATCCGAAACGCGAGAGCGAGAAAAAGCCGAACAAATCGAAAAGTCTCTGTATAAACTACAACAAACCCAGGCTCAACTTGTGCAGACCGAGAAAATGTCAAGCTTGGGGCAACTGGTAGCTGGGGTTGCTCACGAAATCAACAATCCAGTCAATTTTATCTTTGGCAATCTGACCCATGCCAACAGTTACACCCAAGAGGTGCTAAGACTGCTGGAACTTTACCAGAAGCATTACCCATCTCCCCATCCAGAGATTCAGGAAGAAGCAGAGGCGATCGATCTAGAATTCGTGCTAGAAGACTTGCCGAAGCTACTGTCTTCTATGTGGGTTGGGGCAGACCGAATTCGGCAAATTGTCGCTTCTCTGCGAACTTTCTCACGTATGGACGAAGCCGAAATTAAAGCTGTTAATATTCATGAGGGCATTGACAGTACCATAATGATTCTGCAACATCGCCTCAAAGCTAAGTCAGATCGTCCCGCTATTGAGCTTATTAAACACTACGGTAATTTGCCTCAAGTGGAATGCTATGCAGGGCAGCTAAATCAAGTATTTATGAATGTGTTGAGTAATGCGATCGATGCTTTGGAAGAGTCATTAACGGACAATCAAGGACAAATTACAACTCCAACCATTACTATTTACACTGCACAAATTGATGCTCATCAAATTGAAATTCGGATTGCAGACAATGGGATGAGTATACCAGAGCCTGTTCGACGACGCTTGTTCGATCCTTTCTTTACCACAAAACCTGTGGGCAAAGGAACAGGTATGGGCTTGTCGATTAGCTACCAAATCGTTACCGAAAAACATGGTGGTTCACTCTCTTGCACTTCAGAACCCGGCGAGGGAGCGGAGTTTCAAATCCGTATTCCAGTTTGTCAGTAAGTTCGCAAGAACATTGCTGGGTAGTGGTAAATATCAGTTTTCACTAGATATTTACCACTACCCTCTTTTTAGAGGATGTTTGAAAAGTTTTCTTCTCGGTAACAAAACGTTCTAGATCCCCCTAAATCCCCCTTAAAAAGGGGGACTTTTTTAAGGGGGGTTAGGGGGGATCTGAAAGTGTCTAAAATCACAGTGAAATACTTTTCAAACAACCTCTTAGAGCAATTTCTATCAACCCATCTTAGTTGATAGTTTTAAAACCGATAGGGCAGATAAACTTATCTTGTTTGAAAACAGGTTTGGGAGGTTCATCTAAAGTCTGTTTCTCGGAACGGCAGATTATTGAAACAGTAGTTTTGTTTTTTGTATCGTAAGCAACTGCACCTACAAGGCTGTTAAAAGCCTTTTTTGTCACACCTAATTTCAATAAATCAGTTGGTAGCTCTTTTTTAGGCGTTGCATATATAAATGACTTATTCTTACCCATTTCTACAGAATATCGATAGTGGGTTGTAGCTGCTGGTGCATCTCCATCTCCAAGCTCTAACAAGCTATAGGATTGAGCGAAAACTGATTTTTCGGAAAAATATGCTTGTTGGGCCCTAATAAAACTTCCAATTATATTTTTACTGCTATTACTACAGCCACAGCTTGGTGAAATTTGAATAAAAATAGTTAAAATCCCAAGCGGTAATCCTCCAAGTCCAACAAGTAACAAGATGCTTTTAAAGTTAACTTTGGTACGGTCATTTTGTTTAGTCATATCTCACATATACGACTTGAGAAGGAGTTGATACTTCAAGTTAGCATTATCAAGCAAAGCGATCGCTGCTTTTTTCTGCCTAGTTTCAGTTCGTAGCCGAGCTTGCAACTTATTAATCGTGTCGCTCTGAGGAGCGATTTCTCGCACTAAATTTTGAGTAGTTGCGATCGCTCCCTCGCCAGCGCAACCCTAAATTTAGCTTTAGCCTTTGAAAAGGATATCGTACAGTGACAGTAAAACCTCCACCACAATCAAAATCACCACATACCACTCTACTCGCTGACTACTGCTATGCTGCATGAACTCCAGCACCGTTTGGGCGGTTTGGGCAATTAGCTCTAGTTTACGTTCTAGGGCATGGTGACGCTCACGGATTTCGTATTCATCTTCCAAGCGCAGATATAAGTTTTCTAGCTGTGGAGATTCCCAGAGTAACTCCGGCTTATCGATAATTTCTACTTGACCTACAATCTTATGTTGAACTAATAGGGTAGTCCCAAGTTGACGTAGTAATTCCCGGCTTTGTTGTCTACTCCTGTTTTCACGCTGAAGACTAGCTGCAAATGGTTCAATTTGATCGAATACAGTCGCTAGGCTGGTTTCATAGTGAGACAACACAACACTCTTGGCGAGAATATCAGCCACTATCTGCAAGCGTTCTATACTCAATTCATGCAGTAAAATTTTTCCTTCTTTAGCTCGTTCACTCTCACTAATACTGAGATGAACTTCCACCTCTTCTGTTTCTGGGTCGGCAAAAGGGCCGCTAATTTGAGAGGATAGTTTGGTCAAAAAAGCTACCTTTTCTCCAGGCTCAAGGTTAAACAGGACAACTGCACCATAGGCCAGCAATACTGCGTACCCTTCTTCACCGGCTTTAACCAATACTGGCATACTCGCCAAGGAAACGTAATTCTCCAGCGTCTGTAAGTTAATACCTTTACCAAGGAATAGGGCCTGCGCTCTAAATCTATCTTTGTCATTAAAAAGGAGTTTTTGCATTGTTGCCCGGAAGCTATATTCTGCCTGCTTTACTGCTCTGGTAGCGATAGTAATTTATGCCTGTTGTCAGAAATAACTACAATCTCAGCTTACCATTTCGTCTTTCCCCTACATCCAATACCCTGTTTTAGATACTCTTGTGCCCTGAATAAATTACAGTGCTTTTCAAGTAATTGAACGACACTCCCTCCAAAATTGTTAGAGTAAATAAAGTTATGAGGACGCAAATATGACTGACAAAAATCGTTCTCAATGGGACTTAGGCAGGTTTATCGAAACCCTGACTTACTTTGAGGTAATTCCTTTCCTTAACTGGGTACAGCAATTAATCCAAGGTCGTCCTAAGGATAATCAATATAGACCCAATGGAGGAAGAAACGTGGGTGTAATATTAGTAGCAGGTGCAACAGGTGGTGTCGGTAAACGAGTTGTGCAGCGATCGCTCCAACAAGGTTATAAAGTTCGCGCTTTAGTTCGAGATATTGACAAAGCGCGGTCAATTCTTGGTAATGATATCGATTTAGTAGTTGCGGATATCACGCAACCAGAAACTTTAACTCCTTTAGTTATGGCTGATATTCAAGCTGTAATTTGTTGCACAGCAGTACGCGTACAACCAGTTGAGGGAGACACAGCAGATAGAGCCAAATATTATCAAGGTGTTAAATTTTACCAGCCAGAAATAGTTGGCGACACTCCCGAAAATGTAGAATATCAAGGAGTCAAAAACTTAGTCGAAGCGGCGGCAAAATATTTACCCCAAGCGAAGGAAAAACTAATATTTGATTTCACCAAGCCATCAGCAGAATTAAAGGATAACTGGGGAGCGCTGGATGATGTTGTCATGGGTGGCGTGAGTGCCAGTAATATCCAATTAGTAGAAAATACAGCTTTATTTGCGGGTAATGTCTCCACCGCTAACTCTGGCGGATTTGTTTCTGTCAGAACAAAGAATTTTGATCCACCTTTCAACTTATCTAGTTATGAAGGTGTGAAATTGCGCGTTAAAGGTGATGGTCAACGCTATAAAATATTTCTACGGACAGATACAACATGGGATGGTATTGGCTATAGCTATTCTTTTGACACCGTAGCTAATACCTGGATAGATGTTCATATTCCCTTTGCAGATTTGATTCCCGTATTTCGAGCAAAAACTGTCAAAGATGCACCGCCACTTGAGCAAAGTAGAATTTGCTCATTCCAACTGATGTTGAGCAAATTTGAACATGATGGCGCTTTAAATCCGAAATTTTCCCCAGGTAGTTTTACTTTCCAGATGGAATCAATTAAAGCTTATGGGGGGGCAACTTTACCACAATTTATTCTCGTCAGTTCAGCAGGTGTCACTCGTCCCGGCCGCCCTGGCATTAATTTAGATGAAGAACCCCCAGCAGTGAAATTAAATGACCAATTGGGAGGAATTTTAACTTGGAAGTTGAAGGGAGAAGATAGTTTAAGAGAAAGCGGAATTCCTTATACAATTATTAGACCTTGTGCTTTAACTGAAGAGGCAGGTGGTAAGGAATTAATATTTGAGCAAGGTGACAATATTAGAGGCAAAATCAGCCGTGAGGATGTGGCAGAACTTTGCGTGCAAGCGCTAAAACTAGGAAAAGCGTCTAACGTCACATTTGAGGTTAAACAGGGAGAAAATACTGTCAATATCGATTGGCAGAGTTTATTTTCTAACTTACAACCAGACGAAAGATAAAATATTTACAGATTTTTAGTCTGTCAATTATCTCAACCAAGTCTGGTTAAATATAGCGGTTCTCAGTTG
>JADEXV010000420.1 GCA_015206945.1 Nostocales cyanobacterium LEGE 12452 | reverse complement strand
GTATTATTGTAATAGCATGGTAAGCCTAAATATGTGCAAGATAAAATTAGTTATATTTCTCAAATATCAATATTTGAGATAATTTTAATGCACTATTTTAGCCTTGCCACGCCACTACGCGTATTTTAAAAATAAAATACTAGTCCTATAGTTTTTGGTTAATACTTAATCACAATTCCTCTCCTCTGAAAATATGTAAGTTAAATGTTCATCAGCCGCTCGCGGTATTTTTTAGTTTTTTGGTAATCTAATCAGTAGGTGCTGGTGCCAATGGCAGGAAAGATTCTCATTGTGAGACACTTCCAAGCTCCACGTAAACCCCAGTTTTTTGCTAGCTGATAGATATTGAAAAAACACATTTTGTAAATTAAAGGTTGGACTTGATTTTAGTCAGTTCAATGCTAATTTTGCCACCAAAGTCTGGAATAGGTGCGGCAGGTTTGCTGAGAGTGACTTGGACTTTTGTTACACGATCGCACTCTTGGAGGATAGAATCTGCGATCGTTGTTACCAATTTCTCCACCAAAACAAATTTAGACGTTTTGATCAGATGTTGTGTCAAGCTAATGACGCTGCGATAATCTAAAGTGTCTTCGATCGCGTCAGTCTTGGCCGCTGTGGAGATATCCAACCATAACCTCACATCCACCTCAAACCATTGTCCTAGCACCTGTTCTTCTGGTAGATACCCAGTGTAGCCATAGCCGCGAATTCCCGTTAAATGAATGCAGTCCATAAAAGTTTGAGAGCAAATTGTGCATTTTGTAGAAAGTTCAGCAAGTTTGCTTGGAGATTTTCTTTCCTCCAAACTCGCGCTGCGGTGATGGAACTCAACACCGCATTGATGGATTTTAAATTGAATTTCCCTAGACAAAATCTAAAATTTAAGATTGTTTTATAGCTATGTTTGATTTAATGCCGATCGCTTATAGGAATGTTAATCAACTTTGGGCTTATATTTTAACAGAGACCCTAAAGCGGTTGGGATTGACTTGTGCCATCATTTGTCCTGGATCGCGCTCTACACCCTTAGCGATCGCCTTTGCTCAACAAGCACCTGAAATTGAAGCGATTTCCATTCTCGATGAGCGTTCCGCCGCCTTTTTCGCTTTGGGACAAGCTAAAGCAACCGGACGCCCTGTGGTACTAGTTTGCACCTCTGGTACAGCAGGAGCAAATTTTTATTCAGCAGTAATAGAAGCCTCGTATAGTCGCGTACCACTATTGATACTAACTACCGATAGACCCCCAGAATTGCGAGATTGTCACTCTGGGCAAACTGTAGATCAATTGAGATTATATGGAAACTACCCAAATTGGCAAACAGAGTTAGCCTTACCCTCCGCCGATCTGGGAATGCTAGCTTATCTGCGACAAACGGTAATTCATAGCTGGGAAAGAGCGCAAACTCCTACAAAGGGGCCAGTACATTTGAATATTCCCTTTCGCGATCCTTTAGCGCCTGTTCCTGATGGAAATGATTTGAGTTATTTGCGATCGCAGTTGGAATCAGAAGACTTCTTCGCAGGAATAGCAAACCCATCCCCCATTCCCTACTCCCGATTCCCCATGCCCAAAGAATGGAAAGAATGCGATCGCGGCATCATTATCGCAGGTGTTGCCCAACCGCAGCAACCAGAAAAGTATTGTAGAGCGATCGCGCACCTTTCCCAAACTCTCAAATGGCCTGTGCTAGCAGAGGGACTCTCCCCAGTGAGAAATTATGCCGAACTCAACCCTTATTTAATTTCCACTTATGACCTGATTTTGCGAAATCAGCAACTAGCAAAGCAGTTAGCGCCTGAAATGGTGATTCAGGTGGGTGAAATGCCTACAAGTAAAGAATTGCGTAGCTGGATAGATGCAACCCAACCCCGACGCTGGGTAATTGACAAGAGTGACCAAAACTTCGACCCTTTGCACGGAAGAACGACACATTTACGGATATCTGTAGAAGACATAAAAGTAGAGGAGAGAAATTTATCTTTTTCCTCAGACTATGGAAAGCAATGGTGTGATGCAGAAACTAAGGTTAGGTTAGTTGTTGAGCAGACGATGGGGAAAATAGATGAAGTAATTGAGAGTAAAGCAGCTTGGTTAATTTCTCAGATTTTACCGCCAGGAACGCCTCTGTTTATTGCCAATAGTATGCCTGTGCGTGATGTGGAATATTTCTGGAAACCGAATAATTTAGGAGTGCGCTCGCATTTTAACCGGGGTGCAAATGGCATCGATGGCACATTATCCACAGCTTTAGGAATTGCCCATCGCCAGCAAAGTAGTGTGATGTTAACGGGAGATTTAGCGCTGTTGCATGATACCAATGGTTTTTTAATCCGCAATAAGTTTGTCGGACATCTGACGATTGTGTTAATAAATAACAATGGCGGTGGAATTTTTGAAATGTTGCCCATTGCCAAGTTTGATCCACCATTTGAAGATTTTTTTGGCACTCCCCAGGATATTGATTTTTCTCAGTTGTGCGCTACTTATAATGTGCAGCATGAATTGATTACTTCTTGGCAGCAGTTGAAGGAAAGATTAAACCCGTTCCCAACCACAGGAATTCGGGTTTTAGAGTTGCAGACAAATCGTAAAGCTGATGCTAAGTGGCGACAGGAAAATTTAATAAAATTCGCGGCGGATATTACAATTTAATAATCTCATTAGGTATTGTTGAATAGTAGGATAAAATATAACAATTAGGTAAAACTTGAAAAATATAATTTTGATATGTTAAGATATAATTGGTTCACAACTCAATATATATAAAAAAGGAGATAAATATGAACCATATTATTAATCAAGGACATAATCATGAACTATAAACAAAGTAGTATCAAAATGGCAACTGAAGGATCTCATGCAATGCATGATCCAAAATCTAGTAAGACACTCAGAAGCTTGGGGGCTAGCGTTGTTTCTCAAGCATCTGGAAAGTCAAAAGCTCAGTCAAAAATTGTTCAAAAATTAAAAATTAGAAAAAGAAGAATATACTTTTTAAGCGATTTCTCGAATATTTGAAATTTAAAGAAAAGAATTTAATCATAAACCTATATTGACAAAGTTTTAACTTATTGTTAGAAATGCTTGATGATAAAAGACCCTATGTAATTAGGGTCTTTTTTTATAGCGCACCAGTTTAGGATATTCATACTTATTTGCTCATAATAGTTTCAGCAAATCTTTCTGAAAAAAGAATTAAGCAAAACCACCATCCAATCTTGCTCTTAGGGCGCAAATATAAAGAATGGCTGGAATGACTCTTTTATAACTAGGGCCTGCCAATTGCCATACTGTGAATAATCCTGCACCTATCCAACCAACTGGCCCGATAATGAGAGCTATTGCACTTGACATTGTTGTGTAAGCAACAAATGGTAAAGTAACCCCTATTACTCCGGTAAGTGTACCCAATGTTGTTGAAGCCAGTAAGTAAATACCAAAACCAGACAATTTAGCGCCTGTCAAAGCAAGAAAAATACTAGCACTTCCTAATAACTCACCTCCTTTCTCTAATTGTGATGCTGTTTTTCGTAACTGCTGTTCCATCTCTCGCTTTTGTTCTGGTGTCATTTTCTCCAACATTGTTTCC
>JADEXV010000049.1 GCA_015206945.1 Nostocales cyanobacterium LEGE 12452 | reverse complement strand
CCAATCAGCAACTTAAGTCGAATAAGCATTAACTCCCAGTTAAGCAGCCCTAGCAACATCGTACCGATGGTGATAGAGCAATCTGGCATGGGAGAAAGAGCTTTCGACATCTACTCCCGCCTGCTGCGAGAGCGGATTATCTTTTTAGGAACGCCAATAGATGATGCCGTAGCCAACTCAATTGTGGCTCAGTTGTTATTCCTAGACGCCGAAGACTCAGAAAAAGACATCCAACTGTATGTTAATTCTCCTGGCGGCTCCGTCTACGCAGGGATGGCAATCTATGATACAATACAGCAAATTCGCCCTGATGTTGTTACCATCTGTTTTGGATTAGCCGCGAGCATGGGGGCATTTTTGTTGACAGCAGGAGCTGCCGGTAAGCGAATGTCTCTGCCCGACTCCCGGATTATGATTCACCAACCACTTGGTGGCGCTCAAGGTCAAGCCATTGACATTGAAATTCAAGCCAGAGAAATTCTTTACGTTAAGGCTAAGTTGAATCAGTTAATGGCTCACCATACTGGTCAACCCTTAGAAAGACTTGAAGCAGATACTGAGCGCGACTTTTTTATGTCGGCTGAAGAGGCAAAAAACTACGGTTTGATTGATCAGGTCATTTCCAGGCAAAATCTTCCCGTAGCAGGGGAAAACGTCACCATTCTGAAATAAGAGGCTGGTATGTCTAAGTACGACTCCCATTTGAAATGTTCATTTTGTGGCAAGTCTCAAGAGCAGGTGCGTAAATTAATCGCAGGGCCGGGAGTCTACATCTGCGATGAATGCGTTGACTTGTGTAATGAAATACTAGACGAGGAGTTACTCGATACTAATGGTGCGGCAGCACAACCAGCACCAAGAGCAGAGCCACCTGAAAAACGGCGTACTCACTCTGCTAGTATTTCGTTTAATCAAATACCCAAGCCAAGAGAGATTAAAAAGTATCTAGACGAACACGTCATTGGTCAAGACGAAGCGAAGAAAGTTCTGTCAGTCGCTGTTTACAATCACTACAAGCGGCTGGCAGTCATTCAGTCTAAGGCCAGTGGCAAACCTGGGTCAGATGATGCCATAGAACTGCAAAAGTCCAACATCTTGTTAATTGGCCCGACTGGTTGCGGTAAAACTCTCTTAGCGCAAACTCTAGCGAAAATACTGGATGTACCCTTTGCCGTAGCCGATGCGACGACGCTGACGGAAGCAGGGTATGTGGGAGAAGATGTGGAAAATATCTTGCTGCGACTGTTGCAGGTGGCAGATTTGGATATAGAGGAAGCGCAACGGGGAATTATTTACATTGACGAAATTGACAAAATTGCTCGTAAGAGCGAGAACACGTCAATTACCCGTGATGTTTCTGGCGAAGGCGTGCAGCAAGCCTTGCTGAAAATGTTAGAGGGAACGATCGCTAATGTACCGCCCCAAGGAGGGCGTAAGCATCCTTATCAAGACTGCATCCAGATTGATACAAGTAATATTTTGTTCGTCTGTGGTGGTGCCTTCGTAGGCTTAGACAAGATTGTAGATCAGAGAGTTGGTAAAAAAGCAATCGGCTTTGTGCAACCGGGAGAAGGTCAATCGAAGGAGAAACGAGCAGCAGACACGCTTCGCCATCTAGAACCGGATGATTTAGTAAAATTTGGCCTGATTCCAGAGTTTATTGGGCGGATGCCAATGGTAGCAGTTGTAGATCCGCTAGATGAAGAAGCACTGATGGCGATTCTTACTCAACCACGCAGCGCCTTAGTGAAGCAGTACCAAAAGCTCCTGAAGATGGATAATGTCCAGCTAGATTTTAAAGCAGATGCTTTACGAGCGATCGCTCAAGAAGCTTACCGCCGTAAAACTGGTGCTAGAGCATTACGTGGTATTGTCGAAGAATTAATGTTGGATGTAATGTATGAGTTACCATCCCGTAAGGATGTGACACGCTGTACAGTTACAAGGGAAATGGTCGAGAAGCGATCGACTGCTGAACTGATAATACATCCGTCTTCACTACCGAAGCCAGAATCAGCTTAATCGTCATTAGTCACTTGTACTGAGTTTCGACACTTCGACAAGCTCAGTGCATCGCTGCGCGGAAATCGAGCGAAGTCGAGATTCAACTACCGCGTAGTCGTTGGCGTGGTCACTGAGCGTAGTCGAAGTGTAGCCTCTCCAAGAGTTGTATTGGTCATTAGTCATTGGTCAAAAAATAAGGAATAATAACCATATACCAGGGACTAATGACAACTGACAAAGGACAAATGACTAATGCCTTATATTAATATTCGTGGCGTTGAGCATTACTACGAATGGGTGAAAAAACCATCCGGTTCTTTGATAAAACCAGTGATGGTTTTCATGCATGGTTGGGCTGGTTCGGCTAGATATTGGCAAAATACTGCTGATGCTTTATCAGAGCAATTTGATTGTTTACTCTACGATATGCGGGGATTTGGCCGTTCTGGTGGAAAGCCAACCATCACCCAAGCCAGTGAAGCTGTTGCCGAATCTGAATCCCCCCAAGAAGAATCAGAGGCAATCAAAGAATTAACCTATGAATTAGAAGAGTACGCTGATGATTTGGCAGCTTTGTTAGATGGGTTGCATCTTCAGCGTGTCTATATCAATGCTCATTCGATGGGCGCTTCTGTTGCCACTTTATTTTTTAACCGCTATCCCGAACGAGTAGAACGAGGGATTTTAACTTGTAGCGGCATTTTTGAGTACGACGAAAAATCTTTTAGTGCTTTTCATAAATTTGGTGGCTATGTAGTGAAATTCCGTCCCAAATGGTTAAGCAAAATTCCATTTGTTGACCGGATGTTTATGGCCAGATTTCTGCATAGTTCCATACCACATTCTGAGCGGCAAGCTTTTTTGGAAGATTTTCTCGAAGCAGATTACGATGCAGCAATAGGGACAATTTTTACTTCAGTCAGTAAGGCTCAATCTGAAGTGATGCCGCAAGAGTTTGCCAAGCTAACAGTGCCGACTCTACTTGTGGCGGGGGAATATGACAAAATTATTCCAGCCGAGATGGGGCGTCAAGCGGCTGCATTGAATGACAAAGTGAAATTTGTGATGATTCGTAACACAGCGCATTTCCCAATGTTGGAAGATGCGCCAACTTATATGCAACAGGTACAAGAGTTTTTGCAAATTAATAGCCCACAACCACAAGTCGGATAACTGCTGGCGGTTTTTTAGACAGTTAAGTGTACCTGTGTGATACCTTGACGCATTTTATATTGTCGCCTTAACCAAGACTTTTTAATTATTTTACGGAGTAAGGGAGCAAGTTGAATTAACAGCGATCGCAGCAGTGCATTTTTTCGCAGTAGTTCGCCTTGTTTAGCTTCTTCTAACTGGAGTTGCTGGGCGCGGATAATTTCTGGCTGACGTTCTGCTTGGATGTGCGATAGTGCCATGTCAATATCCTGGTGTCCAGCTTCTTTTTGCAAAAGTGGCACAAGATGGTTAGCAGCGACAATCACATCACGGAATGCGAGATTAATTCCTTGGGCACGGACGGGAGACATTGGGTGTGCAGCGTCACCTAGAAGCAATACCCCTGGTGCGTGCCATTGGGGACAATAACCAACCACAACAGAGAGCCGAATGGGAGACTCGATAGTGTCTGCATGATTACGGAAATGCTCTGCTAGCCATGAGGGCGATAAGGAGGCAAAAATCTCTGCCCAGTTAGCTTGTTTGGAGTCAGTATTTTCGGTTGCTGACATCACCCAAGCCAGATGTAGTTTTCCTGATTCTGCTCCGTGAAAGATGGTAAATACGCGATCGCCATTTACAATTGTACGAAACACATTATCGGCTGCAAACTCAGGACTGGCGGCAAGTTTAAACCAGAGAATATCAATATTTTTGGGCTGACGTACCAATTCCAATCCTATACGTTGTCGTACAAGAGAATTTCGACCATCTGCCCCAATCACTAAGTCAGCAGTAAGTTCTCTCCCATTGCTCAGTACTACACCTGCGACACGTTCGTTACTCCACAGCAAATCCTTGACAGGAACACCTTGGATAAATTCAAACCCATCATTGGTTTGAGCTTCCGAAATCAGTGCTTTGAGCAGTGGTGGTTGTGAAACCAGTGTACAGGGTCGGGTTGCCCCCATTGGTTCATCAACTCGAAACAACTGCTTGTCCCCGATAATGAATTCCCACGCGTCGAGTTGCCGATGGGGAATATTTTCCAACAACGCCGATAGACTCATTTGCTCTAGGGCATCTAAGCCACTGGGCATTAATCCTTCGCCGCGAAATACACGATGAAAGTCTTTTGCTGCTTCAATTAACGTTACAGCAATACCACGTTTTACAAGAAGCAGGGCAAGGGTTACACCTGTTGGACCTGCGCCCACAATCACAATCTGCACTATCCTATCCCTCCTGTATTAGTTGCTCTCAAAGATGTTGGTAGAATTATCTTGAGATTAACTTAAACCCAGTTCTCGTTTTAGCAAGTTAATCGAGTTAGCGCCGATATAATTTTCAACCTTAATCAGCTTTGGTGGACGAATAATATCTTCATCAGATGCTTGCACGGCTGCTTGCACTGCTGCAAAACTGGCTTGATCGCTTATGATTACCTCAGCCCGTTTAACCATTGCCTGAAGCTTGTAAGCATCTTTTGGTTGCGAAGTCATCACCAATAGTTCATCGCCTCGCAAACCGTGGAGGATGACTTCTGCGGCTCGTGCAATCCCGGAACTAAGGCTAACTATGCCTACACAGTTTTCTTTTGGTAAGGTTTTCAAGATGCTGAGTTCTTTGCTGTAGTCGTAGATATCTAGAGGAATTACTCGTGCGGCTTTTGGAGCTGCGATCGCTTCCACATTACTGATAAAATACCGACTTGTGACGACTGTCGCAGAGGTAGTTTTATCAAGCACAGCTGTTAATTCCTCCATTGCTACCAACTGGACTGGAATTTTTAGCGATCGTTCTAATTCATAGACCATCAATTCACCAGCACCCATATCATAAGATGGAACTGCAACCAGTACCCGCGCACTACAACGCAAGCGCCAGTCGATTTCCGCTAAAAATAGCTCTCTGGCTTGATTCAGCGAACATCCTTGAGAGAGCAGTTCGTCAAGTGCTTGTTGGACAACTTGATATGCATCAGGATTTTGTTTGAGAATTGGTGATTGCAGTCTACTACCGCCCTCATGACCTTGGGCACGAACATAAATACCCGAACCAGCCATACTTTCAACAAATCCGTCTTCCTCTAGTTGACGGTAAACCTTACTTATGGTATTACGATGTAACCCAGTTTGCATTGCCAGCGCCCGTGTGCTTGGTAATTTGTAAGCCGGGGGATATTGTCGAGAAGCGATCGCAAATCGGATTTGATTAAACAGCTGGGTTGATGCGGGAATTTCGCTGTCTGGCTGAATACGGAATTGAATCATCACCAAACCTCCTGAATACTAAGTGCTAATGAGTGCTGAGTTCTGAGTGTTGCTTTTATACTCAACACTTTTTACTCAGCCCTCCTTTTGTGCCAGCTACATTTGCTACATCTCAAATATGTTTATTTACATATAAAGTTTTTCTGATACAAATTTCTAATGCGCTCACTATTGGTTATTGATAATTTAATTAGAAAAAAGCTAGGCATACTGGCATAGTTATATCAAATAAACACACGGCTAATCACATAGCACTGGTAAAAATTATTATGACAGAGCAAGCAACAAGTACCACAACGATTAATCTTTTGCAAGATAATATTCAAGTGTCTGCTTATCTAGCAGAGCCAAAAGAACCTGGCTCTTACCCAGGGGTTGTAGTATTACAAGAAATTTTTGGTATTAACGCTCACATTCGGGAAGTTACAGAACGGATTGCCCAACTTGGGTATGTAGCGATCGCACCTGCACTTTTTCAACGGATTGCTCCTGGTTTTGAAACTGGATACACACCCGAAGATATTGAAACGGGCAGAGGCTACGCCATGCAAACTCAAGCCTCAGAGTTATTGAGCGATATTCAACTAGCAATTGACTACCTCAAAAATCTGCCCCACGTGAAAAAAGATGGTTTTGGCTGTATTGGCTTCTGCTTTGGGGGTCATGTTGCATATCTTGCAGCCACTTTGCCAAATATTAAAGCTACAGCTTCCTTCTACGGTGCCGGAATTACCACCCGCACACCGGGAGGCGGCGCTCCTACTATCACCCGCACTAGAGAAATAACAGGTACTCTCTATGCCTTCTTTGGCACAGAAGATGCTAGCATCCCAGGCGAACAAGTAGATGAGATTGCAGCAGAGTTAGAAAAATATAAAATTCTTCATCATGTGTTTCGCTACGATGGAGCTGATCACGGATTTTTCTGTAACCACCGTGCCAGTTATAATCCTAAAGCTGCGGCCGATGCTTGGGAGCAAGTAAAACAACTCTTTGGTCAACTAAACTGAAGCATACGCAGCCAAGTTAGTCATTGGTCATTGGTCATTGGTGAACAACAAAGGACAAATGACAAATGACAAATGACAACATAAACTTCAGTTGCACGATATCAAATAACAACTAATCTTCAAAAGTCATGAATTCCGAATCGAAACTTTCTCAAACAGCCAATTCGCCCTTTACAATGGACGATTTTGCCAAAGCACTAGAAAAACACGACTACCAATTTCAAAAGGGACAGCTTGTACATGGCAAAGTTTTCCAACTTGACCATGATGGAGCTTATGTGGATATTGGTGGCAAGTCGTCAGCTTTTCTGCCGCGCGATGAGGCTTCTTTGAGAGCAGTTACCGATTTATCGGAAGTGCTGCCATTGCAAGAGGAAATGCAGTTTTTGATTATCCGAGATCAAGATGCAGAAGGGCAAGTTACCCTTTCCCGAAAGCAGTTGGAAATTCAGCACATCTGGGAACGACTGACTGAAATGCAGGAAAATGCTCAGACTGTGCAAGTACGAGTTATGGGTGTAAATAAAGGTGGTGTCACCGTCGATATTCTCTCCTTGCGGGGATTTATCCCGCGATCGCACCTGGCAGAGCGTGATAATTTAGAAGCACTCAAAGGTCAAAATCTGACTGTAGGCTTTTTGGAAATCAATAAAAACACCAACAAACTCATTCTTTCCCAGCGTTTAGCAACTCGTTCTAGCAACTTCAGCTTATTAGAACTAGGTCAACTGGTGGAAGGTAAAGTTACTGGCATCAAACCTTTTGGTGTGTTTGTTGATTTAAGTGGGATGAGCGCCTTACTTCATATCAAGCAGGTAAGCCAGAAATTTATTGATTCTTTAGAAAAAGTATTTCAAGTTGGTCAGCCAATTAAAGCTGTAATTATTGACTTGGATGAGGGTAAAGGGCGGGTTGCTCTTTCTACTAGAGTTTTGGAAAACTTCCCTGGCGAAGTGCTAGAAAATTTTGATGAGGTCATGGCTTCAGCTGAGGCGCGTGCTAATAGAGCTAATAACAAAGCGTCTGAATAGTTTTGAGGTAGGCTGCTTGCACAAAGCGTTTAAATCCCCCTGCATTTACAAAGATGTGGGAGGATTTTAAATTGGGAAAATTTTTCACAGACTCTTTTCTTGGCTCTGGCTGGAAATGTGGTTGAAACAATAATAATTTTAGCCAGCTTCAGATTGTGAGCCTCAGAATTTATTCTGAGGCATACTTGTGGGCGATGCCAAAATTCTCCAATAGGTCTATTGTAAAAATATTGTGTGGTATATTTAGACATTTAGCTATTGTGAATTAAATAGTCCGATTTTAAAAAGCTACGATTTACCGCAAAAGTTCACTCAGCTAAATTCTCTACGTGACAATTATTTATGAATGTTAGTACCGATCGGACACTTATTCATCAGAAAATATATGCGAAAGAATTACGTTCTTTGATGCCACCTAAAGCCTTTATTCCCGATCCAAGTAAGTTAATTATCTTGTTCATTAATCTGGCACTTTTGATACTAGGTTGGATGATAGCGTCTCGGTTAGATTGTTGGTCGCCATACCTTTTATGGCTTTATATACCTTTAAGTATAGTTATGGGCAATAGCGTCGTTGTCTTACTATTTAGTACCCACGATTTGATGCATGGTAGCGTAATTAAAAACCCCCGATTAATCTATATAATTAGCTTTATAGGGCTAACAATGTTGTGGATGCCACCAACATTATGGAAAGCAGTTCATAATCGAGTACATCATAATCACACTAATGATTTAGGCGACCCAGATCGTAATTACTTGTATGAACAATCTTCAACCTGGGGAAAATGGATTCAGGACTTATTTGTACCTTCAACTGAAGTCAATCCTGTATGGTTCATAGTGGGAATGACTTCTGCTTGGGGAGTACATACTTTTCGCAATCTAACATCTGTGCTGTTTTTCAATCATAAATCCGTCGATTATGTTCCTGCTGCATTTACAGTCAGTCCTAAAGATCGGCGAGCGATCGCAGGGGAATTATTAATGATGATAATGATTCATCTGAGTATCCTAATCTATCTCCAATTTGACCCCATCAAGCTCATACTTGGTTACTTTTTACCGATTGCAATTGGTTATGCTGGAGTAATTTTTTATATTTATACAAATCATTTACTTTGTCGGATGACCAGCGTTAATGACCCACTAATTAATAGTATGTCTCTCCGGGTTTACAAAATATTTGACTTGTTGCATTTAAATTTTTCTCATCACACTGAACATCATATTTTTCCAGGAATGAACTCGGACTATTATGTTCTGGTTAGGGATTTGTTAGAAACTCAATATTCTGAAAACTTTAATTTATTAGATGCTAGAGAGGCTTGGTATTTGCTGTTGAAAACTCCCCGGCATTATAGAGATGAAAATACTCTTACAGATTGGTCAGGTAAAAAGTCTGTTCCTTGTCCTACAAGCGACAGTTAAAAAAACTCTTGCAAATGAATACGCTATTAAATAGCGAGAATTTTGCAAGAAATATCGACCACAGTCAAAGCCAAAGAATAAGCCGAAAAAGTCACGATGGACAATAACTAGTTACTTGATAAAAACAATATATCAAGTCGATTTTAATAAGCAAAATTGTATTTGACTTATTCAAACCCCAGTTTGCTTTCTCATTTTGGGGTTTTCCGCAAGTAAAATGACGTTTGACTTACTCAAATCCCAGTTTGCTTTCTCATGTTGGTGTTTTCCGCAAGTAATCAAGCATATTAAGAAAGCAATATGCTTGATTGCTGACTCATACCAGTAATTCTCACAGTTATGACAACTATTCCTTTAAGATTACTTTTCTCTATCTTTATTTAATGCTTCTTGGATTGCACGACGGCAAAACTCTTACGATCTTTCTTTAATTGCTTCTTTATTCATTGTTTTGCCTCCTCTGCATCCCCGACATCCCCGTTTTTCGTGTTGCACCCTCCTATTACTCTATCCCCGACATCTACAAAAATATGGGGGATCATTTTCAGAGTATTAAAATAAATAAGGTGTGACTTATTGGCGTGAGATTATCTTGAGCATGGTAACAAAGTATAAAAATATGCTCATATCTCTTTTTAAGTACTGCTCAATGGATTTTGAGCATATATCGAGCATTCTGAAGATTATAAACACTGTAACTATTCAATTTAGGTATCTATTATATGTTTCTGGTAACTGGAGCAACGGGAGGAATTGGTCGCAGAGTTGTGCGACTCCTACGACAACAAGAACAATCTGTGCGGGCATTTGTCCGCCTTACGTCGCGCTATAGCGAGTTAGAACACCGAGGTGCAGAAATCTTTATCGGTGACTTGCTAGAACAAAAAGATATCCAGAAAGCTAGCCAGGGTGTGCGGTATATTATCAGCACCCACGGTTCTGATAGCGATGCCCTATCTTTAGATTACCGCGCCAATATTGAACTCATCGACCAGGCAAAAGCCAATGGCGTAGAGCATTTTGTCTTCATTTCCGTACTAGGAGCCGATCGCGGTTATGAAAATGCTCCCGTTTTCAAAGCTAAACGAGCAGTAGAGCAATATTTGGCAGCTAGTGGCTTAAATTACACTATTTTGCGCCCATCTGGATTAGCATCTAACTTGCTGCCACTGGTAGAACGATTTCGGGAAACGGGATTGTATCTGCTTGTTGGCGATCGCAAAAACCGGACCTCAATTGTCAGTACTGATGATTTGGCAAAGATAGTTGTGGATTCTGTGACAGTTGAAGGCGCTCGCAACCAGATTTTACCCGTCGGAGGACCGGAGATTTTATTACGAGAAGATATTCCCCGGATTTTTGGTCGGATTTTCGCCAAAGAACCAGTAATAATTAACTCACCCCTATTTGTCATTGATGGGTTACAGGGTGCATTGGGTTTATTTAATCCCAAAATCCAAAAAGCCTTGGGAACTTATCGTACATTGCTAGCAAATGAATTTTTCTGCACAAAAGATGAAATTGCCAATTTAGAGGCGATTTTTAACTTCCAATTAGAGACATTAGACAGTTTTTTGCGGCGCTATTTAGCAGTTTGAATAGTCATTAGTCATTAGTCATTGGTCATTCGTGAATAATCAAGGACAAATGACAAATGACAAATGACAAATGATGAAGGACAAAAATATATGGTAAATGCTGCTCAAGCACGTCAAACAAAAGAACGATTCGCCCAACCGGAGGAACAACTTACTTATGAATTGGGGAAGGCGGTACAAGAATTGCCGCCCCTGTACACTAGATTATTAGCGGGAACGATGAGCGCCATCGTATTTGGAGCGATCGCTTGGGCGTACTTCTCGCAAATAGATGAAGTAGCAACAGCTCCGGGGGAATTAATTGCTTCCGCACAGGTAAGACCGGTGACATCCTTGGGCGGAGGGTCAATTGTTGCTGTTAAAGTGCAAGAAGGCGATCGCGTTACTAAAGGTCAAATTCTGATTCAAAAAGATCCAGACTTGCAAATAACCGATGTTTCCCGCCTAGCTAAATCTAGCAGATTGATTCAGGACGATTTACAGCGTTTGGATGCAGAACGTGTTGGAGGCAAAACTACTGGGACGAAACTGCAAGATGAACTTTTAAGCTCCCGTCTGCAAGACTTTCAATCTCGTCAAGCAGGGGCGGAAGCAGAAGCAAATCGTCAAATAGCACTCATCGATCAAGCTAAAGTCCGCTTGAGTCGATTGCAAGATAACTTAGTTAATGCTAAAAGCAGCTTTGGGAATGCTCAAACCAACCTTGTCAATGCAGATAGCATCCGAATTAAAATTGAAAGTAATTTAGCCCTGGCTCAAGAAAGGGAAAAAAGCCTACGTACTCTAATGACTCCTGGCGCTGTGCCTCGTGTTGATTACTTGGATGCTCAAGAAAGATTAACTCGTGCAAAAACAGAAATCACCAGAGCGCAAGATGAAGTTATCAACGCCCAGAATAGAATCACAGAGGCTCAAGATAAAGTCACATCATTAGAAAAAGATATTGCTGCTCAAGTCCAGGAAATTCGCCAAGCAGAACAAGCTTACAATGCTGCACGCAGTCAGGCCCAGCGTGTAGCATCAGAACGCCAAAGCGAAATTTTGACACAGTTTAATAAGCGTAAAGAAGAACTGACAACTGTTCAAGGTCAATTAGAGCAGGCGAGGAAGCAACAAGCTTTAGAAACAATTGAGGCTCCCGTAGCCGGTACAATTTATAAAGTCAAAGCCACCAAGGGACCAGTTCAATCGGGTGAAGAATTGCTGTCAATTTTGCCGGAAGGGGAAGAAATGCTTCTAGAGGTAAAAGTTCTCAACCGCGATATTGGCTTTATTCGTCAAGGAATGAAGGCAAAAGTGAAAATGGCGACTTTTCCCTTTCAAGAATTTGGCATTGTGGATGGCGAAGTTATGCAAGTCAGTCCAAATGCAATTGCTGATAAAGAATTGGGTTTAGTTTTTCCGACGAGAATTAAGCTAAATAAACACGCAGTCAATGTTCGGGGTCAAGAAGTAGAATTTACACCAGGGATGGCTGCTACAGGTGAAATTGTCACTCGTAAAAAGTCAATTTTGACATTCATCACTGAGCCTGTAACACGGCGGTTCAGCGAGGCATTTTCCGTTAGGTAGGAAAGTCTGTTAGATTAGCCACAAGTAAGGGTTTAGCATTGTTAAACCCCTACATTTATTCACAACAGACGAGCAGTATTGAACTTAACTGCAAATCGCTATAATTTTCAAGCTATACCCAAAAATTTTCTATACTGATCTATTTGTTTTTGCATTCCTTCTAGTAGTTTGACAAAATCTGGATTATTCTCATCCTGATTGCTATTCACATTGATACTGCCCAGAATCTTCTCATAGTTTTGAAATTGCGACCATAATTCTGGATTTGTTGATATGTTATTACCTTCGGCTGATATCAGATATTTTGTGGTTTCTGTAATTGCTTGACCAATCACAGGGCTAAAATCAGAATTATTCCAACTAGCGCTCGTCTCTGGTGTTAGATATTGTGCCGATTCTGTAATTGCCTGAACGATTACAGGGCTAAAATCAGAATTATTAAAACTAGCGATCTTTTCTGGTGTTAAGTATCTTGTGGTTTCTGTAATTCCCTGACCGATTAGAGAACCAAAATTGGAATTATTAAAACTAGAGTTTGTCGTTTGTGTGTTATTTCCTGCGGTTTCTGCAATTACCTGACTCGCTAGAGACCTGACATTAGAAATGTTAAAACTAGAGCTTGTAGTTTGTGTACTATTTACTGCGGTTTCTGCAATTACTTGACTCGCTAGAGAACTGACATTAGAAATGTTAAAACTAGAGCTTGTAGTTTGTGTACTATTTACTGCGGTTTCTGTGACAATCTGACGTACTTGGGCATCAGTCAGGTTCGAGTTAGCACTAAGCATCAAGGCAACGATACCAGCAACGTGGGGAGCAGCCATAGATGTGCCGCTATAACTTGCATACTGATTATTCGGAACTGATGAATAAACCTTGACTCCTGGAGCTGTGACGTAAGCGATTGGATTTGTTCCAGAGCGGTTAGAGAAGTCGGCCAAATTATTATTTTTATCTACTGCCCCAACGGCAATTCCCGACTTGGATGCATAGCGGGCGGGATAGTCTGGTGATGAGTCACCATCATTACCTGCTGCCATGACGACAATTACTCCTTTACTGCTGGCATAGTTAATGGCTGACTCTAGAGTGCGATTAGAAGATGCGCCTCCTAAACTGAGGTTAATCACATTAGCTCCATTATCTACAGCGTAGCGAATACCTTTAGATATGGAACTATAGGAACCAGAACCAGAGCTATCTAAAGCTTTGACAGCCATAATCTTGGCATCATAGGCAATACCAGTGACACCGTAGTTATTATTTTCTCCTGCGATCGTCCCGGAAACATGAGTACCATGACCGTTGTCATCTAGGGTGTTGTTGTTTTTATTAGCGAAGTTCCAGCCGTAATTATCATCAACATAGCCATTTCCATCATCATCTATACCGTTACCTGCAATTTCCTTAGTATTCGTCCAGATATTATTTGTTAAATCTTCGTGGTTATAGTCAACTCCAGTATCTACAACAGCGACAACAACGCCTTTACCTGTATATCCCTGTGCCCAAGCTTCCGGTGCTTTAACCATGTCTGCTCCCCAATTATTGCCACCAATATCGGGAACATCAGCAAAGGTATTTTGACCAATAGCTCTAGCCACTGCTGCTGCTCCATTAATCAAGCCATAGCCATTAGTAGAGTTATAATTTTGGGTGCTAAAAGCATTAGTTGTAGCGTTATTGCTATTTTCAGATTCATCGTTATTTAGCAACTGTACATCAGCATCATCTGAGTTATAGCTACTACGTCTACTGAAGTTTAGGCTGTAGTTATCTTTTGTATTAAAGCTATCTAATGAGGAGATTGAAGTGGTATTTAGCTGTTTATTTGACAATATATTGTTATTAACATCATCAATGTGCATAAATTTTTCTCAAAGATAGCAACCGTTTTTTGACAGTTTGGAGCTTTGAAACCTTTACAATCAAAAGATTTCAATGTGCGAATAAACTTCATTCTCAATAATTACTATGGAATTTAATAACAAAATGCTAATTTTATTACCAAAAAACATTATGATAATTACAGTTTTTATTAAGAGTAACTTTATCGAGAAAATATTAAATATTTAAGGTGTATTAATAAAGACTAATGCAAAAATTGCAACATGGCGTTATCGACTCCTTTTGTTAGTCTTAGAAATGCTGCGATCGCTAGCTACAAAAGTATTTACATCACTCAGACTGGAGCAAGGGTAATTATTGAAATCAGCAAAATTAAAATGGCGAACGGAGTTATGCTCCATTCGCCAAAGGCTATCTTTAAGCCGTTTTGCAAAGGTTTATTTTTTATGTAGCCACAAGCTTTGAGTTAGTTAAATCTATTAAATGTTTGCTTGCTGCCGTTGATATAGTGACCAATACAAACCCTTTTGTTGCAACAATTGTGAGTGAGTACCACGTTCGGCAATCACGCCTTGCTCCAAAACCAAAATCAAGTCAGCACGTTTGAGGGGAGCAAAGCGGTGAGCAATCAGGAACACGGTACGGTTGGCAGAGATTTTTTGCAGATTTTGCAGTACTTGTTGTTCAGTTTCACTATCCAAAGCACTAGTAGCTTCATCCAAAACTAAAATCGGCGCTTGGGAAAGAAATAGCCTTGCCAGAGCAATACGTTGTCTCTGTCCACCAGATAAAGCTGTACCGCGTTCACCAACATTGGTTTCGTAACCGTAGGGTAATTGACTAATGAAGTCGTGAGCCACAGCTAATCTTGCCGCCTCTACTACTTGCTCTGCGGTAATATCGGGACTACCGAGAGTGATATTTTCCAAAATAGAACCGTTAAATAAAAAGTCTTCTTGGAGAACTACACTAACTTGTTGCCGCAGTGAGGCTAAATCGGCACTTTTTATATCAAAACCATCAATTAGGATGCGTCCTGATTCAATTTGATAGAGGCGTTGCAATAGCTTAGATAGGGTACTTTTCCCAGAACCACTACGTCCGACAATGCCAACAAACTGCCCTGGTTCAGCGCTGAAAGAGATTCCCCGCAAAATTGCTTCAAAGTTTGGGCGGTAGCGGAAAAATACTTGCTCAAAGGTGATTTGTCCTTTCAGGGGTGGCAAAACTAAGCCAGTTCCCAGTTCAGCTTCTGGGGAGACGTTGAGAATATCACCAATGCGATCTACAGAAAGTAGCACTTGTTGAAGGTTTTGCCACAACTGTACTAAGCGCAAAAGCGGGCCTGTAACTCTACCAGATAACATTTGAAATGCAACAAGCTGTCCAATTGTGAGCTTTTGTTCGATGACTAACTTGGCACCAAACCAGAGAATCAGCATGGTGGATAAATTAGTGAGAAAGTCACCAATGTTGCTGCTGATATTGGAGGTGGTAGAAGCTTTAAAACCTGTGCGAATGAAGCGGGCAAATAAGCCTTCCCAGCGATCGCGGGCTACTGGTTCGGCTGCGTGGGCTTTAACAGAGTGAATTCCGGTGATTGTCTCTACTAGAAACGATTGACTATCGGCACTCCGGTTAAAGGTTTCATTGAGCCAGTTACGCAGAATTGGTGTTGCCACTATCGTTAATGTGGCAAAGAGTGGCAGTACTGCTAAGGCCACAAAGGTGAGTGGGATATTATAGTAAAACATCAATGCCAGGTACACCACAGCAAAGATGCTATCCAGAATCACAGTTAATGCTGTACCTGTGAGAAACTGACGAATTTGTTCGAGTTCCTGGACTCTTGCTACTGTGTCTCCGACGCGGCGCGACTCAAAATAAGCCAAAGGCAGACGCATCAGATGGCGAAATAGCTGCGCTGATAAACTCAAATCCAGACGGCGAGCTGTATGGGTAAAGATGAATAGGCGGAGAATGCCCAGTATGGACTCAAATATGGCTACGCATAAAAGTGCGATCGCCATTACATCGAGAGTCGGCAAACTCCCCTGTACCATCACTTTATCAATGACGACTTGGGTAATTAGCGGTGTTGTTAACCCCAAAAGCTGCAAGGTAAAAGATGCTAACAATACTTCTGTGAGCAGTCCTTTATACTTCCAAACTGCTGGGGTAAACCAACTGAGGTTAAATTTTTCTTGCTGGGATATGAGTTCTACTTGCCATAATTGTCCATCCCAAGACACCTCAACTATTGACTGCGGCAAGCTTTCACAAGTCCGTTCGGGATTTAAAGGATTAGCGATAATTAAGCGATCGCCTTTAACTCCATAAGCCACCACCCAGGATGGACTCTGGGGTGAGTCAGAAGTCCAAAGCAATAAAGCTGGAAATGACAACTGTCGCAACTCACTCCAACTCACTTGTAAGCGTCGCAACACTAACCCTAACTTTTCTGCTGCTTCCACAACCTGTTTTGGGCGTTGTCCTCTGAGTTGACGCTGCACCCATTCCAGTTGCACAGAATTTTCTAGTTGTTGCGCCACCATTGTTAAACAGGCAGCAGCGGTGTTCCAACTGGCAACAAACGGATAATTTGCAGCGATTAAATTGGCGGCTGGGAGTCCTTTTTGGGGTTGGAGGCTGTGGGGGCTAGAAGTCCCGTCTGAGGCTGAAGTTACCGAAGGACTGCTAGAGAAGGAAAATGTCTCCCTTTGCCCCTCCATCTCTACTGGTAACGCTTGCCAAAATTCCTGAATTTGTGGGTGAGAAAATTCTGTCCACAGCGCAGTGTCCCAACAAACTACTATCACCTCTTTACTAGCAGCTACAGCTTTGAAATCCGCAGATAGCTTTTGGAAGTCGCCAAACCAATCCCCTGCATCTAGTGCGGCTATTGGTTTGCCAATCCCTTCTTCTCGCAAGCGGACTTTCCCAGCCACAATTAAAAATTGATAGCCACCGACATCGTTTGACCAGATTTTTTCTCCAAGACGATACTGGCGGGTTTGGCATTCATTTTCCAATCGGGATTGTTGTTCGGGAGTCAGCCAGCATAGTGGTGGCTGATTCCAAGGCAAAGAAGCTAGCACTTTTAATCGTAAAGATTCATTATCCAGAGTTTTTAACTCACTTGTAATTTGACTGTCAGTTTTTGAATTTTCTCTGCTAGCCATTTTTCAAACAACTCATTTTGTAGTGCTTGCTGTAGTTGAGTATCTTCTAAAGACGCTGGTAGAAATTGTTCTACTCGAAACAAACCATAAGGTCCTTCTCCTTGCGGGGAGTCTTTGCCAACGATTTCTATTGGGCCTATCAATTGTCCAGGACTGGCCACATCAATAGCTGCTCGTAATATATCCGGCATACTACCTCGGCTGACGATTCCCATCATGCCATTCACAATTCGGTCATCTGAAAGGGAATACTCTTTGGCTAGTTGCTCAAAACTACCTCCTTCTTCTATTTGGGTTTGGAGTTCGTCTGCCAATTCTCGATTATCAACAACAATCCGGGAAAGTACTACCCGATCTAAAAAAATCTTGCGTTCAATAAAATATTCTGGGAGTTTTGTTTGTGTCACTACAGCTTTCAGCTTTTCTAACTTGTAACCAAAAGCAACCGATGTGTGAAAAGTAGCGTAATCTGTATTATTTGTCTTTAACCATTCTTGAAAACTTTGGGGGTCAGTGAGTTGATTTTTCAGCCTAAAGTCAATTATTGACTGTTCAGTTATTGCGGTACCAATTTCAATATCATCTCGTGTTCGGATTTCTTCCTCAATTACGTACTGTCGGAGAATATCCCCAATGAACTGTCCTAATTTTCCAGAGGCTTGCAGGTACTTTACCGCTTGCTCTATAGAAATTATTTGGTCATTAATTGCCAAAAACGATAAAGATTCCATGAACTAATTATGTGAAAATGGTTAAACACTTATAGGACTTTTAAATTAAATCATATAGAAATCATCTGGTCATTCATGGATAAATATGATAAAGATTCGATGAACAAATTACATCTAAATGGTCAAAAAATTATATAGCTAGTAGATAAAATAATTTGCCACGATCATTTTTACAGTCTAGTGAAGACAAAATCAGGACTGAAAATATTAGTGGTGGTGCAGTAGTAAGGCAAATAGTTATTTCTTTACCAATGTCTTTCAAGAATGCTGAGTGCTGTTAGCGGATAAGTAGGGTTTAGCCAGTGCTAAGTGGGGAATCTGGAACTGGTAACGATCTAAATGCCCCACTTAAACGAGTAATTGTAATTGTTTACTCTCTTCAGCCTAATTAATGAAAGTTATCCATGTCCAAGCAAGTAGCACAGATGCGATCGCACCGATTAATGTATTAAAAATATTTACTACTTCATTGGTCAGCCAGGTATACTTAGATTGCAGTGTTGCGCCAATCACACTTTCTAGGTTAGTGGCAATAAATGCTGCCAGTACACACCAAGCGACTCCCAATAGATCGATTAAACCAACTCCCCAACCCACAAGTGCGATCGCTATAGAAGCTACAATCCCAGCTAAAGTTCCCTCCAAGCTTACCGCTCCTTCTGTACCGCGAGGCACTGGTTGGAGTGTGGTAATCAAAAAGGTGCTTTTACCATAAGCTTTACCGACTTCGCTAGCAGTGGTGTCAGCCAACTTTGTACTGAAACTCGCTACATAGGCTAACAATAATAGGGACTGGGGACTTGTACTGAGCATTGCCGAAGTATTGGGGATTAGAGACTGGGTAGTAGGTACGAGGAATCCCGAATTTATTATTCCTACTCCCAAAGCACACAGCGCCCCAGTCAAAGCTGAACCCCAAACATTTTCTGGGCCTCTTGCCCCAGAACGCTTTTCGGCAATTCCTTCTGCCTCCTTCTGCGCCATACCGATGCGGGTAACGCCGGAACCAACCAAAAAATAGAACATTACTACTGCATATCCTTGCCAGCCTAAAGTTACCCAAATTAAGATGGCCAGGAACCAGGCATGGAATAATCCAGCAGGGGTAAGTAGCTTTTTCGGAGCAATCCAAGCTAAACCCAATAAAATTGTGTTTAATACTACTGCTACTAACCAGGGATTTACAGAATCAATTGAGGATGACATCAGCAATTAATCGTGAGTAATTTTGTCTGAATATCAACAGAATAACGAATTTGTGATGCTTAGTGCTTTATTTTTGAAACCTCTCTAAGTAAAGTAATATACTTATATTATTAAGTAACTTGTATAGGCATCGCTCTGAAAGCTGAGTCTCAAACCATTAATGATGTCTTAGATAGACACTGAAATATTGACTAAAGAACGTGGATTAAACAAAATGCAAAACTTCTTTTGAGTTAAGTAGACTCTTCTCCGTCACCGCAGATTAGAGTGCCTGAAGTATTACTCAATCCCCAATCTTAGTCATAAGGATAAAGAATATAAGTTAATGTCAATAAAAACTGTGTTCAAGTTAACCACAATCAAAACTTAATAATATAAATTGTAGATAGCATCAAATACTAGTCTTTTTAATACCAGCTATGAGCCAAACTTTATTCCATCTAGCTTTCCCTGTAACTGACATTGCCCAAACAAAAGCATATTATGTAGATAGTTTGGGCTGCATTCCTGGCCGTGAAAACCACCATGCCCTGATTCTCAATCTCTACGGTCATCAATTAGTGGCTCATGTCACCAAAGAACCTTTGACACCGCAAAAAAATATCTATCCCAGACACTTTGGGCTAATTTTTACCCAAGAACGTGACTGGCAAGACTTAGTACAAAGGGCACAACAACAACAGCTACTTTTTCGTGAAGAAACCAAAAATCGCTTTGTCGGTTCTCCTCTTGAGCATCGCACTTTCTTTTTAGAAGATCCTTTTTATAACCTCATGGAGTTCAAGTATTATCGTCACCCAGAGGCGATTTTTGGGAGTTACGAACATACGCAAATTGGGGATAGAACTTAAAAAATTAAAAATTAAAAATAAAGTAATGCAAGCGTAACTAAGGATGCTGGTTCCTGACTGGATTTTTATTCAGCAAGGGTAGCTTAATAGGCTTTGCTAAAGCTGCTGTGACTACCGCTAAACTCCTGGGATCTGTCAGCATCCAAGGGTGTAGAGTAACTGGTACTACTACTTGGCTTCCTACAGGCATTTGTGAACTATTTGCTGGGACAATCATTAAATCATAAGGTGTCCAGATAGACGTAAAATCTAGCTGCCCCAACATTACAGCATCAGAATTCAAATCCTTGAGAAAAATGCTATCGGGGCGCATTTGTAGGCAACCAGGACGCCGGGAACCATAAGCAACTACAGTTCCATAATGGGGCGAAGCGATGGTAATAAACCGCTGCACGCGGTTAATTCCTCCTAATCGCTGAACATAGTAACGGCTGACAATTCCTCCCATACTGAAGCCGATTAAATCTAAACGTTGTTCTGGTGCAAAGGTTGCTGTAACATAATCGGCTACTTGTTTTGCCAATTCATCAAGACCCACATCACCATTATTAGGAACTAGATTCAGGCTATATACAGACCAACCCTCTAGTCTTAATTGAGCCGCCATTCTATGGAAAACTGCCTCTGTGTCGTCAATGCCGTGTATTAACAAAACGGGATTGCGTTGTTGATTTTCAATGTTCATTTACAAAATCTGGCTGAATTAAGGGGTGTATTTCACTTTTGTAGGTACATACTGCTCTACAAACTGAAGTTATTGCTTTTCGGATTCTTTCTTTATAAAAATATTGTGGCAAACAAAACTGAAATGCTTTCAAAGATAGTTTGTATAAAATTTAACGAATTTATCTTGACATCTGCCATTCGGCTATGACACTCTTCCGATTGGTTGAGAGTAAACTGCTTGTTTAACTTCAATTGGGTATTTACCAAACAAAGAAATGTTAATTCTTGTAAAGCTTGCTTTCAGAATCTTGCTCTTAGCTACAGTAAAATTTAATAATTAGTTCTCGGTGTGTGCAGGTTGCAAATGCTTGCAATAGAACATTTGCCCTGTGGTTTTACTACAATGTTAATTAAGCACAAACCTATAAGGGTTGTCACCAGAACGGGGTGACGGCAAGTAGATAATGTAACATTTTTTCGTAATTTTTAACAATTACGGTTGAGTTCAAAATATAAAAGGTAAAAGGCAGGAGTAATTGTAATGGATTTTATCAAAAAGTTAATTTCGGGTATTCAGGGTTTCCTTGGCGGTATTCTGGGCTTTATTACTGGATTATTACCGGGTAAGAAGAAAAGCAACGGCTACTTTTTAGAATTGGACGAAGCCAAAGATGCTGCCAAAGATGCTGCTAAAGAGGTAGCATCAAACGCGAAGAAAGTAGCAGATACAGTTGCATCGAATGCTAAGAAAGTAGCAGAGACAATTTCATCAGAAGGACCAGCTCCATCTAAACCAGATTCATTGAATGGAACAAAAACCGCCGCGTCTAAGGCTAAGGAAAAACCAGCTAAGGAAAAATCAGCTAAAAATCCCAAACCAGCCGACGTTCAACTAGTCCAGACTGCTGAAGGTCTTAAAATTGAACCGGGCAAAAAAGCAAAAGCGGCAGCAGCCAAAGTACTCAAAGAAGAGCCAACTGAAACAACCTTTGCACCAAAATATCTTGCTCCTTCGACTACTAGCTCTAATGGTCGTCGCCGTCCAGGAGCGAATATGAGCGCTTATCTAGACATGGCACGTCAGATTAAAACACCTAAATAATTCATAGAGACCGTAAATTTACGGTCTCTATAGATTAAACGCGAAGATGCAAGGTTAAGATAACTTTGCCAATTGTAGATGGAGGAACTCTCCAAATTAGGAGCGATCGCTTAATTTTCTCCACTACAACTGGATCTTTTAGAGTAGAGGTTTCCTCATCCAAAACTACCCGTTCTACCCGACCTTTCTTGACGGTGAACTCAAAGACGATTTCACCACTAAAGCCTGAAGGAAAGTTTAGTTGTTGAAGGTGTTGGGTTAAGTCAGCAATTTCTGTGTCATCCAAGCCAGTAACACTGATGACTTCTAACTGATGGTTGATGCCTACGTCTAATAATTCATCTTGTTCCATCTCCTCGAAAAAATCAAAGCACAAAGACATCTCAGCTTCTATGGCTGCTGGAGATTGTGGCGATAGCTTTTGCCGAAGAAAATCTGGAGCTTCTGCTGGAGCTGGTGCTGATAATGTTGAGAATTTCATTTGAGGCGCAAAACCGCCAGCCGGAGCATTGCCAAACACTCCTTGGTAACTAACTGCTTCCGGCATTTCTACCGGGACTTGCATAGACAAGTATTCGCTTCCTGGTTCAACCCGCACGTCATCGCTAACAGCCACAAAAGCTGTGTATTGAGAAAGCAGTTGATAAGTTAAGGCTGTTTCTGTAACTGCTTCTACACCAGCTTTAGTTTCAAAGCTCACCATTTGATTCATCAAATCTTTGATAGAAGCACGCCCCCACAACTGCGCTACAGCAATATTTCCTGTTTCCTCAAATTTGAGGTTAAACGTTTTTTCATAGTGCTTACCGCCCGCAGCAATGCCGGAAATTTGCAAATTTCCATTAACTCTATCTTGTTTGCGACCAAACAAAACTAATGGTTGTTCGCAGAATAAATCAGGCGCTACCTTTGGGTAAATCACAGGCGATTCTGTGTCACCCTGCCAAGAGATTTGAATATTCGTGAGTACAGGGTTATTGATTTGCCTGTAGAACTTTTCGGCAACCTCTTCTGTGGGTTCATCATGACGAATAATTCGGGATATTCCCCGGCCAATTTCGGCGATGCGATTTAGTAAAAAACGGTTGACTGAACTACCAGCACCGAAACTATAAAGGCGATTTCCCGGTTGGAGATGCTGTTGTACTTCTGCTAAAATCTCATTTTCGTTACCAATGTAGCCATCAGTTAGAAGTACAATGCTGCGTAATCTTCCGACTGGTGTGGGGAAATTTATGGCTGTACGAATGCCACTGAGCATTTCTGTACTGCCATCAGCTTGTAAATTGTTAATGTAAGCGATCGCTTGAGCACGATTTTCTGGTGTATTCGGCAGAGGTGTTGGCGATAACTGCCTGACTCTATCGGAAAAATCGATAATTGTGAAAGTATCGTTGGGATTCAACCCATTGATAAATCGTCGCATCAATTCCTGACACTTTTGCAACGGATCGCCAGATTGGGAACCAGAAGTATCCACCAAAAATACGACATCTTTGGGGACAATCTCATCAGTGGAATATTCCAAAGCTGGAATCAGGTATATTGCAAAATGTCCGCCGCGATCGTCGGCTTGGGTGAATACTGTAGATTGAGTTTCTTCACTAGAAACTTGATAGCGGAGAATTAAATCTTTGTTGGGAATTGTATCTTCTCCAGCTAATTGAATCCGCACAATTTGACCTGAGTGTTCAATTTTTAATTGATGGGAAGGAGAACGCACTTCAGAAATTGGTAAACCTGCATCAATTTCGACTGTGACATTAATATTGTGACGCGATCGCGATCCTTGTGAGACTACAGGCGGTGTGATGCGAGAAGCATCAGGAACTTGGTCTGTATCACCGCTACCATCTATTGGCGTTCCTGGAATATATCTTGGCCCCACTACCATCGGGAAAACAAATTCGTAGTTTCCCGCCTCAAATTTTAAACTTTCAGTATAACGAATTGTGACATAAATTTGTTCCCCAGGTTTGATGTTAGCTAGAGATTGGGTAAAAATGTTCTCTCGTTCCTGTTCTAGGAGTCCGGCGGTGCGTCCTTCTTGTTTTGCCTTTTCGTAGATGGCTACAGCTTCTTCACGTTTTTTAATATTACCTTTGATGATGCGATCGCCTATTTTTATTTCCATGTCATCCACCGCTGCCTCATCAGGTAACGGAAAGATATACACTGCTTCTAAAGGCTGCGTGAATGGATTTTCAAAGCTTTGGATGACATCAACTCGTGATAAATTACCGGCAATTTTGGCGATAACTTCTGTATGCTTGAGCGGAAAAACTAGTTGCTCTCCTTGAGGCGATTGAACGTACAAACCCCCTAATTGTTGGTTTTTATCACTTACTATATTCATAGAAGACTCCTATTTGATTTGTGAGCTTACTTTTTAAAGTAGGTAATAAGTAACTTAATTACGAGTTACGAATTATTTAACAAACACCAATCCACTATACAAATGAAAAGCTGAATCCCAATTAGTCTGTTCCCTACGAAACAGATCGATGTGAGACTTGATATGACTCAACATTTCTGTTTGATCTAATGTTGTATCTGCAAAAGATGTGAAATCTGACCAGGTTTTGACTTGAGGTAGTTGCTGCTCAATCCAACTTGATAAACTATTCCAATTAATTCTGATTGTATTTTGGCTAGCTTGAGGAATGATTTCTAAACCTTGCTGAAATTCATAGCCATTATCATAAAGTCGGAGAATGGAACGTCTACCAGGTATGTGTAAATCACAAAACTGGGCATAGTCTTGTGTTTGAGTTTTCCATTCCAGTTTATGTCGAGCATCAACATCTACAACTTGTTCAAAAATGGGCAAAAGTCCTACTACTCTTGCTGTGACTTCTGACCAGTCAAAGGTGAGAGAACCGAGTTGATTTACCTCGTTACGACAAACAACAGTAGCTTGTGGGGTAGATGCTTGGAAATATTTGACTTGATAAACTTGAATTTGCTGAATTTGCGCTATTGTTGTCCAAAAACAAGGAATACCAGCCTGCTGTAGCTGTTCGCCATAAAATTCTAGTTCTCCTACTTGACCGGTACGGTACAATCTCCAACCACGACTTGGCAGTACCAACCGTGCAGTGTAGGGGTCTAGCTGCATAATCTGGGCGAATTTTCGAGATGCTTCTGGTTTCATCTCGGTACTAAGTGGCTCTAAGACTAGTACGCCAAGCTCAATGCCACTTGCTTGGGTCGTTGCTTGAGAAATAGCTCTTTGTTTTTCTTCTAGCTCGATTTCTTGTAGCCGTCGCAAACCTTCGCGTGCGAGCGTTACTATTTTGGCGTTCCTTGTATCTCGCAGCAGTTGCCGATAAATTTTTTCTGCATCTTGGCGCTTTTGAGATACTTCATATAACCGACCGAGATAATATTGTACCCAAGGATTTTCGGGTGATTCTTTTTGCAGCTGTTTGAGTAATTTAGCTGCTGTCTGATAGTCTTTATGCTCAAAGGCGATCGCAACTTGCTCAATCATCACTTACTTTAAATACACGTTGGAGTGATGTCTCATGCAAAAGTAATTTTGCGTGAGCTATAAATCATTTATACTTCACAAGTTGCGGTAATCAAGGATAATGCTACTACTGGGGCTGTAACTGCTCTCAGGATGCGGCGACCAAGTGAAACAGCCTGAAATCCAGCTAACTTTGCATTTTCAATTTCTTGTGTTGTCCATCCTCCCTCTGGCCCAGTAGCAATGACAATCTCCTCAGAGATGCTATTCAGCACCTTGTTTAAATGGGGATACTCACCGCGAGCCTCACAAATGTAACGCTGACTTGTCTGATTAGCGTTGACAGCAGTGTTAAAAGTAACAGGCTCTAAAATTGTCGGTACAAACGAGCGCTCTGATTGCTCGGCGGCTTCCGCAGCGATGCGCCGCCAGCGTTCAAGCTTTTGAGGACTAGGATGAAGCAAAGTGCGATCGCTCAATACTGGTGCAATACAAGTTACTCCCAACTCTGTACAACACCGCACCACTTCATCAAATCCATTGCCTTTGGGTAACGCCACCATCAAGGTAATTGATACAGGTAATTCAGTTTCCACCAAAAGCGCTTCTAAAACCTGTGCTTGTTCGCCTGCTAGCTGCGCTAACCACCATTTTCCATTACCATCCATTGCAATAAAGCGATCGCCTTCATGCAAGCGCAACACCCGGCCCAAATAATGTTGTTGTTCTTTGGTGAGTAAAATTTGCCCTTGTTGAAATTGGGAGGGTGCGATCGCAATTCTTTGCAGTTGAGACATTTTTCTTAATAAATTATTGCCCTGCTGTAGACATCTGTTGTCTAACCCAGGTACGGAAAGCACGGGTTGCTGCTATTTGTCCAAGTTTCTTGCTTTCTTGGATAAATCGGGGAATCTCTGTTACCAGCACAGGCGCAAAAGTTGGACTGCGATCGCTTTGCGAGTATTGTCCACTGTTAAGGGCGTAGATTCTCAAGACATTTCCGTTATATCGCCAGAATTCTGGGACTCCCATTGAAGCATAAAGGCTTAACTTGTCTATCTTGGGTCTGGAATATTCTACTTCCAGTACTATGTCTGGTGGTGGATCTGTATTTAGGTCAATATTTTCTTTGTTACGGACTAAAAATTCGTTTTGGATATAGTAACTACTGTCCGGCTCGCCTCCTTGCTCCAAATCATCCCGCGTCATAGTCAACGAGCCAGCGCTTTTAACTTCTAAACCAAATTCTTCACACAGCACAAGAACAAAACCTTCAATGAGACGGTTTGAATTCTCGTGCGGCATTAGCGGAGTCATAATTTCTACTATTCCGTTGTCATAAGCTAGCCTTTTATTTCGTTCACATCCCATATCTGCCAGCATAGCTTTGAATGTCTGCCAGCTGATGTTTTGCAGCACATCCCTAGTTTCTGCGAATTTTGCTGTTGTTACCATAGTTCAGTTTTCCTGTGGATGTGTTACCTAACTGTATTAGGATTTACGCGAGAAAGACACAGATGGATTTATCTGTGTCTCTCTTTGATTTCATTATCTTCAATTTTTCCGCTTACGAAAGATTCTGGAAGTAAACCTCTAGCGCTTCAGTAACTAACTGAGTCATGGGCTTACCTTGACTTTCTGCTACTTCCTTCAGCTTGGTATAAACCTCTTCTTTCAAATTGACCCGATGACGCGATTTGTTTGCACCATTAGCTGTTTGGGGTTCGTAGCTAGCAGCAAATTCGCGGATGGCATCAAAACCAACGCGATCGCAAAAATCACCAAAGCTTTCTTTCGATTTCCGAGATTTCTTAAAGTAAACAAAAATCGGTTCTAAAAAGGTTTCCAAGTCATTATGGTGCAGCTTTTCTATGTAAGGTTGTGCCAGTCGAGTCTGATTTGGCGAACCCCCTAACCATAGTTGGTAAGATTCTGGAGCGCTACCGACAAAGGCCAATTCTGCCAAGTAAGGACGAGCGCAGCCATTGGGACATCCTGTCATCCTTACCACAAAATGTTCTTTTTGTAAACCTAATTTATTCAACAGAGCGCGAATCCGCTCCAAAATGCCTGGTATTGCGCGTTCTGATTCTGTGATTGCCAAGCCACAAGTGGGCAAAGCCGGACAAGCCATTGCATACCGCACTAAAGGTTCGATTTTACTGGGGTCGTCTCCAACACCGTTACGGCTAAGAATGTCTTGAATCGCTTCTTTGCTATTTGGTTCGATATCGTAAAAAATCAAGTTATGGTTGGGTGTCAGACGGATGGGTAAGTTGAACTGTTCGACAATTTCCCGCAAGGCGGTTTTTAGTTGAAACGAACCTTCATCTTTGACTCGACCATTGTCAATGGAAATTCCTAAGAATAGCTTGCCATCCCCTTGTTCATTCCAGCCGAGGAAGTCGTGAAATTTAAACTCTGGCAGTGGTTTGAAGGCTTCGACTGGTTTGCCGAAATATTCTTCAACTTGGGTGCGGAATTTATCTACACCCCAGTCGTTGATTAGATATTTTAATCTGGCGTGACGACGGTCGGTGCGATCGCCATAATCTCTCTGGGTAGCAACAATCGCTTTCACTATGTCGTAAACGTCATCCTTCGCCACATAACCGATGGGGTCTGCTAACCTAGCGAAAGTTTCTTCTTTACCGTGGGTTCTACCTAAACCACCACCAGCAAAAATATTAAATCCTTCTAATTGCTTCTTTTTATTGGTAATCACTACCAACGTTAGGTCTTGAGAATATAAATCAATCGAATTATCCCCTGGTACTGTCACGCAAATTTTGAACTTGCGGGGCATATAATACGTGCCATAAATCGGTTCTTCGTTGCCATGGATAATTGTCCCATTTCCATTGCGTTGTCGCGCCGCCTTCACCTCTGGGGCTTCTTCAGCACTAATGGCTTTTTCCCCATCTAACCAAATTTCGTAATAAGCACCTGTTTGCGCTGTCAGTAAGTCAGCAATATTCTGAGCATACTCCCAAGCATACTGATACTCTGGGCGATTCTTAAAGGGGGCTGGTGGTGCCATCACATTTCGATTAATATCGCCGCAAGCTCCCAAAGTCGAACCCAGGTTCTTGACAATTGTGGCGATCGCTGATTTAAGATTCTTCTTTAAAATTCCGTGCAGTTGGAAACCTTGACGGGTAGTTGCTCGTAACGTGTGGTTGCCATACTCATCAGCGATTTTATCTAAAGCTAGATACAGCTGCGGCGGTACTAAACCACCCGGATTTTTTGTCCGCAGCATAAACTGGTAATCTTTTTCCTGTCCCTTGGTGCGGTTGTCGCGGTTATCCTGCTGGTAAGAACCGTGATACTTCAAAAGCTGCACCGCATTTTCAGTAAAATGGGTAGTGTCTTGAAGGATCTCAGTTGCTACAGGTTCACGCAAAAAATTACTATTTTCCTTGATTCCTTCTACTTTGGAAGGCTTACGGGTTGCGATGGGGGAAGGAGCAGATTTAACCATTAGACTTGTATAGTATTCTCAATAAAGCATTAGTAGACGCCGAATCAGCACCCTTCGGCTATTTGATCCCCGGTAATCCGGCCGGAATAATGAGGAATATTTTAATTTTATCACGGCAAAAGCTGGCTTTGTCAGTGATGTAATACTTAACAAAACCAGCTTTTTGGAGTAGTGAGTGAAGAAGTGCTGAGTCCTAAGTACTAAGTAAAGTATAAACTGACTGAGGACTCAATAATCTTTTATTTGAAGCGATAACCAATACCACCATTGATGCTAACAGCAGAAGCATCGCTATTTTGGTAAGCACCAAGTCCTACTTTGGCATTAGTGTAGACGAGGAAGTTGTTAGCAACTTCCGATTCCACGCCAGCACCTACCACTACCGAATCTCTATTACCTATAGGAGTTGGTGAGCCATCTTTTTCAACAAAAGAATAACCACCAGTTAAATAGGCATTAGTTCTATTAGCGATAGGCACATCCACAGAAAGTTCTGGAATTATGGCACTTGTTTTATCACTCCAGAGGACATTACCGCGTGCAGAAAACGGCGTAGTTCCTAATTTCACGCGACCTGTGACATTACCACCAAATGTGGCATCATCGTTAATGCCTTGTCCGCCACTGGTAACGCCAGCTGCAACACCAGCACCAACATAACTAGCATCAGTACCCTTTTTAGTTTCAGCAGAAGCTTGGCCATCTGATAGAACAAAAGGAGCAATTATCAAGGAAGACAATGCAGAAATTGTCATGAAAGACTTGAGTAAGCGTTTCATAATTTTTACCAAATTTTGTATTTTTTACTTGTATATTCCAAGTCGAAAATTGTATGAGAATGTTCCAAATGTTTCCCAGATTTTATTAAATGAATGTTGCTATTGATGCATAATGCTTAAGGGCTAACTATCCCTAAAAATCAGAAATAAGCTGTTATAATTACATTCAATGTCTTTTCATCTGGGTTCTTTGTTCCAAAAATAGACGCTTTGAAAACTGGCACAATATTTGGAACTAAAACTAAGCCTGAATATGGTAAATAAAATACCTGATTAAAAATTTTCCCAAACTTTTCATAGAGGATGAAAAACTAGGCTGTAGCATCTGTTGCAACAAGCTATAGAGGGAATCTATAAAGTTAATTTTGAGCAATTATTGTGGAGATTGAATAATGCTAACCGCTGCAAAAACGTTATCTGGTTTGATGGGTTTATGTGTCGGTGATGCGTTGGGTGTGCCGGTGGAGTTTACTAGCCGTGCTGAACGAGCAAAATCTCCAGTGACAACGATGCAGGGTTATGGCACATGGAATCAACCACCAGGAACTTGGTCAGATGACAGTTCCTTAAGCTTTTGCTTGGCAGAATGCCTTTGCAGGGGGTATTCGTTGGATGCTATAGCCAATTCCTTCTGGCGCTGGTACAAGGAGGCTTACTGGACTCCCCGTGGTGATGTCTTTGATATTGGTCAAACTACTCACACAGCAATTATGCGCCTGAAACAGGGAGTTGTTCCCCATCAGGCGGGTGGTAAGGTTGAAAATAGTAATGGCAACGGTTCGTTGATGAGAATCTTGCCGATGGCTTATTGTCACAGAAACTTGACTTTAGGCGAATTGCTGGCGCGAGTGCATGATGTTTCGGCGATTACTCATGCTCATGCGCGATCGCAAATGGCCTGCGGCATTTATATTAGTATTGCAGTGGCGCTCTTGGAAGGGGCTGACCTCCAAACCGCTTATTTACAAGGATTACAAGATATTCAAACAATTTATTCTATGCGGGAATTTTTGTTAGAGAAACCGCATTTTGGCAGAATTTTCAGTGGTGAAATTGCCAAGCTACCAGCAGAAGAGATTAATTCTGGTGGTTATGTGATTGATACCTTAGAATCATCCTTATGGTGTTTGTTAAATAGCTCGTCTTATTCTGAAGCGGTACTGAAAGCTGTCAACTTAGGCGGAGATACCGATACTACCGCAGCCGTCACTGGTGGGTTAGCGGGAATTTACTACGGCGTGGAAAATATTCCCAAACAATGGATGAACCAAATTGCTCGTAGACAAGACATTATTTACTTGGCAGAGCGTTTTGCAAGGGCTGTCTACAGCTAGTACTGCTGTACGGAAGTCAAAAGGAGCCAGTGCGTTGGGCGGCTCTGCCGACTTGTTCGCGTAGCGTCTCCGACAGGAGAAGCAACTGGCGTTCAAAAGTTAAAATTAATACAGCCTAAGGGTTTCATTGATTTGGAATGGGCGGTTTGCTTCCGCCGTGCTGTACTAGTTTGATTTGAAGCAGCTGTTGACGCTTAGAGTTAGTAGTTGAGAGTGAGGAGTTATGAAAATTCTAACTCCTCACTCTTTACTTTTAACTTGCTGAGAAATCCACTGCAAGTAGGCTTGAGAACTGGCAACAATTGGTAAAGCAATAATTTCTGGCACTTCATAGGAATGAAGTTCTTTAATTTTGGCTTCCATTGCAGAAAATTGCGCCAAATCAGTTTTAATCAGTAATTGCCATTCTTGCTCTTTATGCAGTTCTCCTTGCCAGGTGTAAATTGAGTGGATTGGTAACAGACTCACACAAGCAGCGAGTTTAGCTGCCACAAGGGCATTTGCAATTGCTTCTGCCTCCTGTATGTTGCCAGCTGTCACCAATACCACACTATAACCAGCAGGTGTCTCCATGACCTCTACACCGTCGTAGACAAGGAATAGACCTGACCATCAATTAGCAGTCGCGTGATGCCCTTAGCTTGTAGATGAGTACGAGCCTTATGGAGCATTTTACTATCAGGAACTTTAATCACGCGATCGCGTTTAGTAGAAAAACGCTTGGCGACGCGATGGTTATCAAACACCGGCAGAGTTCTTTGCTGGGTTTCTAGGCTGGGAATTTGTCCCAAGTCACCAAAGTCCCTCAGAGGACGGGTAATTAATTCCGAAGAACGGTCAATTACCAAATAGCAAGTTTTGGGCAAATTCGCTATCGACAGAGGTAAAACTTCAACTGATGCTTCACCTGGTCTTCTTTTTGTAACTAAAGGTATTTGCTCATCCAGGTCATCATCAAAGTCTTCTTCCTCAAAGTCGTCATCCTCTAAATCATCATCATCTAAATCATCCAAATCCTCTGATTCGTCGAGCAAATCTTCGCCTAGCATGTGCGCGATGACAGCCGCTCCTGGATGTTCATTCTTTAGCGGTGGGACAGGGATGCTGACTATTTCCGGCGGCTTTGGCTCTGGAGTTTCTAATTTATCTGCTGTGACTCGGAGTTTTGGTTTCTCCGTCGCCGAGGGGCGTCGTCGTACTCGTCTACTTGCAGCAATTGACTCTGCCGTTTCCTCTGAGTACACCTCCTGCTCTACACGAATTATCTTACGTGGTAGTGGCTCAACCTTTGGCACTTCTAGGGGTTGGCTTTCGCTGGGTGGAACTTCTATCTCCGGCTCTGTTTCTGGTTGACTCAGCAGTGGTAACTGCTCATAGTTTACCTGTGCCCTTCCTTCAGGAGTTCTCGCAGCCCGCTTTAAAGAGACTAAGTATTCATACTCATCTTCTGGCAAAGTGCTTTTGAGCAGGCGACTAATTGTCGAATTACTCACACCATAGCGCTCTGCCAAAGTTGAGGTTGTTTCGGCAGTCTCTCGATATAACTTAAGAATTTCTTGCTTGTCAGAGTCTGTTAGTTTTCTCACGGTAGATACCAAAAATCTTTACTAAGCTCGTTTACGTCCGCTGGTACGCCGCGTTCGTCTTAGTGATGCGTCATATTCTAAGACAGCGCCCATGCCAAATAACACTCCACTAAACACCCAAAACACTTCTAATATTTCTCCACTTTGATAATTGGGGCCTTGGGCATATTTAAACCACATATCTGCAATGTAGAGCGAAAAGGCCGCCGCTGCAATCATTCGCCAAGACTGGGAAACTCTTCCCCCCCAAAAGGCTAGTAGCAGAGTGGTAGCAATAATTAACAAAACTACATCACTAACTACGTAAAACCAATTCAAAATAGCGACTAGCAGTTCTGAGGGTGTTCCCTGTTGCATAGAAATCCACCATGCCAACAAACTACCGAACACTGCAATTGCTAACACAATTAGCCACTGCCATTTTTCCAGATTGATTCGCCTGGAAGCCACAGCTAAAATCATGCCTGCGCCAAGTAATAGATAACTAAGTACAAAAAATATATCGCCTACAGACACATCCGGTTCATCTTTTAAAATTATTTCGGTATAGCCGAAAATTATCCCTCCAACGAAATAGGAAAGCATACCTAGCCCAATTAAGAGCCAAACATTTCGCCCACTGACGATTTGCGGACTCAGCCAGTTCCTCAAGCATAAGATACTGGCACCCAAATAAGCTAAAGCTTCAAAAATATTTGTGCCAATCACATACCACTCGGCTCGGCTTTCTATGCCATCGGCTCCGGGAACTTTGGCACTAAACAACAAAAAGTATAGCAGCGCCAGTACGGCCCAGCCAATATTAGCTAAGACAATGTTCTGAGTGGTGAAAATTGATTTAGAAAGGAACGAATTCTCGTAAGAGTTATTCATAGGACTTGACTATGTAGATGCACTCTGGCAGTATTTTGAGTTAAAGGACTGTATATCTAGCAGTGTGTCTGCTAGGTAGCACACAATCGGACACCAAAAGCAAGTGCCAGTGGCAGGAATTTTGTGAAAAAATTTCCATGCTACTGCCATAGTTTACCTAGTGGCGATTGATTTAGCCAAGTGATAAACAGCGATCGCTCGGCTTCTGGCATATCTTCTAGCTTATAAATTACTTGTTTGGTAAAATTAGCATTGCCAAAATAGGCTTTTCCTAATCTATGCAGTTCTTGTAACAGGATAACTACATGATTTTCTTGCCAATCAGGTATTTTGGCTGTTGGCAAAGGATTAGTAGATACCAGATATTTCACTGCTTCTAGGGAAGATGCTTGGGGAAATTGTTTTTGCTTGAACACCTCCGCAATATCTTTTTCAAATAATGCAGCTTGTCTAGCACCTAAAAACTCTTCAATGTCGATAGAAACACCCTGTAACAGCAAAATAGCGGCTTGGACTAAAATCGCCGTTTTGCCATGACCCCCTGTATCACTATCCAGCTGCTCTAAACGGATTTTACCCCAAACACTAAAGCGTTCCGGTTCTTCCAGCAAAACACAGGCTTTACCCCGGTTATCCGTTAATTCTCTCCATAAGGCTCTAGCTTCTTCTTCTTGACTAGCTTTGAAAACACTAATCAAGCGAAAAGTCTGCCCTTGATAATTGAGGATCGGCACCTGCTGATCCTTTTTTGGGTGCTGAATGCTTGATATTTCAACATCCTGCCGTTTGAGAATAAACATGGCACTAGCAAATAACTCCTCACAGGGGCACTCTTAATATGGAATATATAATGGCATTTGGCAGTATCGCCAAGGCTGAAATTACCTAGCATACTGTAGGAATGAGCCTAGCGATCGCCAGATCCTTCCCGAAGGTAGCCGCCCAGAGGGCGTTAGCACTAACGGGCAAATAACCCCTTGACAACACAATATATCTAAACCAATACCCCATCTGTTTCGTTTTCGGTGTAGATTGACTAACTAGCGACTAGCATCTTAGCCTTGCTAGTGGGAAATCTGCAATTTTTGATTGCTTCTTGGTAGGTGAAGACGATATAATAGTGTAGGTGACTCCTTCGGGAGCCATGATTTTGTTTTGGGCGCGTAGCTCAGTGGATAGAGCAATTGCCTTCTAAGCAATCGGTCGCAGGTTCGAACCCTGCCGCGCTCGTTTTAACTCAATATGAACCCTCAAGCGGTGTGAAATGATATGATGATTTCCACGTTTGAGGGTTCGTTATTGCTGCACCATACTAAGAACAAAGGCGATATTGCTGCTACAAAAGCGATCGCGGATCTAACGCTTAAAAGATACTTGATTCTCACGCCACTTGTTTGTGAACATTTACCTTTTGATTTTGTTGCTTACAAAGACGATAGATTTTACAAAATACAAGCTAAATATGCCGGAGACAATAGGGTAGTCAATAAAACTATTTGGGTAGATAAAAATGGTACTCATCAAAAGAAGTACAAAGTAAATGACTTTGACTTTTATGCTGTTTATCTATCTGATATAGATAAAGTTGTTTATCCATCAATTAACTTTGATGGTTGCTACATAACTACCCAGATACCTAATTCAGCTACACCGTTTTACTGGTGGGAGGATTTTACAGACTTTACTGAAGCAGCGTCTAAGCGAACCTACAAGGAGTTTGGCGTTGATTTAACAACCAGAAAGGTTAACCCAGACTCTAGGATTCATACCAGAAAAGTTGAAAGACCATCAAAAGAAGAACTAGAAAAATTGGTGTGGGAAAAGCCAACTGCACAAATTGGGAGAGATTTTAGCGTGTCTGATAAAGCTGTAGAGAAGTGGTGTAAGGCTTATGGGGTAGAAAAGCCACCTAGGGGATATTGGGTTAAGAAAGCTTATGGAAAAGTAGAAGGGCAGTTAATAACCCATGAGGAAGGTTGAACTAGTGGAAATCATAGCCAAAAACACAAATAAGAGACTCAGTTATTTAGCTTCAGAGTCTCTTAATAATGTATGAAACCTTCGATTGAGTCTTAATCTAAAAAGCCCGTGACGAGGATTGAACTCGTGACCTCACCCTTACCAAGGGTGTGCTCTACCACTGAGCCACACGGGCAAAATATAAACTTGGTTTTTTAGTTGTAAGTTACAATGCTGGGAGCTTTGCTCTTAACCCAGTCATTATAACTTATAACTTCGTAAGTGGTGGGCCGGGCTGGATTTGAACCAGCGTAGGCGCTAGCCAACGGATTTACAGTCCGTCTCCATTAACCACTCGGACACCGACCCGATTTGTCTCACGATTTAAAATCTTAGCACCATGTTTTATAAATAGCAAGTGATTAGAAAAAATAACTTGCAGGTAGAGATCGCAACAAAACTGCATCTCTACCATCGGTATAAAAAATACTGGTTACACGCTCATCTCCAGCATTCGTTGCATTGGTCGCAGTGCAGCAAGGCGAATATCCTCTGACATGGTAATTTCGGGAGTGCGATTTTTCATTGCCCAATACAGCTTTTCTAGGGTGTTTAACCGCATAAACGGACATTCGTTACAAGCACAGTTATTCATCGGCGGTGCAGGAATAAAACGCTTGTCAGGAGCTAATTTTTGCATTTGGTGAATGATTCCCGGCTCCGTAGCAACGATAAATTCCTTGGTGGGGCTGCTTTGACAATACTTGAGTAAAGCGGCTGTGGAGCCAATAAAGCTGGCGTGGCGCAATACACTACTTTCACATTCTGGGTGTGCGATCGCCTCTGCTTCGGGATGGGCAATTTTTAACTGGACAATTTTCTTTTCCGAGAAGGTTTCATGGACAACACAGCTACCTTGCCATAGCACTAAATCTCGTCCCGTCTGTTCCATGACATACCGCCCCAAATTCCGATCTGGGGCAAAAATAATTGGCTGTTCTTTCGGTATCTGCTGCACAATTTTCACAGCGTTGGAGCTGGTGCAAATAATATCGCTCATCGCCTTGATATCAGCAGAACAGTTGATGTAAGACACTACCAAATGATTCGGATGCGCTGCTTTAAAAGCTGCGAATTCATCTGCTGGACAACTATCTGCTAAAGAACAACCAGCATTCAAATCTGGTAAAAGTACTAATTTATCGGGATTAAGTATCTTTGCTGTTTCTGCCATGAAGTGAACACCAGCAAAGACGATCGCATCCGCATTAGTTTTTTCTGCGGCTCTTGCCAGTTGTAATGAATCCCCAATAAAGTCTGCAATATCTTGAATATCTGGCTCTTGATAATAATGCGCCAGGATAACGGCGTTGAGTTCTTTTTTGAGACTCTGAATCGCGGCAAACAAATCTAGTGGTAGTTCACCCAGTTGGGTGTTTTCTCGTTGAGCTAGTGCAGTAGTAAACACAGTTTAGGGGTGCTTTATGTTGCAAATGTATGTCCTGTGGATTCAATTATAGTAGTTTTTACCAAAAATAGTGGACGGTTGATATTTTCGGGTTGTGTCCAAATCGGGCTGAGTTTCATATCCTGGAGATAGACGGCAAGGAAAGTGGCATGACCAGTCAGAAAACTCAATCGATAAACCTCAAAATTGCTGTAGTTGGAGATATTCACGACCAATGGGAAGTGGAAGATGGCGTTGCACTCAAGCATTTGGGTGTTGACTTAGTGCTGTTTGTCGGGGATTTTGGCAATGAATCGGTGGAAGTGGTCAGAGCGATCGCATCTCTCGATATTCCCAAAGCAGCCGTGATGGGCAACCACGATGCCTGGTACACCGCCACCGAATGGGGACGCAAAAAGGCTCCTTATGACCGCTCTAAGGAAGACTGGGTACAGGAACAACTCGATTTATTAGGTTCGTCCCATGTTGGTTACGGTAAACTGGATTTTCCCGCTTGGAATTTAACTGTAGTGGGGGGTCGTCCCTTTACTTGGGGTGGCCCAGAGTGGAAATTCGCGGAAATCTGTAAAGAACGTTACGGTGTGACGAGTTTGGAAGAATCCGCCGATCGCATCTTCAAAGCAGTTAAAAGCGCCGCTTACGAGACAATTATATTTTTGGGTCACAATGGGCCTAGTGGGTTAGGCGATCGCCCCGAAGACCCCTGCGGCAAAGACTGGCATCCAATTGGCGGCGACTTTGGCGATCCAGATTTGGGCGAGGCGATTTCTCAAGCCTTGACTGCTGGTAAAACCATTCCTCTGGTGACATTTGGTCACATGCACCGAGATTTACGCCATACCAAGAAGGTGCAGCGCAAGCCCATCTTTAGAAGTCCAGAGGGGACAATTTACTTAAATGCGGCTAGTGTCCCCAGGATTGTGGAAAATGACGGCGAGAAGTTGCGTAATTTTTCCATTGTCACCCTAGAGGCGGGTGTTGTTTCGCAAGTTTCCCTAGTTTGGGTGGGGAATGACTTTCAGGTGGCTAAGGGGGAAATTTTGTATGAGCGATCGCGTATTGTGTCGTAGACATTCGCATCCAGTAGTGCAATCTGCGTAGATAATAGGGTATAGTATTATCTGTCAAGTTTAGTGCTAACCAACAAAAGCGCCTGAATAGCGTCTGAAACTAGGATAAGCACAAGTTTGACAGATTTACTGGAGAGGTGGCAGAGTGGTCGATTGCGTCCGACTTGAAATCGGATGAGGCTAAAACCTCCGGGAGTTCGAATCTCCCCCTCTCCGTTTAGGAATTAAAAATTGAAAATTAAAAATTAAAAATTGAAGAGGTTAGGTGGAGCTTT
>JADEXV010000048.1 GCA_015206945.1 Nostocales cyanobacterium LEGE 12452 | reverse complement strand
CGCCTGTACTCCAGCTAAGTTGGATTTGGGTAAATGCTGTAAACCACGTTTTACCCAACGGCGATTCACGCCAGTTAAGGGAGCTAAATCTGCGATCGTTCCCAGTGTAAATAGTGCTAGCATCGGCTGGATCAAGCCCTTAGTCTGCCCTAGCTGTTGTGCTAGAGACACTGCCAAAATGTAAGCAACACCAACACCAGCAACACCCCGATAAGGCGAGGATTCAGCTATTAGTTTGGGGTTGAGGATAGCGTTAGCTGGCGGTAATTTTTGGGGGATATCATGATGATCGGTGATAATCACTGCAAGACCAAGTTCTCTAGCTCTCGCAACTGGTTCAAACGCAGAGATACCATTATCTACAGTCAGAATTAATCCCACACCTTCGCTGTGAAATTCTTCAATTATGCGTTTATTAATACCGTAACCTTCATGCATCCGGCTGGGGATAGCATAATCGACTTGTGCGCCTAAAGTGCGGAGACTACGCAAAAGTAGAGCAGTGCTGGTCATCCCATCAGCATCGTAATCACCGCAAATCGCAATTTTTGTTTGAGAAGCGATCGCATTTTCCAATAACTCCAAACTAATCGCCAAATCTGGGAAATCTTCTAACGGCGAAGGCAAAATTAAAGACTCTGGATCTAAAAATGCTTGTACCTGTTCTGGTGTTTCCATGCCTCGATTAATCAACAACTGGCTGACAATAGGTGAAAGATTTGTCAAAACCGCCAGATTTTGGGCTAATTCTGGTTTTTGCGGATAAATTTGCCAGCGCTGATCGGGTAAGCGTCGGCGAGGCTTTGAGAGTTCAGATACAGGTCGGTCTAGCACAATAAAAGTTAGGAGTTTTCAGTTATGAGTGTTGAATTGAAAGTTGTTTCTTAACTCATAACTAATAACATTATTTGCTATCTAAAACACGTTTATCCTACCATCATCCGTAATATACAAAGAGCGATCGCCAGGAGAACGCCAAGTCGGACGAAGTTCTAGCCGCAATGTGCCAAAGTTAAGTTTAGAGACAATTGCTTGTAGTGATAAACCTGTTTCGCTCCAAAATATCAGAGATGTATTTGGCTCAGTACCCTCTATTTGTCCTAAATTTAATTTCTGCCCTGGACTCAACGATATTGCATCAGTCCCGGAGGGTTTTTGGATTTTAATCAGGTTGGGTGTACTATTTATAACTTCAACCCGGATGTGCTGCCCAGGTGTAAACTGAATTGGATGTGAACCACACTTAGAGGCACAAGTTCGAGCTAAAGTAGCACTGGGATTATTGATTGATGCAACTAGAACGGTAGCTGCAACTAAAGCAAATGGTAGAGGCTTAAACATAATACACAGTATAAGTACTAAACTGAAATATTACTTCAATTTAGTACTATTAAGCCTCAGCATATTTTCCAGAATTAAAACTGTAATGAGTTTTTAACCAAACCGTCCACTGATATAATCCTCAGCTTCTTTAGTTTGAGGAGAACTGAACATTTGGGCTGTAGGATTAAACTCAACTAATTTTCCGCGACGTTTACCATGCTCATCAATTTCTGTATTGAAGAAAGCCGTGTAATCTGCGACTCTAGAAGCTTGCTGCATATTGTGAGTCACCATGATGATGGTGTATTGCTGCTTGAGTTCTAAGCAGAGTTCTTCTACTTGGCGGCTAGAAATTGGGTCAAGAGCAGAACATGGCTCATCCATTAATAATACATCTGGCTTCATAGCGATCGCACGAGCTATGCAAAGTCGTTGCTGTTGTCCGCCAGATAATGCAGTACCCTTCTCTTTAAGTTTGTCCTTTACTTCATCCCAGATAGCAGCGCGTCTGAGGGAATCTTCCACCAATTCATCAATATTACCTTTATAACCATTAGCACGCGGCCCAAAGGAAATATTTTCGTATATAGACTTGGGGAAAGGATTCGGTCTTTGAAAAACCATTCCGACTTGACGGCGTAATTTTACAGCATTTATCTTAGGATCGTAAATATTGCGATCGCGGTAATTCAGTCTACCCTCTACTTTAGCTCCAGGGATTAAATCATTCATCCGGTTGAAGCAACGCAGTAAGGTACTTTTACCACATCCTGAAGGGCCAATAAAAGCAATAATTTGCTTTGCAGGAATCTTTAAGTAGACATCTAAAAGTGCCAAAAGTCCCCCATAGTAGACCTTTACACCTTCAACATTGAAGACACTATTCTCCTGGTCTATTGTGGCACCATCTAACTTACTTCTGCTGTTGCTATAAGTCATTTTGCGTATCTCCTAATAACCGTGAATATATTTAATTAGATATTTAATTATCTAATGTATTGTAAAGCGTTGACGGATATAAATTGCTACACCATTTAAAGCTAAAATCAAGATTAACAACGCAATAATTGTTGCTGCTGCTGCATTAGCAAAACCTGGTTCAGGACGAGTAATGTAACTGTAAATTTGAATGGGTAATGCCATAAATCTCTGGAACAAACCAGGGTTAAAGGTGAGAAAACCCACAGCACCTACAACAATTAGAGACGCTGCATCACCAATAGCACGGGATACAGAGATAATTAACCCTGTCAAAATACCAGGAACAGCATAAGGTAAAACGTGACTGCTGATAGTTCGCCATTTAGTGACCCCTAATCCATAAGAAGCATTTCTCAGGGAATCTGGGACGGCGCGAATTGCTTCTCTAGCTGTCACAATAATTACTGGTAAAGACAACAAAGATAAAGTCAATGCGCCAGAAATTAAAGCGGGGCCGAACCCAAGCAAATAGTTGAAAACTCCTAAACCTAGCAATCCGTAGACAATAGAAGGTACACCTGCCAGATTGCTGATATTAATCTCAATAATCACTGTCCACCAAGCTTTAGGTGCATACTCTTCTAGATATAAAGCTGCTCCAACACCAAGTGGTACAGTGACTAAAATCACAATAAGTCCTAAAAGAATACTACTGACAATAGCCGGGCGGATGCCACCTTGGTCAGGAAAACGAGAAGGAGTTTCTGTTAGAAAGCCGGGTGTTAAAAATCTGGCTAATCCATCTCGAAAAATATCGAAAAGTAGCAAAGCCAGAATAAATATACCAATTAGCAACCCTAACAAAAAAAGTATTTCAAATACTTTTCCTAATGTCTCTCTACTCTCAACATTCTCAGTAAATTCTGCCGCCGAATCCAAAGAATCATCTCGTTGATAACTTGTCGTCATGCTTATTACTCGTACTTTTCTTTATAGCGATTAGCAATCCAGTAACTAACAATATTTAAAACTAGAGTCATTAGAAATAAAAGAGCGCCCACAGCATATAAAGTCTGGAAATTGAGACTACCACGCGGACTATCTCCACCAGAAATTTGTGCCATGTAAGCTGTCATTGTTTCTACTGATTCCGCAAAGTTAAGTGTCAGTTTTGGCTGTTGACCTGCGGCGATAAGGACAGTCATCGTTTCACCCACAGCACGAGAAATACCCAAAATAATTGAGGCGATAATTCCAGAAAGTGCTGCTGGGAGAACTATTCTAAAAATGCTTTCTAGTTTAGTGATACCTAAAGCATAAGCTCCTTCCCGCAAAGAACGTGGAACAGCTTGAATCGCATCTAAGCTAATAGAACCAACAGTAGGAGTAATCATTACCCCCATCATTAACCCTGCGCTCAAGGCATTAAATATTTCTAGAGGAATAATATTCCGCAGCAATGGTGTGAGGAATAACAGTGCAAAATAACCATATACTACTGTAGGTATTCCTGCTAAAAGTTCCACTGCTGGACGTAAAATTGCTGCTACTTTTGGTTGAGCATATTCACTCAAGTAAATTGCAGAAGATAAACCCAAAGGAATAGCAACCGCCATAGCAATAGCTGTAGTTAAGAAAGTGCCAGCTATCAAGGGCCAAACGCCAAAATGTCTCTCTGCAAATAGAGGCGTCCATTTAGTATCAAGAAAGAATTCGGCAAAGGAAACTTCTTGGAAAAAACCAAATGCCTCCTGAAAGATAATTAGGACAATACCAAAGGTTGTTAGAACCGAAACTAAAGCACAACTAAATAAAATTACCGCAATAATCTTTTCTGAGATATCTTCAGATGCATTTTTCTCTAATGACTGTCTGAACTGGAGAGAAGCATCGTCTTGAGAATTGGAATTTTGCATAAATTAGTTAAGCCTTTATCAAATTCATACTACAAAAACTGGTCTTTATTTAAATAAAGTTGGTGATTGGTTCACCTGGTTTTGCTTTTTTGAATTTTGTCCCAGTTTCACCAGTAGCTAATTTTTGTTTTGTCTTGACGTAAGCTTCATCAGGTAATGCTACATAGCCAACGCTATCTACCCACTTCCAAGAATTTTCTAGATAAAAATCTACAAATTCTTTGACTGCTGGCTTGCTATCTAAGGATTTTTTACTAACATAGATAAACAGAGGACGAGACAATGGTGTGTAGAGATTTTTGATTACATTATCTATGGGAACTGGTTTCTCACATTTCCCTGTGGGACTTTCTACAGCAACTAAATTGAGTTTATCTTGGTTTTGAATATAGTAAGATATGCCTACATAACCTAAAGCTGATGCTTCACCTGAGACTCCTTGTACAAGTAAGTTTTGATTGTGACTGGGAGTATAATCTGTACGGCCATTTTTGGCTTTGCCGGTAACAGCTTGAGTCATATAATCAAATGTTCCAGTATCAGAAGCCGGAGCATACAGTCTTAGCTTTTGGTTAGGAAATTTGGGATTAACTTGATTCCATGTCAAGATTTTGCCGTCTGATTTAGCACCCCAAATTTTACCCAATTCTTTAATGGTTAAACATTTGGCAAAGTTATTTTGACGATTAGCAATTAGGGCAATGCCGTCTAAAGCTATAGGCAACTCGACAAATTCAATATTCTTACTTTTACATTTTTTAATTTCTTCATCTCTAATGGTACGGGAAGCACCAGCTATATCAATATCGCCATTACAAAATTTACTGAAACCGCCACCAGTACCACTTGAGGCAACACTAACTTTTGCTTCAGGTTTCACTTTACCATATTCTTCTGCAACTGCTAAAGAAACAGAAAAACCTACTGCTGCACCATCAATACTCACCTGACTTTTCAATTCCTGTCCACTGTTGCAAGCACTTATACTGCTGGCAATAAGCATTAAAGATGTCAGGAAAAAGCTATCCTTAAATCGGCTACCAAAGCTCATAATTTATCAATTGAGATAAAGTGATCAGAATTTCTTATGCTTGGCTATCTGTAAGTAGCTCATGCGGCATTAAAAAAAGTTATTATGCTTTGCTTGCAGCTTGAACTTTATCAAAAATTGCCCCATTTCCAAAAAACTTTTTCTGGATAATATCCCAGCCACCTAAATCTTGAGATGTGAATAAAGTTTTAATTGGCGGATGTTGTAAGGCTACTTCTTGGGTAACGGTGGGGTTAACAGGACGATATTGTAATTTTGCAAATTCCCGTTGAGCTTCTGTTGAGTAAAGAAAATCAACAAATGCTTGTGCAACTTCTCTTGTACCGTGCTTATCGACGTTTTTATCTACTATCGCTACAGGATTATCAATGGAGATATTAACTTGGGGTACAACATAAGGCAACTTAGCCCCATTTTTACCCGCCAAAATTACCTCATTTTCGTAGTTAATTAAAACATCTCCCTGACCTTTTTGGAAAAATAAATCGCTTGCTTCACGGGCATCTTTTGTCAGAATAGGGGTATTTTTATAAACTTTAGTGACATAATCTAGCGCTGTCGCCTCGTCTCCGCCTGTTAGAGTTACCGAACCCCAAAAAGCTAAGAATTCCCAAATAGCAATACCAGAAGTTTTTGGGTTAGCTGCAATTACTTTTACGCCATCTTTTGCCAGGTCTGCCCAAGTATTTATATCTTTTGGATTGCCTTCGCGCGTTACGATCGCAGCAACCGATCTACTAACAATACCACTTCTGGGAGCTTTGGTTTCCCAACCTGATTTAATCAAACCTGCTTGCTGAATTTTGTTCACATCCAGGGGAAGTGCCAAATGTACTATGTCTGCTTCTTGCGAACCGGCAATGACAGCAGCAGTTTGAGCACCAGAACCGCCATAACTTTGCTCAAATGTGACGTTTTGGTTGTGTTCTTGCTTCCACTTTTCGACAAATTTGGGAATTATCTGGTCATGAGCGGCTTTGGTGACAGAAAAAGAAACGAGTTTTAATTTGACATCATTTTTGCTAGCTGAACTGCTTCCGGAACAGGAGGCAACTGCTATACTCAAAAAAATACTTGTTAAAAACAGACTCACAAAGCTTTGTACACTGCGTCCATTCAACCAACTTTTAATTGCGTGTTGATACTGGAGTTGTATACTCTGCAAAGCTTTCATGACATAAGCCTGTATCCCTTCACTTAGAAATTTACTTAGTTGTGTCGGTTGTTGCGACTTGCTCATTAGAATCACCCCTAAATCTACGGTATTTCTACATACATACCGTGATTATGAGAATTATAGGGTATATAGAATGATATTTATCTATCATCTGGATTAATTTTTTTACTCAATGAGCAATTAACGATCAAAAGTAGTAAATAAATCTGATTTACCAAGGCATTTCAAAAAACGGGTTTTTCTGCTGGAAAGCGAAATAATCCGGTTGCATACATAATATTTGCTAAAAAATATGTGATTAGTAATACAAAACAGTAGTGGAAACTCGACTTTCTTTAGCCAGTAAAGCTGTTTTTAAAATAAAGTAGCCGCACCATAGTATCTTAAGTATCATATTTAGCGATCGCGCTCATTAAGACTATCAATTATCTGTATATAATGTCTAACTCTCAAAAGCATCAATACTTACAATAATTCTCTAAATTCTTCACGAGTTATTTGGCAATCGCGTATTATTTGTGCTAGCAAACCACGACCAATTGTTTCACCTGAATGTACAGGAACTACTGTCCTACGCCCATCGCTATGTATCATAATATAATGACTGCCACGAACTCTAGCCACTTCAAAACCGACTTTGCTCAAGGCTGCAATAACTTCCCTTCCTGTGACACTTGGGAATTGACTCATATCTCAACTGCGACTCGTTGAATACCAACAAAGTCGAGTGAATCCTGCTCTTCTTCTTCAAATTCTAAACAAAGTTCAATCGCTTCTTTAATACGCTCCATTAACTCATCTAAAGTTTGGGCTTGCGTATGACAACCAGGAAGATTTGGGACAGAAGCAACAAAGTAGCCATCTGCATCTCGTTCAATAATTACATTAAATTCTCGCTTCATCACTCTTCTTTTCTGAATTTATACTATATTAATTATTCTCTCATTATTGAAAGAGCGATCGCCCCTGTTGGGAGAATATATAATTAGGCGATAAGATTTAAGCACTCACCAACTGAGTCAGACCTTTCAATATACGTAGCACGTCGTACAATTCATTTCCCGGGTTACGCATCAAAAAGCCTTTTGATAAAGCATAACGTAATGGATTTCCTTTTACTAATTTGATGAAAATAAACTCGCTTCCCGTGGCAATCATACCAAAGCTGGGTTTCTCAATATACGGATTCCCTAACATATAAGCAAGAATCTGTGCGAGTCCTTGTTCGACTGAAAACGAAGCTCTTTTAGACTCAATAATCATCACCCATAATTGCTCTTTCAAAACTAAGGTATCTATTCTGCCTTTAATGATTACATCTTCATCTAGGCACAGCAATATCTATAGATTATTCTGATTTTACATAGAACGGAGCGAGATAAAAATCCCCAATAAAAAGTAATGGGTCTACAACTGCCATTCTAACTACATCTTCTAGTAAAGGCGGGTAATTAAGAAAATTAAAATAACCATTTTCACCTTGTCTAAAAGTTGTTTATCTAAATCATTAATTTCTGGTAAATCTTCTTGCCATTCGTGAAAGAATGAGTCATCTAAAACTAACTGAATACCAAAGTTATCGATTACATAGCGTAAGTCGATGACCTTTGCTTGGATTGTTTGCTTCATATATTTTGGAGAGTGGAAAATAGGGCTTACACAAAATACCTCTAAAACTCTGATTTCTCCGTGCCCTCTGCGCCTCTGCGGTAGCCTGCGGCAAGCCGTACCCTTCGGGAAGCAAGCTACGCGTAGCGTCTCGTAGAGAAGCATCTACGTTATTCGATAATAATTGTTAATTACAAATTATTTTATCCTACTCATTAGTTGCTGCTTCTAACCAAACTTCCACTTCATCTGCTAGCAACTTCTGCGCTGCATCCATCATTGAAGTTGCGATGTCTTTGAGGTCTTCGCGATTGTTCAAGTAAGTTTTCAACGCTTCCATTGGGTCGATGCTGCTACTCGCACTCAATTCAGGAATGCGGGGCCTAGCTAATTGACTCACTAATTCTGCTTGAATAGTGTAGGTATGAGCGGGACTTAAAGCAGTATGTAGAGAGGAACTGTCAATTAAATCCATCTGTTCAGAGCGGAGTTTGTAAATTAGCCGTACTACAGCATCTTGAATATCATACTTGGCGATCGCTTTCATTAACACTGCCTGCGGATCGTCTGCTTTCGAGATATCCACCTCAATGGTGCGGAAAGTCCGAACTGTTAAAGGACAAAATTCCCATTCAACCTTCCCCCGTTCCAGTTCCAACATTACATAGCCTTTGTCTTCTTTTTCTTCGCTAAAATCTACCCGCTCAATACTGCCTGGATAAATTACCGGCGGGTTGTTAGATTTATTCAGATTTTGATGGCGGTGGACGTGTCCCAACGCTACATAATCAAAACAAGGTCGCGTCAGCAAAGATAGGGGTAGAGTAAAGCCTTTACCCACCGCCAAAAAGCGTTCTGCACCCAAGGTTGCATTGTCAGACATCAAGTGAGCCAGAAGGATAGTAGGCACATCGGGGTCAAGACGGCGAACTTCCCCTTCTAAAACAACTCGTAGACGTTCCGTTAATAGTTGGTTGACTTCCGCCAAAGACAAACCTTCAGTCTCTTGGCGAGTCATCAGTGTGGAACGAGTCAGCCAAGGCAGAGTGATTACTTGCACTTTGCCATTACGGGTTTGGATGCAGTGAGTAGTTACTGTGTCACCGACAACAAATCCTGGCACTCCCAAAGTGCGGTAAATATTTAAACTCGCTCCTCCCTGTCCTTGGGAATGTTGGTCGTGGTTGCCTACCAACAGCACTGTTGGAATATTGGCATCCATCAGACGGCGAAATTGGCTGGCAAAAGCTTGCTGTACATAAGGCGGTGGTGTCGCATCCGGGAAAGCGTCGCCACCAAATATCACCATATCAACAGCATCTGTCAGCGCTCTGTCAATACATATAGACAGTGTATTGACAAAATCTTCCAAACGTGTGTTTAATCCAGTCGTGGGATTAATTCGTCCGTGGGAGAAGCCGCTTCCCATGTGGATGTCGGAGAGATGGAGGATTTTAATCATAATTGTCCTTTGTTCTTTGTCTACATATTAATGACAAATAGCTTTTGAGAACTGTCTAAATGTCTCAAACTTACCAATTACTTACCAGCTTTCTGCGTGTTTTCTGATGTATTTGTATATTTTGTTGCGATTTTTTATGAAGTTTGTACAAAATTATTCATTTTCTAAGGAATTTTACTTAAGATATTAAGTATCAGAAAAAAGTTTGTTTTGATTAACTGCTAGCAATCGGAAGTCAATGAGTAACGGCATAGATCCTGTAATTCAACGAAAAATCAATGATTGGAGGGATAAACTTGCTGGCTCAAGTAACAGTAATCCACTACTTGACTTTCGAAAGAGCAAAAAGCCAAAAATTGAGATTGTTACATCATCTTTAATCTTATTTGACAACCTCGCTGGGTATGAATCTGAATCAATTTCCTTTAAGGAGTTGAGAACTAACCAAACTGAAGCTGACCTCATCAAGGATCTAGATAAACTGCGTAGAGAAGCAAAAAAAACAATAGAAGAAAAGGGTTTCATTAGCCTGTTCCTAGTCCTTGGTACTTTGACCTGGTTTGATACAGGAAAGCCTCAAGAAAAAAAGGAGAAGGATAAGTTAGTATCTCCTCTGTTGCTCATTCCAGTGGAATTACAAAAGAAAGGTAAAAAGCCACCGGAATATACACTATGTTCTACTGATGAGGATATTTCCATTAACTTTCTTTTAGTAAACAAGTTACGTGACGAATTTAATATCACGTTGCCTGAAACTGAAACAATTCAAAAATTGGGCTATGAAGGATTTATAAATGCAGTGCGTACTGCTATAGGCGAAAAGCAGGATTGGCAACTAGAAGAGACTGCTTATATTACCTTATTTGAGTCTGTCAAAACAGCGATGGTTAAGGATCTCGAACAAAATCAGGAACTCATCGCCAATCACCCGGTTCTGCAAGGGCTTGCTCTACAAGAAGCACAAGAAAATCGTAGTGATATTAAAACTATCATAGATAAAGAACTGGATACAATCAATCCTGAATTGATATATCAGATATGTAATGCTGATTCTAGCCAGCAAGTAGTAATTGAAGCTGCAAAGGCAGGGCTTAGTTTTGTAGTCCAGGGGCCTCCAGGGACAGGAAAAAGCCAAACGATTGCCAACATAATTGCCGAACTAATAGGTAAAAACAAAACAGTTCTGCTAGTTGCAGAAAAGGAGACTGCCTTAGATGCCGTATACAAGACACTACGAGATTCTGAGCCTAGCCTTGAAGACTTATGTTTAAACCTACACCATAAAGGTACAACTAAGACCAAAGAGTTAGTAAAAGAATTAAATCAAACTAAAATTCGTTTGTCACAAAGAAATGAAACTGAGCCACAACAGGGAAAGCGAGATATATTCTTTCAACAATTGCGTAACTGTCAGCAAAGCCTCAATAGTTACACTGCAAGTTTACATCATAAACACCAGCCAATAAACAAATCTGCTTTTGAACTTTATGGTGAATTACTCAAACTAAAACGAGAGTTAGATACGATACTCGAATTTAATACTTATAATATTAAAGATTGGTCACAAGAAAGATTATTATTGCAAGCTAAAGATTTACTGAATGACCTCGGTCAATTTGAGCCATTTTTTCGAGGAAGACAGAGAACTATATGGTCAAGTAGTCCGATAAAGAGGTGGAATGCTGATGTTAACAGGGACTTACGTCAGAATATTGACGACTTGCGACAAGGAATTCAGCTTGCTACAATAACTACTACCCGTTTGCGGCAGTTATTAAATATAGAACCTGCTAACACTTTATTAGCTTTAGACAAGCTTCAGCCAGCGATAGCTCATCTTATTGAAGTACCTCCACGTTTTCCAAAGAATTGGTTGCGGGGAACAATATCAAATATTTTGCAACAAAATTTTGATCAACTTAAAGATGATATTGGTCAACTTCAGCGTATAGGCTCAGATTTTAGTAATAAATATATTAATGAGTTTTTAAGCTGGAACTTACCAGAACTGAAAAAATTTAAGCAACGCTTTGAGAATTATAGAGGAATTTTTCGATTGCTAAGATGTGGTTACTGGCATACTCGTAGAAGTCTTATTAGCCTCAAAAAAGTAAAAAATCGAGTAAATGACCAAGAATTATTTAACGATATTGATAATGCAATTCAGCAACGTGAAATTTGGAATAAATTAAAAGATACTACACATCAATATCATCGAGCTTTTGGTTCATTCTTTGAAGCACAAATGCCAGACTTAGATGCTATTGAGCAAGCATTGAATTGGTTGAAAGGTCTACAAAGTCATTCACTGCCTTCAAAGGAAGTTTCAGTAGTTATCTCTTCATCCGAAAATTTGCAAGAACTTAGGACTTTATTCACAAATTTAGTGACTTCACGAAACTTGATAACAGAAGGCTTTGAATTCGTCAAACAACATTTTCACCAGGAACCAATGACAAAACCTGGTGAATTGGAAAGAAAATCTTTATATGAAGTAGAAAATTTCCTTAATAAAGCCCAACAAGAGCTAGATTGGTTCCAAAAATGGTTAGACTGCGAGCGGCTAATAGAGGAACTAGAAGCTATTGGAGCTAAAGATTTTTTATTAAAACTAAGAGAGTCTAATATTCAACCAAATTTTTGGTTTTTAGTTTTGCAAAAAGGCATTTATAAAGACTGGTTGCAATATATTTTAGATAGTACTGAATTGCGGAATTTTAACCAAAAAAGGCATGAGCAGAAAGATGAAGCTTCCCAAGTTTGTACTGAAGATGCAGTACCTTCCATTATGCGAGCAAAGCAGGTAATAGTTGTTGGTGACAGTAAGCAACTACCGCCAACTTATTTCTTTAAAAGCAATGCTTCAGGTGGTGAAGATGAGGAGCAAGAAATATATGACAGCTTGCTCGATGAATCTTGGTCACTCCCAGAAAAATTTACGCTGAAATGGCACTATCGTAGTAAACACGAGAGTTTAATCGCCTTCTCAAACCAAAACTTTTATGATTCAGAGCTTTTGACTTTCCCAAATCCAGCAGATAATCCTAATCTAGGCGTTCATTTTAAATACGTTCCAGAGGGAATCTACACCCCCGGTGATAGTGGACAATATAATATCCGCGAAGCACAAACAGTAGCAGAACTGACAATACAGCATTGTCTGGAACATTGTCGGGAACATCAGGATCTTTCTGAACTTTCTTTAGGAATTATTACGTTAAATGAATCTCAAGCAGAAACGATTCGAGACAAACTACAGCAACTCAGTTCAAAATATTCAGACATACAAGAATTTTGTCAAGAAGATTCGCGTAATTTCTTTATTAAACCATTAGAAAGAGTTCAAGGAGACCAGCGAGAAGTAATTATTTTTAGCTTTGGGTTTGGGTTTTATGAAAATAAAGACGATCTAAATCACAACTTTGGGCCTCTAAGTAAATCAGGAGGAAGGCGGCGGCTAAATGTGGCAATAACTCGCGCTAAAACTAAGTTTGTGTTAGTAGCTTCCATTAAAGCAGAAGACTTTCAGCCTAAAAGACCAAACGAAGAAATAACACTGTTGAAAAAGTATTTTGCCTATGCCGAAAATGGTGGTGAAAAATTAGAAACGCACTTTGATAATAATTTTTCCGAATATGATTTTCTTTTTGAAGAGGATGTATATCAAGCTCTAACACAGCAAGGATACAGGGTGAAAAAACGGGTAGGTCGTTCAGCGTATCCCATAGACTTAGCAGTAATAGATGAACGACGACAAGAAACAGAAGAGTTTTTGTTGGGTATTGTTTGTGATGGGACTATTTATCATAAATATCCTACAGCACGGGAGCGCGATCGCCTTCGCCACGAAATTCTGAAAGGCTTAGGTTGGAACATTTACAGAATTTGGTCTAGCGAGTGGTATTGGAATAGAGACAGTCAGATTAAGCTACTAGTGGAACACATAAAAAATTTGCTGCATCAGGAATAGACAAAGGTGCTAGTGTATTCTTTCAAGATGACATTGGTAGGTAGCATCCTGTAATTTTTTGTATGGAATCACTAGAACTTAAAGAATTATTAAAGAATATTCAAAAGCTGCAATCGATAATGATTGCAGTTGCTACCAATTCCCAAGAGTATCGAATTCAGGATAAAGAAGACGAGTACACTGAACTTTATCAAGAAATAACATCACAAATAGAAGACTTTCAATACCAAGGATTTCCTATACAAAATCCAAACAATTTTCACTCACTATGGGACTGGTATAGGCACTGGAAATCTAAGTTAAGTAAATCTGCTTTCCGGGGAGGTTATATTCATAACCTTTATCAAGATTTCTGCAATCAAATTTATATTGCTTTATGCAAAAATTATGTCAAAGTTACCTCACAAGAAGTCTTAGATAATGAGTTAGAACCAACAAAAATAGAAGAATTAAAAGCAAAAATAGAAAAGCTACAAGAAATCATGATAGAGGTAGCTACTGAAAGTAATACTATTTCTTTAATTCAGTATAATGATGAAAATTACAAAAAGCTATATCAAGAAGTTTGGTTTAAAATAGAGATTTTTAGAGAAACAGGAATATCAGTCTCAAACACCAATCAGTTTCGCTCACTTTGGCAATGGTACAGTTTCTATTCAGAGCAGATAGAGAATACGAAGACTGCACGGCGTGCATATATTTATAATCTTTATGTAAATGTTGCAAAACCGATAGAAAAAGCATTAAGGCAATACCGATCTAACTCAAGTTATTCTATACAAGAATTTATTCAACTTTTGAAGGATAGATTTCATCAGTCCACTTATACCCAGGCTACTATAGATTCGACGAGCATAACCCCAGATTTAAGCAACAACGTGCAAACATCTAATTTCAAACTAGATGAGAGATTTCAGCAACAAATAGCAGAACCTATAGCTGATTCATTTTCTGTCCCAGCTACTCAATCTTTTGAAAATTCGTTATTTACAACTGAAAGCTATAGTTTAATTCTGACAAATGAGAACGTCATGAATCCGGAAATATTTTTAGAGCAAAATGATGTTGTATGTTTAGAGTATAGTCTAGAAAAATTTTTTGCTACGAAGTTTGATAATGTAAGTAGTTGGAGAAGCGTATTTAGCTCATCAGGTGTTGAAGATTCGTTTATTAGACCTCTAATTTTTATTAACAATCCTGTAGAATTCAGCAACAGAGTAGTAGCAAAATTTAAAGATTATAAAGTCTCTAATCAGCGAATAGATGATCACCCAATGGTGAAATTGTTACAGTATCTACTAAATAGAAAAGAAAGTTATGAGTTTGAAGACCAAGATATAGAATTATTCACTAAATTAGCTGAACGAGGTCAGGAAAATCTCAACGCTTTAAAGGCTTGTAACACTGTTTGCAGAATCGAATCACCCAAAGGAATGGGTATTGGGACAGGAGTATTGATAGGTAAAAATTTATTACTAACCTGCAATCACATTTTTAGCAAAACTCAAGTTAGACAAGCTTGGGTACGTTTTAACTACAATGCTGACAGCCGTCAGTTAGACAATGATTTATTTGAACTAGATATGACTTTTGTCAGCTATCATAATCGCCCTGACTACGCTTTAGTGAAAATAAAAAACAATCCTCAGCAACAAAAAGCTATTTTTATTAATGAAACATCTATATTAGATAGCGATCAAGATGTTCGTATTATCCATCATCCACAAGGAAACCCGGTGATAATTTCCGACTTTGGACAAATTACGCAAGTAGGAGAAGATTACATTGACCATAATGTGAAAACTAATGACGGTTCCTCTGGCGCACCAATTTTTAATCGCCAATGGGAATTGATTGCAATTCATCAAGGAAATCCCGGTATAGGACGTTCTGTGACTCCAGGTTCAACGGGAGGTATTCCCATTCGTGCTATTTGGAATCAGATTTCACCGTATTTAGGCTGATGTAGCAGAGGAATAATTTCATGAGCTTTTTCCAGAGTTTATCTGAAACTTTCAGCCGTGAGGCTCCAAAATATAAAACACTTTCTCTACCGAAGCATCGAGTTGATGTAGACTACGATGAAAAACCCATTATTGCAGGTGAAGCCTATTGTCGTATCTGGCTAGTGGAGATGCGCTTGGCTAAAGATGTAGAATGGTTCAAACAAAGATATCCGGTAGTTCATGCTGCTGTCCGCTTCAATCACGGTGGGAAATCCGTAATAATTCCTTATCTAGCTGCACCTGGACAATTAGAAAAATCAATAGCAGATAATTTGGATAAAGTCATTCAATGCAACTATCCTCTCACATCTTTATTTCCCTTCAATGATGGATTAGTCGAGTTACAAGCAGGCTTATTTAGCATAGCTAATAATGACTCCATCGGTAAATTTATTAAGACGATGGGCAGATTTTCTGAATTGCTACCTGTGCCGGAACTCTCAAGTGTTATAAAGCTAGCAGAACCAATATATCGAGGTATTGAAGATTTACTGGATATTGGTGAGCGTCGGTTAGAACTAGGCTACCAACAAACATTTTCTGAAGCTGGTGGAGGTGGTAGTAATTCCCTTAAAGCAGGTTATTTTGCCGCAATTTTGGCGCAGGATAACAAGATAAACAGCGATAAGCTTTGTATTGTAAATGATAGCCTCTGTCTTGGTTCACCTGGTACAACGAAAACTTTTAAACATGATGGCAAACCCCTAGAAGGCTACAGCTATATGCTGTTTCGTATAGAAAAGCGCAAACAGCAAGATTGGGAGTCATTAGAAACTATAAAAGAGCTAGTTACTCAAGCTCAAAATGCTATTTATTCAGGAGAATATGAGAAAGTAAAGAAATTTCTTTTACCTGCTATTGAAATAGCTATTCTCCAAAGTCCTGATGTAGCTAAAGCTGACCGACGCAATATGATCTTAAAAATTGGACAGGAATTGAAGGAACTTGGTTTGCAATCTACAAAAGTGCAAAAGCGATCGCTTCACTCAATTATGCAGCGACCTTTGCCAGAGATTGACGCAGCTAGAGAAACTGAATTAGCTTCTCTAGAGCAGCTTTTCCAACAGAATGGTCAATAAAGTAGCCTCTAAATTTGTTGTGTAAAACTTTTCTCTAACCGCAGAGGCGCAGAGTAAGCACAGAAGGGAAGGTCGGGTTGGGGGAAATTTTTATTTTCTTATATTTCCCACTCCCTACTCCCTACTTCCTGTTAAATATGAATTCCACATTCTGTTTTATCACTTCCCCGCCAACGTCCGGCGCGTTCGTCTTCACCTTCACCTACTTTGGTGGTGATTGGCTGGTCGCCGATGCTGGGATAACCTTGGTCGTGAAGGGGATTGTAGATGACTCCATGTTCAGCCACGTAAACCCAACTGTCTTGACGTGTCCAAGTAGCGATGGGATTTACTTTCAGCCGACCTTTACCGTCGAATTCAAATATGGGCATATTCGCACGGGTTACTGCTTGGTCACGGCGGCGTCCGGTAATCCAAGCGAGGCTGTTGAGTTCGTCTAAACCCCGTAGCAGTGGTTCAATTTTTGTAATGTGGTGGAATTTGGCAATATCCTTGTCCCAGAGTTTGTCGCCGTATTTGGCTTCAAAGGCTTCGCGGGTGTCTACGTCTGGAGTTTTGAAAGTTTGCAGATCCAGGTTGTAGATTTGTATAGCTTTGTCTACCAATTCTAGACTTTCAGGGAAGTGGTGTAAGGTGTCGAGAAAGATTACAGGAACGGGATGTTTCAGTTCACTGTAAAGAATATGGGTAATTATCATGTCATCCACGTTAAAGGCGCTTGTTTGCACCAGTCCCGTTGGGATATTCTCTATAGACCATGCCAGTATTTCTTTGGGACTGGCAGTTTCAAATTGCTCGTTTAATTTTTCTAAGTCAAAAGCGATCGCTTGGTTTCTAGATGCCGTGGAGACTGTCATGATAATCTTCTATTCAAATATTTTTACCTTGATTAAGATCGATCTTACCCCATTAAGACACGTATTCCGCTCGGAGATAAGGTAATTATTTTGTGTGGAAATTACTACATTTTGAGAATGGAGAATGAAGAGTGGGAAGAAGAAAAATAACTATGTCTAATACTTAGAAATAATTAATACACAAATAAAAATGAGCTATTTACTAAGAAACGTTACGGTAATTTAAGTTTTACAGCATTTTTATAGATATTTATACTGATTTTGATATGGTTAAGGAACTATTAATAAAAGGGATTTTACTTAAATGAACAACGCAAAATTCAGCAATCCATTAGGCCAGTCTATAATTATGGGCGCTTTAATGATGTTAACCAGCGTTGGGGTTATTACAATAATGAACTTTTTCTAAGATCAAGATTTCTCATTTTAGCAATAAGACTTCATATAGTCCCGCTCAAAACTGAGTGGGACTTTTACTTTTTTCATCTAGAGCAATCCGTGTATATTAATTTTCTGCTATCACTTTCGGCAGAGAATAATCCTGAAGCCGTGTTATTACGTAGTTTTGTAATCAGAAAATTTAGAATAGGGATGCGTCCTTTACCCTAGTGACCGACTGGCGCTTTCGCTCCTGCACCGCCTTTACCCAAGAATAGCAACAGAGGTAACGAGCAAAGAAACCCTATCCCTACCACTCGAAAGCAATCTGCGTAAGATAAAACCGCAGCTTGAATATCTACTGTTTGACTCAATAAAGCTAATGCTTGCTGTTGAGCCGTTGTTGCATCCATACCTTGACTTTGGAGTGCCCCGTTGAGCGCATCAAGGCGCTGACTGGTTTCTGGGTCATAAGGACTAAGTTTTGCTAATAAGATAGCTCGATGAAAAGCTTCTCGTCGGTCAAGCAAAGTGGTGAGTAGAGCAATGCCAATGCTACCACCCAGTTGTCGGGTGAGGTTGTAGAAACCAGAGCCGGCAGAAATATCCTGTTTGGGTAGCGGGCCTAAAACCGCCAAACTCAAAGGGAGAAACATCAACACAGTAAAAGCCCCACGCCATACCAATGGCCAAAATAAATCATCTATGCCAGTTTGTGGGGTAATTGCTGCGAGTTGAAACATGACTCCAGACGATCCGACAGCGCCCATTGCAATTAAAAATCGGGCATCAATTTTACTAGACAGTTTGCCTAATAAAACCATAACGATCGCAGATGCTAAAGCACCAGGCGCTAACAATAGTCCTGTCTGCGTTGCCGTAAAGTGCAGCACACTTTGAGCAAATATCGGCACAGCAAAGAGTGTGCCATAAAGCCCCATACCCACCACTGCTGAGAGAACGCTTCCCGCAGCTAAAGAACGGTGGCGTAAAACTCTCAAATCCACAGCAGGGTGATCTGCTTTCAGTTCTTGCCAAATAAACAACCCCAAGCCGATAATACTGGCGATCGCTAACGTGCTAATAAAACTGGAGGAAAACCAGTCCTCTTTTTCTCCTTCCTCTAACAAAGTTTGCATACAGCCAATAGCAATCACCAAAAATCCAATCCCGAACCAATCGACGGCTTGGCTTTGTGTCTCACTCTTATCTTTATCTTTGGGCAAAAATACCACTGACATCGCCACTGCAACGATCCCGAAGGGAATATTAACAAAGAAAATCCACCGCCAGCCCAAACCATCTACCAAAAATCCCCCTAAAGTTGGGCCGATGGCTGGGCCAGCAATTACACCTACCCCAAAAACTGCCTGTGCTAAACCCTGTTCAGCAGGTGGAAAAGTCTCGAACAAAATCGCTTGGGCTTTAGCTAGCAACCCGCCACCACATAAACCTTGAAGAATTCGAGAAAAAACTAGCATCGGCAGATTAAATGCCAAACCGCATAAAACCGAGGCCAGGGTAAAGCCAATCAACGAGAAGATAAAGTAGGTTTTGCGTCCAAAGTAATCTCCCAGCCATGCAGATAAGGGAATTAAGACAACATTTGCGATCGCATATCCAGTTACTACCCAGCCGACTTCACTAACAGTTGCACCCAAACTAGCCTGTATATCTGTCAGGGCAACGTTAACAATACTAGTATCAATTACTTCTAAAATTGCACCCAGAGAAGCCGTAAAAGCGATCGCCCATTTCAATGGGCCGTGGACATAACCAAATTGGTCAAAACTAGAACCTTTAATATTGGTAGCCATTATTTAGCACAAATAATATTTGGGAGATGTCAAGCAATACCAAAGCTAAAATTAAGTATTATGTATACGCTACGGTAGCGTATCATATTAAAACGGTCAAGAGAGTTTTTCTTGAAAGGCGGCAGAAATACCTATGCTAAAGATGGATGGTCATTGCTGCTGTTTTAGGGCATAAGAATTGAGTTATGAGGCTTATTTCTTTTCCCAGAAGCTATGTTCTATGCCCAAAAGTAGAAGCAAATGGCCAAGAAGATATTGCTTGGGGATGATATTTTTATGAGTAAGCAAATCAACAGCACCTCTGGACGCCCACGCAGCATCCATGCCGACCAAGCTATTCTGCAAGCAACTTTGGATCTGCTTGCAGAGGTAGGATATGAAAGCATGAGTATAGAAGCGATCGCTTCTCGTGCTGGAGTTGGTAAAACAACCATCTATCGGCGTTATACTTCCAAAGAAGAACTAGTTGCAGACGCGATAGAAAGTCTCAGAGATGATTTAGCGATCCCCGATACCGATAGCTTTTGGGGAGACATGGATATCCTGATTAAGAATGCCGCCAAAAAAATAGATAGTCCCCTTGGTCGTCAGACACTTGCGCTGATAATTAGTACAGCGTCTAGCAATCCTCAGTTTGCCGAGGTTTATTGGACAAAATATACGAAACTCAGACGTGAAGCCTTTTCTAAAATACTTGAGCGTGCCAAGTCCAGAGGCGAAATTCACAAGGATGCAGATGTAGACCTAATTATCGACCTTGTGAGCGGGTCACTATATTATGCACTGATCTTCAAACCCACAGCCGAGCCAGTAGAAGCATACATGCGCCGCACTATGAATCTTCTCCTCAAAGGTATTAGTGCTGGTTGAAAGGCAAAAGAATGTATAGACGTAGCACTGCTACGTCTCTACAAGGGTTCTCGATAACGCATATCTCCCTATTCCCCACTCACCTTTATCAATTCCCAACTTGTTAGCAAAATAACTTTCCATCATAGGTCATAAATGAGATGATGGAGGAATTAGAGAAAAAGGTGAACAATTGTTATTTTTCTCCTTCCGCTTCTGGTTGCAGAATGGCATCACAGTATTGAATGAGGGTTGTCAAGCGATCGCTAATCGTTTGAAGTCTCGTTTGTGCAGTAGATGCCTGCCGCGCTCCTTGCAAAAACATCACATCTATTGCCAACAGGCGCAATTGCTTGCTCATCTCGGTTTGATAAGACTGGACTCGCCAGTTTTCATCAGCCAAAGGCACAATCTGTTGCCCAAAAAATTGCTGCAAGGTGGCTACACGCTGCCGCATTTCTGGCGGAACTATTTGGGTAGTTGTGGCATCGGAGCGTAATTGCTCTAACAAAGTTACGAATGCCAGATATTTCTCACGGTTTAAAGACATCCAGTGCTAGTTAAGATAGTATTAATGTCAAGTAATTTTTCTTCTACAATAAACTTTCTTAAAGACTTATCAGCACTAAAAGCCTCAAATCTTGATTTGGGGCTTTGTTTGCCATCAATGGATTTTCTTTCTTTAACGATTCTTGGAACTCAAACTGGATGACTACCAGATGCTCCTGCGTCGCTAACAGTGCGCTGTTGCAATTGGAAAATTATCCTTACAACACTGCTTTTTCCACTCTTCTTTGGGCAACAGCATCTTTTCAGGGCGATGCTGCTAGCTTTATTTATCATTCACTTATCTACCGATCCATTCAAACCCAAATTGTATGAGCAGTATAGCGATAAATTCATCAGTTGACCTTGCCATTCCCGAATGGTTAAAAAAATGTTTGAAGGAGTCATCGACAACTAGCGGCGCAGGGGAAGATGACCGAAGGCATAATGATGCCGTCTTAATTGGTCGGGCATTTGAATTTGCTTACAAACTGCATGAAGGTCAATACCGCAAATCGGGAGAACCATACATCGCTCATCCCATTGCTGTGGCTGAATTGCTGCGTGACTTGGGAGGCAGTGCTGCTATGATAGCAGCTGGATTTCTCCATGATGTCGTTGAAGATACAGAAGTTACAAGTCAAGAAATAGAAGAACGTTTTGGCGCAGAAGTGCGGCAATTGGTTGAAGGCGTCACCAAGCTTTCTAAAATCAATTTCACTAGCAAAACCGAAAGCCAAGCTGAAAACTTCCGGCGGATGTTTTTGGCAATGGCGCAAGATATTCGGGTAATTGTGGTGAAATTGGCAGATCGTTTGCATAATATGCGAACTTTACAATATATGTCAGAAGCCAGCCGCCGCCGCAGTGCCCAGGAAACGAGAGATATATTCGCACCCTTAGCCAATCGCTTGGGGATTTGGCGGATTAAATGGGAACTGGAAGATTTGGCTTTTAAGTATTTGGAACCAGAAGCTTACCGCCAAATGCAAGAGCATGTTTCTGAAAAACGGACGGCGCGAGAAGAGAAACTGGCTAGAGCTACGAACATGTTGCAAGAGCGTTTGCAGCAAGCCGGAATCCACTTTCAGGAAATCAGCGGTCGCCCCAAGCACCTTTATAGCATTTACCAAAAAATGCACCGTCAGCAAAAGGAATTTCATGAAATTTACGATTTGGCAGCACTGCGAATAATTGTTCAAACCAATGAGGAATGCTATCGGGCGTTGGCGGTGGTTCATGATGCTTTTCGCCCAATTCCTGGGAGATTTAAGGACTATATTGGACTGCCAAAGCCTAACCGTTACCAGTCATTGCATACTGGGGTGATTGGATTAACTGGCCGTCCTTTAGAAGTGCAAATTCGGACAATCGAAATGCATCATATCGCCGAGTATGGGATTGCCGCTCATTGGAAGTATAAAGAAACAGGTGGTTCTAGCATTAGCCATTTGACAGGCACAGATGACAAGTTTACTTGGCTGCGGCAACTGCTGGAATGGCAAACCGATCTTAAGGATGCCCAAGAATATCTTGATAGCGTCAAAGATAATCTATTTGAAGATGATGTCTATGTCTTCACCCCTAAGGGGGATGTTGTGCCTTTAAGTCCTGGTGCTACGACCGTAGATTTTGCTTATCGCATTCATACAGAAGTCGGAAACCACTGTTCAGGGGCGCGAGTGAATGGGCGAATGGTTCCACTGTCAACGCGGCTGCACAATGGGGATATTGTGGAAGTTCTCACCCAAAAGAACTGCCATCCGAGTTTAGATTGGTTGAACTTTGTCAGAACTTCAGCGGCGAAATATCGAATAAAACAATGGTACAAGCGATCGCGCCGGGAAGAAAATGTCGCCCGTGGACGGGAATTGTTAGAAAAGGAACTGGGTAAAACTGGTTTTGATAGTTTGCTGAAGTCGGATGCGATGCAGATTGTCGCCGAAAAGTGTAACTACCATAGCGTGGAAGATTTACTCGCTGGTTTGGGTTACGGAGAAATTACGTTGAACCTAGTGCTAAATCGTTGGCGAGAAGTAGCAAAGGGACAACAACCAGTTTCCACTGTGTCGCCATTTATCCCCAAAGAACCAGCGACATCAAAAGCTTTGCGAGATGCACCTCCAACAACTTCTCGCACCAGTGATTCGCCAATTGTTGGTGTGGAAGGTTTGGTATATTATCTAGCTGGGTGTTGTACCCCGATTCCTGGCGAACCAATTATTGGTGTGGTAACGCGAGGTAGGGGGATTTCAATTCATCGCCAAGGCTGCCATAATCTGGAGACTGTGGAGTATGAACGCTTAGTACCAGTTAGGTGGAACCCAGCCGCCGAAAATAGTGGTCGTCCGCACACGTATCCAGTAGATGTTCAAATTGAAGCCCTTGACCGTGTAGGAGTGCTAAAGGATATTTTGTCACGGTTAAGCGACCAAGGGATCAACGTGCGCCATGCCCAGGTGAAAACCTCTACTGGTCAACCAGCATTGATCGATTTAGGAATAGATATACGCGATCGCTCTCAACTAGAGCAAGTCTTCGTCCAAATTAAGAAAATGAGCGACATTTTGAATATCCGCCGCGTCGGTCAAATTGACGAGTAACAGGGATATCAGTATCCCCAGAACCAAAAACTTTTTCTTGCTTACCTAGCAGCCTGTCTGGGAACTCAATGCGGCGGCTATAAACTCCGTCTAAAGAGATAAAACCTTCCCTGGCAGGTTCGTCAACTATTGATTTGACCGATCATGAGTGATATTATTTTGGCGATCTAGACAATATGAATAGAATCTTCCCTGGTGGGTTCGTCAACGATTTTTTGAGTTTAAAATTGTTAGGAGCAATTAAAAATGGTTTCAGAGAAGTTTTTATTAGTGAAAGGCAAAGCAGGGATGGGAAATCGTTTTCTCGCTCTCTTGGACAGTATTTTATACGCTCAACTTACTAATAGAAAGATAGTTGTTGATTGGAGCGATGAGGTTTACTCAAATAATCGCAGCAATGTTTTTCCTGACTTTTTTAATCTTCATCACGTGACTCAAGCTTCAGAAATACCTTCTACTGAATCTGTCTATCCAACTTTCTGGAAGAATAGCTTAGATAAATCAGTGAATGAAGTACTGCTATCATACGAATCTCCAGATGATTTGCGATATAATAACCCAAAAATATGGGCAAAATATACTACTAATATGTCTCGCATAGATTATAGTGAAGATATTTTGATTAGATGGTCGTATGTAACAGAGACTTATAAGCTAAGACGACATTTTTTAGGTGATTTCGCTGATCTACAAAGTCTGAGTAATGAAACTATTTTAAAAAAGATAATTAGAGAAAATCTGAGTTTACAACCTAATATTGAAGCGATTATTAAAAAAACTGTAGATAATTCTTTTGAAGACATAGTAATCGGAGTTCATGTTAGATATACTGACCGAAAAACTTCGAAAAATCTCTATTTAAAATTTGTCGATAAGATTCTTGAAAAACATCCTAAAAGTTTGATATTTTTAGCTACTGATAATCCAGCAGTAGAAGATTCTTTTAGAGAGAAATATACTAATATTTTAGTGACAGAGAAGTGGTATCCTGCTTCTGGATCTTCTTTACATCAGAATCCTGAATGTCCAGATAGATTTGAAAATGGTGTTCAAGCTTTAATAGATATCTATTTATTAAGCAAATGTAATTATCTAATATACGACAAAACTTCTACTTTTGGTGTAGTCGCAAAGTTGATTTCTGATATCCCAGAAGCTAATACAATTGATACTTCTAAATACAGTTTAAAAGGAAAAGTTAAAAACTTAATTGCTTGGGTTAGAGAAAAAACAGCTAGTTAGTGACTTTTTTTAATTAAAAGTTAAAGATTAAGAATTAATAATAATTTTTAATTAATATTTGGGTACAAGCCCCCACTAATTGAACTTTTAATTTTTAATTAGAGCAAAGCAACTTGACTATAGTGGTTATCAATTGAGGTGTGATAGATTCTTAATTTTAGATGATGTCACATCTTTAGAAGGTGTACCCAAAATGGCTTGGGAATATTGATTAGTGTATATATTAGTTCCAATCCCTATGCAACAATTATTTCCCGGAGAGGTATTCGCCAACACTGCGGATTTTGACACTGGTATTCGCCAACTGTTACCGCGATACAATGAGATGTTGGAGGTAATTACCCGTTGCCTACCTTCTACAAGTCAACGTATTTTAGAATTAGGTTGTGGTACAGGCGAACTTAGTCTCAAGATACTCAACCGCTTTCCAGATTCCCAAGTAATTGCTCTAGATTACTCACCTAGAATGTTGCAATTTGCTCAAGATAAAATCACAGCATCTGGATATCAACAACGCTGGACTGGTATACAAGCAGATTTTGGTGACTGGGCAAATAATCCAGAGAACTTGGATATTGGTAGCGAATTTGATGCTTGTGTCTCATCTTTGGCAATTCACCATCTCCAAGATGAGATGAAGTTGAAGTTATTTGAGCGAATTGCTGCCAGCCTCACTCAAGACGGCTGTTTTTGGAATGCAGATCCTACCCTACCAGAATCACCAGCCTTAGCAGAAGTTTACAAAGCGGCACGAGAGGAATGGGCAGTTGAGCAAGGAACTAGTTTGACAGAGATTCGTGCAAAGCTTGGCACAACTAGCACTCAAGGTTACTCCAGTCAAGACCAGTTAGCTAGCTTAGATGCTCATTTCCAAATGTTGAGCAAAGCTGGATTTAAGACAGTTGCTGTACCTTGGAAATATTATGGTCTGGCGGTGTTTGGTGGTTGTTTGTGAAAATTTTTGTTTTTGGATGCCTAGATTTGAGATTCGCCTGTCTCCAATAGGCATTTATAGCATTAAGAACTTGATAGTAACAAAACAGCAATAAATAATATTATTTCTGTTGATAAGAACTAATATATAAACGCATTAGGTCTGTAAAGGAGGTCTTGCTAACTCACACAAGCGTTTTGGCTGAAACTTGCGGTAATTAAGCTGGCTTCGTGTTTTTATACAATATTTCCACATCAAAAGTACCTGTGAGGATACTATCAATCCTCTACAGACCTATCCGAAAATACAGAGTAGAAAATTTCCTTTAGAAAAACCAGGGACACGCGATTTGGATTCGTTTTTCTGCTCTTTTCTTCAGTGAAGTTAAAGCCACTGTTTGCCATCACTTAGTTTCAAAAGGAGAATATCTTGGATGGCTCGAAATAAAAAGAAATCAGCTGGGTTTAAGTATGAGCATCCACTTGTCTCTAGATGCCCTATTTGTTGTATTGTCCCGCCCCACATGTTGGAAAATGTCGTGGTGAATGGCAATCCTCAGCAGCGGAGTTGGGCTTTTCATACATTAAATGTTTCAGCACAGCTTCGCGGACGCAGAGATGTCATAGGTACTGTCTCCTTTGCACCTTCTCCGGGTGAGAAGCGCCGCACCATCTACGATGCCAAAAATGGCCAGCAACTACCTGGCACATTGGTGCGTGGTGAAGGAGATCCACCAAGCAATGATGCAGCAGTGAATGAGGCCTACGATGCTGCTGGTGCTACTTATGACTTATTTCATGAAATATTCGATCGCAATTCCATTGACGACAAAGGACTACGTTTAGACTCCACCGTGCATTATGGCGTTAAATATGACAACGCCTTTTGGAACGGCGACCAAATGGTTTATGGTGATGGCGACGGAGAAATGTTTCAGCGCTTCACGAAATCAATTGATGTGATTGGGCATGAGTTAGCTCATGGGATAACTCAGTATGAAGCAGGTTTACAGTATTATGGCGAACCAGGGGCACTAAATGAATCGTTTTCTGATGTCTTTGGTTCCCTGGTGAAACAAAAGTCCAAAAATCAGACTGCACAAGAGGCAGACTGGCTGATTGGTGAAGGGCTTTTAGTACCGACTGTCAAAGGTGTTGCCCTCCGCTCAATGAAAGCACCAGGAACAGCTTATGACGATCCAGTACTAGGTAAAGATCCCCAACCAGGTCATGTAAAAGATAAATATACAGGTGTTGAAGATAATGCTGGGGTGCATATCAACTCGGGAATCCCTAACCATGCCTTTTATCTAGCGGCTGTTGAGATTGGTGGGTATGCTTGGGAAAAAGTTGGCAAAATATGGTACGTAGCTTTACGCGATCGCTTGCGTGCCAAAGCAGATTTTAAAAAAGCTGCCAACGTTACCATTCAAGTTGCTGGCGAACTCTACGGTAATGACTGTAATGAGCAAAAAGCTGTGCGAAATGCTTGGCAAAAGGTAGGAGTTATTTAAAGTTAGGAGTTATTTAAAGTTAGGAGTTAAGAGTTAGGAGTTAAGAGTGAGGAGTTAAGAATAAATAGTCAATACCTTCTACTCTCTCACTCAGTACTCAAGACTGATTAATCTGTTGTTTGTTGTTGTTAAACTGGGATGTGAGAACTATCATCTCCCAGTCTTAGTATGTATTCTAACTAAATAACACAACGGAGAGCAAAAAAAATGCGGGTATCATTTGAACGCACGGGCGGCTTTGCTGGAATTACCAAGAAGACAACCGTTGATACAGATACTCTCCCGCCACATGAAGCTGCCACACTTCCCCAACTAGTGGAAGTTGCTGATTTATTTAGGCTACCGGAACGAATTACTTCGCCAAATCCTCAGAGCGATCGCTTTCAATATAAGTTAACAGTAGAAGATAACGGTAAGCAACATACAGTGACTGTTAGTGAGTCAGCATTGCCAGGAACCTTAAGACCACTGATTGAATGGCTACAGACCATAGCACAGAAAAGGTAAAAAGTAAAAAGAATTACTTATAAGTCTCTGACGCTATAGAATATCTCCTCAATAGTCGGAATTGTGGCAAAGTGATAGTAACCTAATTCGTAATTATGAATTATTTAATTCATTTTTATTAGTTACTCTCAGGGTTGAGTTCGTTGATTTCTCTGCACTTAGCCTCTGCGGCTTGATATGCTGCCAGATAGTCTTGACCACCCAACATTACATCACCGTAATATTCATAAGGTGGATCGCCATAGATTGGCAATGGATCATCTTCTGGATAATCTTCTTTTGATTCTTCAATGATGGCTTTCAGTTTTTTAACAGTCAGACTATGTGCTGCAAAATACCAGATTTCTTGGGGATTTTTGTTCAGGTGAGGTAACGTGGGATCGATAATCCGAACATCAGAGGCGTCGTCTAGCTCAATCCAACTGTGTTCAACCGGTCTATATGGCTTCCCAGCAAAAGCTAAAAATCCCTGAATATACTTTGCTCCCTCAGTGGATAATGCTGCTTTATAAGCATTATCAAATGGAGTGCTAGCTCTGCTGTTTATCTGTTCAGCAATTTTGGTTGACAGCGTTTCATCCAATAGTTTGTTCATCAATAGCAAGGATTAGAGCAGCCATAGAAACATATTACCACTGCTATAGAAATCCGCTTTGATTCCTGAAATTATTTGCTTAAGGAGGGAACAGGGAACGGGCAACAGGGGACTGGGAAAAGAGAAGAAAGTATAAAAGTCTACTGAGTTTTTTTCAAAAATCAAATACGAGTTCTATACTTACTATTTTGCTTGGGCATTAGGAGTTGGTTATTCACTAGTGACAGGAGTTTCCTTACCTTAACTGAACTGTATTGTCTCCTGCCAAGATGAGATTTTGGCAGATAAAAAATTAGCCCCCTCCTTGTAAGTAAGGAGAGGGCTGAACTTATCTGAGAAATATTCGTAATTTAAGCCGAAAATTACGAATTAGGAATAGCGTTACCGCAGCATTAGCGAGTCCGCTAGCGTCATTACGAATTACTTAATATCCGCTTTCTTCTTCGTATTCTGGCTGTCTTTCCTTGACTTTCTTAGGAATATTCACAGGCTTCGGTGCATCTTCCCAAGCATCGCCGTCTACGTCGTCATAATCATCGTATTCGTCAACATAAGGCTTGTTATAGGGCTGGGCTTCATATTTTAGCGGCTGCGGTTGTTGATATCTGTCGTTGCCCGTTGCCTCGCTCCAGTTATCTTCTTCCTCATCTTCTTCGTATTGAATAGATTCATACTGCCGCGCTTTCATTACCTGACGCTGTGGCCTTTCTTCTTCCACATAGTCTTCATTCCATTCTTCTTCCCGCGCTACGGGCTCGGGAGCGCGAACTTTTTGCCTGGGTGGTTGCAATGGCACTCCACTAGGCAGTTGGTTGGGTGCTGCAATTGTACGTGGTGGAGTATAGCCGCCGTAATCTTCTTCTATATCTCGCTCCCACGGTGCTTTGCCGATACCCAGCCGCTCTAGTAAACCAACTGTCAACTGGTTTACTCGTTCTTCGGCTCCCTCAAACACAATCAACCGATTGGGACCGGTGCTGACAATTTCATCTACTGAGAACTCGTAAGTACTCAGAAATTGATCGGGAATTTGGGGCAATCCTAAAGAAGCAATGACTATAGATTCAAGCTTCCCGGTTTCGCCGTTGAACTTGAAGCCGCGAACTTTGCCTAAGACTTCACCTGTTTCTGTAATTACTTCCCAGTTAATCAAATTACTGAGAGATTCAACTTCGATATCTTCAATGACATCTTCGTTATCAACTAGGATGACATCACCAATCTGGCTGATGTTGTTGAGGTACATATAGCGCGGTATGCCCGAAATGGAGATCAGGCTGTCTCGCAAACCAAGAGCCACAACCTCTCGTTGATCTATATCAACCCAGACTTGACTGATGATGCCTAGCCGCTTGCCGTTGTCGCGGGTAATCACCTGGGTATTTAATATGTCGGAACGCCTAATTATCTGTTCGGAGGTCATTCTATACCGAGTCCTGATCTCGAATCCGGTTTGGTTTATCTATACACTATTATTAACAAAAACTCAAGCAGATGTATTGGATGATTGTAACTTAATCCCCAAAACTTGAGTGTAAGCTCCTCGTGCTTGAGTAACGCCAATTGTGCGTTCGGCTGATTCTATCATCGGACGACGCAAACTCACAACTATAAATTGCGCTTGTTGTGACTGTTGTTTAATCATTCTAGCTAATCGCTCTACGTTTGCTCCATCTAGGAACATATCTACTTCGTCAAAGGCGTAAAATGGCGATGGGCGGTAGCGTTGCAGGGCAAAAATAAAGCTCAAGGCTGTAAGTGATTTTTCTCCCCCAGACATGGAAGCTAGGCGCTGTACGGGTTTACCTTTGGGATGGGCGACTAAATTCAGTCCGCTGCTAAAGGGATCTTCGGGATTTTCGAGTTGCAAGAAGCCGTCGCCGTCGGAAAGAATGGCAAAAATTGATTGAAAGTTTTCGTTGACAGCATCGAAAGCTTCTTTAAAGGCAAGTTGCCGCAATGTGGTAAAGTTTTCAATCCGTAAAAGTAGTTCGGTGCGTTCTCCTTCTAGTGTTTCTAATTTTTGCGTCAGTTCTTGGAGACGATTTTGGGTGCGTTCGTATTCTTCCAACGCCAGCATATTGACAGGTTCCATTGCCTGTAAGCGTTTGGTAAGCGATCGCAATTCTTTCTGCAATTCTTCTAAATCTACCTTATCTGGAACTTCTGGCAAGGGATTTGGTAATTCTGCTCCCACATCCCGCAATTGATTTTGCAGTGCAATTAGTTCCTCTCGCCGCTTCTCTTGGGTTTCTTGGAGTTTTTGGATTTCCCATTCCAATTGTTGTTGACGCAAAAGGTGCGATCGCACTTCCAGTTCTGTAGCGTCGCGTTTTTGTTTCTCTTCTCCCAAATTCTGCTCCATAAGGCTGAGATTAGCGCGAGTTTGGGTGATGAGAGTGCTGAGTGCTGAGTGCTGAGTGCTGAGGGTATTTAGTTGATTTTGTTGCGCCTCTTGTTCGTGATGATATTGGTTAATTCGCTCCTCGCCTTCTTGGATTTTTTCTTGCAATCGCTGTTGCTGATTTTCTAAATTTTTTAATCTTTGTTCAGCTTCCCGTAACGCTGTTTCGCGTTGTTGCAATTGTTGCTCTTGGATTTTAATGGTTGCCTGAATTTGTTGCCATTCACTGGGGGTTTGGGATGCCTCTAACTCTGCTAAGGCGTGTCGCAATTGTTGCAACTCATTTTCTTGCCCAGGTAATTCCCGCTCTAAAATTTCTAATCGAGATTGAGCAGTGGCTAACTTTTCGCTGTTTTGGGCGAGTTGCGATCGCGTCCCCTCTAATTGCCCTGTTAAACTCTTAATGTCTTTCTGCAACTGCTCCAATTGCAACTGCTGTTCTCGCCGTGCTTGACGCGCTTCTGTTAATTCTTGCGTCAGTTTTTTGGCTCTAGCTGACAAAGTGGTGATCGCTTCGGTACAACGCTCTAAAACTCGCTCAATATCTACCAAACGACTTCTTAAAGCGATCGCTTCATCAGATTCCGCCGCTTCCGCATTGCCAAACCGCAAGGACGAACGCTGGGTGTTACTACCACCAGTCATTGCACCGCTGGTTTCCAGAAGTTCTCCGTCTAAGGTGACGATGCGATACAGTCCTAAATTTTTCCGCGCCGCCTCTAGGTTGGCGAATACTACGGTGTTACCGAAAACATAGCTGAAGACATCTTTGTAACGGCGATCGCAATCGACTAAGTTCACAGCATAATTAACGAAGCCGCTAGCGAAACGCAGCGTTGCATCTTGAGTAAATTTGGGAGCGTGAATTTTATTCAACGGTAAAAAAGTCGCTCTCCCTGCACGTTTTTGTTTGAGCAGTTCAATACCGGCTGCGGCTACACTATCATCTTCCACCACAATATGTCCCAAGCGTCCACCGGCAGCCATTTCCAAAGCTAGCTGATGGCGGGGTTCCACTTTTCCTAACTGCACAACTAAACCACAAAGTCCAGGCATTCCCGATTGTAAAATGACTTTACTCGCTTGGGTTCCTTGGACTTCTTGCTGTGCTTGCGTTTGCGCCTCGATTTTATCCAACTGCCGTTGTTTTTCGCGTTGTTCAGAAAGTAAGCGTTTTTGGGTTTCCTGTTGGATTTGCAGTTCTTGTTCTGTAGCTGAGAGATTTTGGGCTAAGTTTTGGATGGGTTCGCTAGAGGTATTAAATTCCGTTTCAAGTCCACTACACTGAGTTTGTTTTTCTGCTAACAGCGGTTCGTCGCGTTCAATTAACTGGGTTTGCTCTTGGATAAGCTGCTGTAACTGATTATTGCGTTCCCTGAGTTGTGCTTGTTCGGTGCGTTGCGGTTCTAGAGTGTGCAGCAAAGCTTCAATTTGACGGTTGAATGCTGTTTGTTGCTGCACCCAGGCTTCTGAAGCCGAGGCGATTTCTGCTGCTGCTTCGCGGGAGGTTTCTAAAGCTTGCTGTGTTTCATCCCTTTGTTGCTGACAGTAGACAATAGATTGCCCCTCTACAATCTGTGTTTCGGCAATTTCTTCTAGGGAATGACGGTGTTTTTGAATCTCTTGCTGAGTTTGAGCTAGACGTTTGGCAGTTTCTTGGGAAGCTGTTTGTAATTCCGTTAGCTGACGCTGGAGTTGTTTACGTTCTGCTTCTTGGGTGGCGAGGGTAGACTGTACCGCCAAAAGTTCCTCTTCTCCCAATGCTTTGACGTGGGCATTGAGTTGTTCCAGTTCAGCAGTTTTTTGAACGATTTCGGAATTTAAGTTGGTGAGTTGGGTAGTGAGTTCAGTAAAATTGCGATCGCCTGTTTGAATTTCGTGAACTAACTTTTCTTGTTGTGCTTGTAGCGATCGCCATGATAAAACAGCTTCCCAGGATTGTTTCGCTAGAAATTCTGTGCGAAGCTTTTGATATTTCTCAGCTTTAGCTCGATCTTGAGAAAGGCGATCGCGCTGTGCAGTTAATTCCGTTTCAATAATCCGACAGCTATCTTCCTTTTCCTTTACTTCGTCTAAAGTTGATTTAGCTTGAATAATTTTGCGATCGAACGCCGCCACCCCAGCCAATTCATCAATAATTTCCCGCCGTTCCCGCGCATTCATCGAGATAATGCTGGTGACATCGCCTTGCAGTACCACGTTGTAGCCTTCAGGATAAACCCGTAGATTACTTAGTTCCCCATGCAACTCTGTCAACGTGCAAGGTACACCATTGATATAGTAATTCGATGTATAAGTCCCTTGGTGAGTGACTCGTAGCCTTCTAGTAACACTCCACTCTGCCGATTTTGGATTTTGGCTTCGCTCAGTCGAGCGGTTTTGGACTTCGGCTTCGCTCAGTCGAGCGATTTTGGATTTTAGATTTTCTTCCCCTGCTTCCTCTACTTCCTCTGCTTCCCCTGCTTCCCCTGCTTCCCCTACTTCCCCTACTTCCTCTACTTCCTGCCTTTGTGTCTTTGTGTCTTTTTGTGAAATTTCATCCGACAAATCAAATGTCACCGTGACGCTAGCCTCAATCGAAGCACGCCCTTTAGCTGTTTGAGTGTTATTTACCAAATCCGGCAAGCGTTCGGCTCGCATTCCCTTAGAACTAGAGAGTCCCAGGCAAAAGAGCAGTGCATCTAAGATATTAGACTTACCCGAACCATTTGGCCCAGATATGACAGTACACCCCGGTAGCAAAGGGACGGAAGTAGTGCCACCGAAGGATTTGAAGTTCGTAAGTTCCACGCGCTTGATGTGCACCATAGGCGCTGGTTCCCTGGGCTAATGAAGAACAAGTGTATCAACTAATTAAGAATTCGCAAGAGGGTAAGGCGAAGAATTAGAAATTATAGTAAACGCGTTGCAGTGAGCCTGCAAGCTTCACCCAAAAGGCTTACCGCAGGCGATCGCTCAGTGTACGGAAAAAATTTTGATGTCGCAAACTGACCATCAAATTTTCCCAGAGCAGATAATATCATGTCTGACTAATTACTTGTAATTCAAAAATCTCTGCGTTTGCGTGTCTTTGCGTCAGTCTTAATTACAACTATTCAACCAGACGCGATCTCAGGATACTTTAAGTGCGAAGGAGAATCAGTTGGTATAGTTTGAATCATCTATCTGTATCTGTCATCCTCGGTCGATCGTGACAACAAAGCGATCGCATTTTTATCTAAGAATATAAGTAGTTTGAAATACGCTCAAGGCATTCTCACACAGTAATGTTACCTGCTAAGGAACTCAGGCGAACAAGAGAAAAAAGTAATTCAACCAAATGGTAGAGGATATTAAAAGCACCAAATGAATTTATAATAAAGTAATCTTTACAATTGAAAAAACGTAGAAAGAAAGTCATCTTTACTACCCCAATCTGTTGTCTGTGATATAATTCTTAACCCCAAATATTTGTAGAACTTACTAATGAAGAAATTAATTAAAGGTCTGCGCGAATTTAAATCTAGCTATTTTTCGACACACCAAAAATTATTTGAGCAACTTTCACACGGTCAAAAGCCCAGAGTATTATTTATTACCTGTTCTGATTCGCGTCTCGATCCAAATCTAATTACACAAGCCCAAGTTGGTGAATTATTCGTCATTCGCAATGCAGGTAACATCATTCCACCCTATGGAGCAAGTAATGGCGGTGAAGGTGCGACAATTGAATATGCTGTTCAAGCTTTAGATATTCGCCAAATTATTATTTGTGGTCACTCCCATTGCGGTGCAATGAAAGGATTAATGAAGTTACACAATCTTAGCGATGAAATGCCGCTTGTACATGATTGGCTTAAATATGCAGAGGCAACTCGAAGGCTAGTTATAGACCACTACAGTCACTATGACGCAGAAGAATTGCTAGAGATTATGATTGCCGAAAATGTTCTAACTCAAATTGAGAATTTGCGGACATATCCAGTGATTCACTCTAAGCTTTATCAGGGTGAACTCAGCATTTATGCTTGGATTTATCACATTGAAACAGGAGAAGTTTTCGCATACGATCCCCAGAAGCACGCTTATGTTTTGCCTCAAACTCAGCTTCCAGAATCAGAAATAGATGAGCCGCTCAAGGGTCAAGTTCCAAATACCAATGTAGTAGTGCGTTCCCCTCAAAACCCTCAAGATGATGTTCAACCTTATGATAAACAGTCTGTTTCTCCATTTGAGTGGTTTCCAATGAGACGACTTTCTCCAGAGCAGATGGAGCGAATTTATCGAGGTTCAAATAATGGAAGTTGAAAGATGAAAATATAGAATTAATTATAAATAAGCCCTAGCTAAATTTCAGTCTACTTGAGTAGACTGAAACCATTTTTCAGTCTTTTTTATAGACTTTAACTATTAACCTATAGTAGTAGGAGTGTCCCCACCACCATTGGTGTCAACTTAAGCTGGAAATAGCTTAACTGTTGGCTTCCATGCCCGCCCGGAAATAAATTTCTTTGGCTTTTAGGCTTAAGTCTACTGAAGTAGACTGGAGATTTTTGGCGATATTTAGTCATCTTCAGATGACTTTAGCTATGAGACGGGAATTTCAATTCCCGGCGGACAAGGGGTTTCACGTTAAGTTGACACCAATGCCTCACCACATCATCTATTTATCTGAAAATAGCTATAGCCAAAAGAGAGACTTACATAGATGTAAGTCTCTGATTGGCTTTCATACCAATGCTAACTGAAAGCTTCAGTTATTCTTTTATGGCTTTTTCACAGTATCAACTTTTGCTTCTATCTTCACCGTTTTTACACCTTGAACTTCTTTAGCCAAGGTTTCAGCTTTCTTGAGTTCTTCAACAGAAGTCGCCGTGCCTTTGAGGATAATTTCACCCTCTTTATTTTCAATTTGTAACTTGTTGCCTGGTAAGCCTTTATTCAACTTTGCACTAACTTCAGTTTTTAAGTCGCTCTTAACTTTTGTTGCTGCTGTTTTTTCAGAATCAGTTTTAACTTTAGTACCTGTACTAGCTGCTAAAGGAGTAGCTTGTGTTTCTGGGACTTTGGCAGTTTGATTTGTTTGTGAAGCTGGTTTTGCTGGTGCTTGAGCGGCTTCATTAGTTGTGCTAGGAGTTTCTGAACCAGCTTTAGGAGCCTCTTGGCAGCCAAAAGTACCAACTACCAAAATGCTACTAACTACTAATAGAATTAGCTTTTTCATTATCTATCTCCGAATTGAGTACTTGAAGCGGTTAATTGAGGTGTGTGATGGTGAGGAGCAAATTTAAAAAAACAATTAAAAGTGAAGTCGCAAAAGTGCTTGAGCAATAGCTAAGGTTACTGAAAATTGAAATTTTGACGATTTCTTGAAGCTAAGATTTTGCGCCCAGTTTTGAGAAATTCCAATTCAATTTTCCTGACGGCTGATAACCAGCATGGCTTTACACACAGTCTGTAGCTCTCTATAAATTTAATGTAGATGCTGAGTAGCTGTTTTGATGGTAGACTATGCCACTCCACAGTAGTGACTCGATGTTATCAGATTTGAGTTAATTTGGCGATGTCTATGACGAATTTCAAACTTTAGCCTTTTTGCAATCTTGTGCCAGCAAACTTACCAACAAAATGTTACTTTATAAAACTATGGCTTACTTACAATGCCTTAAATATCAGGAAATATTAGCCAATGCCCTACCTTACTTCGGCTAGCGAAATTCGTGCCATTGTTGCTGAATATACAAACGCTAAAACACTGTGGATAGATACAGAAGTCGCTGACTATAAAAGTCGTAATCCCCGATTATCACTGATACAGGTATTAGATAATCCTCAAGATATGAGTGGCGATCGCGTCTATCTTTTAGATGTTTTAGACCAACCTAATATTATAGCTGAATTTATTGATAAAATTATGATAAATTCTGCAATTGAAAAAGTTTTTCACAACGCGAGTTACGATCTAAAATTTCTCGGTAGCAAGAAAGCCAAAAATATTACTTGCACTTTGGAAATAGCCAAAAAAATTCCCTACTATCTTTTACCATTACCCAACTACCAACTCAAGACAATAGCGACAGCACTTTGTAGCTTTAATAATATCGATAAACAAGAACAAAAAAGCGATTGGGGAAAACGCCCTCTGACTGAAGAACAGATAGAGTATGCATACTTAGATTGCATTTATCTTGCTCAAATTCACCTAAACTTGTTAGGCTTACAAGCCCAAGCCAGCCCCGATCCTGCAACGGAAGACTTAATATCACTAAGTACTAGATACTCGCAACTTGAACAGCAATGGAAGTCGTTGAATTCAGAATTTGAGCATTTGCAAGAACGTATGAAAAAAGCTATGCAAGCTCAGAATATATCTGAAACTTCTAATTATAAGCTGACTAGTTATGAGCGTACAACAGTCAAAGCTGCATTTACAGAATTAGCTAGACTAGCACAAACTCAAGATATAAATTTAGATTTTCCGATCACGCTAACTCAGAAACTCCAAAAGGATTTAGGGGAAAATCTGGAACAACTATCTGTAGATATTGACAAAACCACCTCTTGGCGACTAACTTCTAAAACTCAAGAGAGTGAAACAGAGGATGAGTAAATTGTTCATTAGGCTACAAATGTCAGAATTTATAGAGTTATTGTGAAGAATAAATATTGAAACTTAATAATTATTTCCTCCTTTCTTCTCTGATAAATCTATAAAATATTATAGAAATTTGTCAATTAACTTTAAAGGTCTATCAAAAGTTAGAATAGTTAGTGAGTTAAAGAATTAAAATCTAGATTTTGGTACTAATTCCGTTCTGGTGTTATGGCAGTTTATATTAACTTATGAGACGGCGTTTATTTGGGCAAAAGCGAACCAGGGTAAATACTTTATTTACCATAGCTATTTTTACTACATTGACTGCAATTAGCAGTGTTTCTTGTAGTAAGAATGACAATGTATTGGTGACAGAAATAGGAGTTAGTCAACCTAGCCGTCGTTCAGCTACAACATCCAGAGGTGGGGAATTTTATCTTCAGGGAAAGAATCAGCATTTAAATGGCGACTTGCAAGCTGCGATCGCTTCTTACGGTAAGGCAATTAGTCAAAATTCTCAATATGGCGCTGCTTACAACGCGCGGGGATTAGCCTATTTTGATTTGGGAGACAAGGAAAAAGCGATCGCAGATTACAATCAAGCCCTCCGCATCAACCCTAACGACGCCGAAGCCCACAATAACTTAGGAAATGCCCGCGCCTCACTGGGAAACAACAGAGAAGCAGTTAAAGATTACAGTGAAGCGATTCGCCTGAATCCCAACTATGCCGAAGCCTACAATAACCGGGGAAATGCTCGCTCCACCAATGGAGACAAAAAAGGGGCAATAGACGATCTCGATCAAGCGATTCTCCTTAACCCAAAATATGCGATCGCATACAATAACCGAGGAAATGCCCGTGCTGCCAATGGAGATTTCAAGGGTGCGATCGCAGATTACAATCAAGCCATTCGCCTGAATCGTAACTTTGCCCCTGCCTACAATAACCGAGGAAATGCCCGCGCCAGCAATGGAGACAAACAGGGGGCACTCAAGGACTTACAACAAGCAGCAAACATTTTTCAAAGTCAAGGTAACAACGATTTATACCAACAAGTGATGAATAACATCAAAGAACTTGGGCAGTAGTGGGATTGGGG
>JADEXV010000047.1 GCA_015206945.1 Nostocales cyanobacterium LEGE 12452 | reverse complement strand
CTGCTCCCCTGCTCCCCCGCTCCCTTGTAGATAGAGTTTTTTATAGTTAATGTTTCTTTCCGTGGTGATTTTGTAAAAAATGCACACATAAAGGTGAAAATCGAAGACAGAATTATTTCTTGCTTCATCCAAGTTGTGCTTGACTCATGAATGTTTCTCTGGCTAAGGATCTGTCTGTTTATCAACTGGTTATGGGAGTGCAAGCGCCTCCGAAACCATTGTCCCTCAGTCCTGCTACTCTGCTATCACTGGTGAGAGCGCAAATTGACTTACTCATTGAACAGCAAATTGCAGCTACTCTCTGGGTGAAGCTACCACCAGATAAAATTTGGCAATCCGAATTAGCACGTTATCAATCCTCGGTAGGTGCGTCTAGTCTCATTTATACTTGCCAAATTGAGGAGAGTAGGAAAGGGGAAGCAGGGGAAGACAAGGGAGAGGAAAGATTAAATATCTCATCATCTCCCTCATCCCTATCATCTAATTCTGTTCCCGTTCATCTATCACCAGATAGCCAAATGCGACGGGAAAACTTTCTAATGGTGTTATCGCCCCAGTTTTGCAGTTTAATTTTGGCTCATCGACCACTTAAAAAACGCAAAAATCAGACATCGGGGAAGGTAAATACGAATAAAAACCAGCCGTTGCTAATTATAACTACTGTTGAGGGGAGAGTAATTCAGCAAGTATTAAATGGTATCCAACAAGCGATCGCACCAGAATCATCCTCAATTTTACCTGCTAGTTTTATTTGTCCAACCGTGCCCCAAGCCGCACTTATGAATCAACTGTTGGCAAAACAACTCCTTCGACAAGATGAAATTAATCGTCAGATCATCACAGGACGCACTAATAAGTTGGAGCAGCAAAATCAAGAACTGCACAACAAAGAGCAACTCAAAGATGAATACCTGAAAAATGTCTGTCAGGAACTGCGTATACCTTTGACGCACATGAAGACAGCACTTTCATTATTAAATTCCCCTAATCTTAAACCCCCACAACGACAACGTTATTTACAGATGTTAAATACCCAGTGCGATCAGCAAAACTCCCTGATTACTGGTTTCTTGGAACTGGTGCAGCTAGAACAGAATTTGGAGGGGACGACTTTGGAGTTGGTGCGTCTCTCAGATATAGTACCGGGAGTAGTTAGTACCTACCAACCTGTAGCCCAAGAAAAAGGAATTATGCTAGCCTACACCGTACCGACTGAACTCCCATCTGTTTGGTGCGTGACTGGGAAGCTCAGGCAAATTGTGATTAATCTGTTGCACAACAGTCTTAAGTTTACCCCTAATGGAGGTCAAGTATGGGTGCGTGCCCGTAATCAAGGCGATTATGTCCAATTAGAATTCCGCGACACAGGTATCGGTATTGCGGAAAACGAAATTCCCAAAATCTTCGATCGCTTTTATCGCGTGCGTACAGCAGCAACCGAAGATTATGGTGGTGCTGGGTTGGGGTTAACGATAGTACAGCAATTGCTGCTGCGCTGTGGTGGATCTATTTCTGTAAAAAGTAAATTATCCGAAGGTTCTACTTTTACAGTGCAACTGGCAACTGTTAGCAATATCCCAAGAGCGATCGCTACAGAAAATGAGTTATGAGTTATGAGTTATAAGTGATGAGTTATGAATTTTTAACTCATCACTCATAACTTATAACTCCTATTGCATGGGTTGAAAAATTAGAAGGTAAATTGTGTAGGTATTTTATATTCATAGCGAGAGACAAAATAAACACCAACTTGTTTATCGCTGTGATGACGGAAACCAAAACGTTCATATACTGCTCTAAGGGGTGGACGTGAAGCATCGCAATCTAGACGTAAATAATGTCTACCAAGTGTTTGTGCTTGTTCAACAGCCCAAGCTAGAAGTGCTGAAGAGACTTTACCGCCAGAGTAATGCCGTCGAACTGCAAGACGATGTACAAATGCTGACTCTTCCTGAGAAATGTCGGGCCAGAACAGTAAATCTTCTAGTTAAAACTTGATTGTACCAGCTGGTTCACCTGCCCACTCAGCAATAAAAAAACAAGCCGTTAGCAACATCTTTAGAGATATTTTCTGGCGAAACCTCACTCTCATGCCACAGAGACCTACCACTCTGCTGGAGCCACAAAGCTGCTTCTAATAGCACATCCGAAACGATCGCCGTATCTTGTATGGTTGCTTGACGAATTGAGATATACATTTAGCTATAAATAGTAGGTTAAGTTAAACTAAAGTAAAATTAAACAAAAAATTTCCTAGTTTATTTTCCAATACAAAACCTGCTAAAAATCCTCTCCAAAACTGATTCTGTTACTTCTTCTCCAGTAATTTCTCCTAAAGCTTGAATCGCACCTCGTAAGTCAATTGTCCAAAAATCAAGAGGTAACTGCTGGGTAATTGTTGCTTGTACCTGTTCCAAAGACATTTTAGCTTGAGTTAAGGCTGCTGCCTGCCTTTGGTTAATAGCTAAATCCATATCAGCAGCTTGCACTTTTCCCGATTGGACTATTTCTAAAATTGCTGTTTCTAAAGCATCTATACCTTGATTTTGGGCTGCGGCTGTGACAATTTTAGATTTGGGACTTCGGCTACGCTCAGTCGAACGATTTGGGATTTGGGATTGAATAGTTGTTCTTTTGCTTTCTTCTAATAAATCAATTTTGTTAATCACTAGAATCAACGGACGGTGTTGTACTGTTTCATAAATTTCTTCATCACCTTCTGTCCAACCTGCGGAAGCATCGATGGTAAGCAAGACTAAATCAGCTGCATTGGCAGCACGGCGCGATCGCTCGACGCCAATTTTTTCCACTTGGTCTGTTGTTTCCCGAATGCCCGCAGTATCTAGCACTTGTACGGGAATTCCCCCGACAACTAACTGAGATTCGACAACATCGCGGGTTGTACCAGGTAAATCAGTCACAATGGCGCGATCGCTCCGGCTCCAAGCGTTCAATAAACTCGACTTACCCACATTTGGACGCCCAACAATTGCCACTTTTAAACCAGTACGCAGCAACTCACCTTTATCTTTGGTTTCCAATAATCTAGTTATTTCTGCGGCAATTTTATCGATTGCTGATACAATCGCTTTATCATCCAGCGGAGGAAGGTCTTCCTCAAAATCAATCCGAGCTTCAATCTCTGCCAAAATATCCAAACAGTTAGCGCGTAACTGCCGGATCGGATGAGCTAATTTTCCTTGTAAACCAGCTAAGGCACTTTGAGCCGCTTGGGGCGATTTAGCTCCGACTAAATCAGCAATACCTTCGGCTTGAGTTAAATCCAACCGTCCATTCAAAAAGGCGCGAAGAGTAAATTCTCCTGGTTGCGCTAGTCTGCTTCCATTTTCCAAACACAGTTGCAACACCTGCTGCACTGCCATAATTCCCCCGTGGCAATGGAATTCTACAACATCTTCACGGGTGTAAGAACGGGGTGCTTTCATAATCAGCAGCAGGGCTTCATCCACTATTTGTTGCGTCTGGGGATGGCGAATGTAACCGTAGAGAATCCGGTGACTTTCCCAAACTTGTCGCCCTGGTGCATGAAAGAGACTTTGGGCGATTGCCATTGCTTGAGAACCGGACACCCGCACAATCCCAACACTACCCTGTTGGGGGACAACAGCAGTGGCGATCGCGGCTATAGTTCCAGTAGTAGCAAAGAGTTCCGACATGAGCGCCCTTTATTAAGAGTGAGGAGTAAAAATCATAACTTATATACTCATAAGTTTCTAAATGGTGAGTATTTAGACTAATGAGATACCAACTGGCAAGGTAAAATTTATCTGTAGGTCATGCCTGATAGTAAAGAGTTAAGAGTGAAGAGTTAGAGATGAAAATCATGACTCACAACTTATAACTCATAACTTTTAGAGAGAGGAATTTACTGTGGAGCAAAAGATTAACTGCGCTGTAGCCTGTGTTAACGGGTGTGTTTTGGGGGATAAATGCCCCAATATCGAGTTTAGAGAGTCAGCCGCAAAATTTATTGAAGAGACTCCCTTAGACAAAATGCTGGAGTTGGCACAAGAACGTCTGCGAAAAAAAATGGCAGAACCGCCAAAATGGGTTTTTCCTGAAGATCCATAGCATTTGAGCCAACAGGCACAAGCAAGACAGTGTGGAAGTTAAATGGTATCTGGATCTATATTTAATTTTCGCAGTTTTGCTGCCAGGCGATCGCTGTGTTGCATTCTCCTGTTGTGCCACTTCTTCCAGTGTTGGAACCAGTTCTTTATCAGGAGTGTAGGGTTAAGGCGTTCTATAGCACCTAATTATTCATCACCGCATCCAAAAGCACATTGGCATCAAAGCGGACTACATCGGTGCAAGGTAGCCCCGTTTCTGCTATTGTTTGAGCGATGCTTTCCTGAGCCGCAGACTCATCTAAATGGGCTGTGTTTAACGCTATACCTGCTACAGAAACACTTCCAAAAGCACCACCGGCATTAGCAACAGTTTCATAAAGCCGAATCACTTCTGGTAAAGGTGGAATGATTACATGGGGATGATTACGTACATGAACTTGTCCTGCCCGATGTACCAAAACTAGTTGGGTTGGTTGCGAACCACGGATTAAGGGTAGAGTTGCCGTTGAACCAGGGTGTAATAGCGAACCTTGTCCTTCAATGTGTAAGATGTCGTAGTTTTTGCCATAGCGCATAACAATCTGTTCCACAGCACCGGCGGCAAAGTCTACTCGCACGGCATCTAAAGCCACGCCGTCTCCTTCTAACATCACTCCAGTTTGCCCCGTGGCGAGGAATTTAGAACGCCAGCCCCGCAGTTTTGATGCCCAATGTAACTCTAGACTAGTTGACATTTTACCGATCGCCATATCGGTTCCCACTGTCAACACCCGCCGACATGGAAGGGTGCGTGCCATTCCACTAGCAACACTAATATTAGACGGCTCTTTTCGGACATCCCAAATTAGTTGCCCTGGTTTGAGCAGTGCATTTAATTCTGGGATACTTGCCATTGGTGTATGTAAACCATTCACTAAAGACATTCCCGCTTCTAAAGCGTCTTTAATTTCCAGCCAGTAATCATCTGGTACAGCACCACCTCCTGGAGCAATACCAATTACTAAAACTTCTGGTTTGTACTCTAGGGCTGCGGCTACCGATGCCACAATTGGCACATCACGCTTGAGACCTGTTAATTCTGGTAGGGATTTACCAGCACACTCGCGATCGATTACGGTTACGATTGGGGCTTCACTGTAACGTAAAATTGCTAGCCCTGTTTTGCCGTGAGTCCCAATAGTCCCTTCATGTAGCAAGATAGCTACTCGTTGATTAAGTGATAGACGCACTGTGTTGTACTCCCAAGCCTGGTAAATCGTTTGGCAAAACTCTTCCTTCTTTTAGCAATGCACCCGTAAAAGGGTCATCAATTAAATTCAGGTGACTATCTAAATCTAAATAATCAGCTAGTGGTGCTAGCTGTAATGCTGCTGTATTAGCTAGCGAACTGTCAGAATAGCAACCGAACATTACTTGCAACCGATATGCTCGTGCTGTATGTACCATTCGCATTGCCTCTGTTAGTCCCCCTGATTTCATCAGTTTGATATTAATACCATCTACGTAGTTTGCCAAATCGGGAATATCGGCGCTTGTGAAACAACTTTCATCGACAAAGATGGGGAGGGGAGAGTGTTCTTTGAGTTTTGCTAAACTTGGTTCTTCTCCCCGTGGCAATGGCTGTTCTACATACTTTATACCTAAATCAGCTAGCCAATTGCACATAGCGATCGCATCTTCTAAACTCCAACCGCCGTTGGCATCAACGAAAAATTCTAGTTCAGGTGCTTCTTCTCGCACCGCTAAGAGCATTTTTTGATCTGCATCTATGCCATCTGGACTACCTAGCTTGACTTTGAAAAGGCGGACATCTGTAAATTTTAACCAGTCTCGCGCTCTCGCCCTGGCAGTTTCCGGCGAATTAATCCCAATTGTGACTGAAGTTGGGACTATTTGATTGCGATCGAGTCCCCAAAGTTGCCACAAAGGTAAACCTACACGCTTACCCAACCAGTCATGCATTGCCATATCTAAGGCAGCTCTTGCAGCAGAAGGAACTTGGTTTTGTATTAAAACTTGCTCAATTTCCTGACGTTGTAAGGGGCTGAATGTTTGTAACAGAGGCACAACTTGCTGTAGGGCATCTTTGATTGCATCAGTTGATTGCCGATGATTACCCACACCAAATGGTGATGCTTCCCCCCAACCTTCGATATCATCATATAAAATCTTCACCCATACATTCGTTGTCTGTGCCGTTGTACCTCGACTAATAGTCAACGGAAATCTTTTGTTTACTGTAAATAAATTTACATTTATTTGCATACTTATTTTACATATTATGTTACTGCAAAAGCCAGTGTAAGTTCAAAATTTAGATTATCGGATGCATCTGTTATACTTTTTTACATTCATTGATTAATGACTAAAGTTTTTATACATTATTTTATTTTTATTTATGAACAACTTAAAAAAATGGAAGATTTTGAAATCAAAAATGGTTTTAGATAATCCTTGGTGTCAGGTCAGGCAAGATGAAATAGAATTACCGAATGGTAAAATTATCGATGATTATTTTGTCAGTATTAAGCCTGATGTTGCAATGATTTTACCTATCACAAGTAATAGAGAAATTATTTTTGTCCGTCAATATAGACACGCCGTAGGTGAATTTTTCTTAGAACTGCCGGCAGGTAATTTCGATCCCGCGAAAGAGAGTGCAGAAGTAGCAGCAATTAGGGAACTGACAGAAGAAACTGGTTATATTCCCCAAAAATTTCGAAAAATCGGAACTTTATACGATAAGCCGAGTAAAGATACCAATCAAATACATTTATTTTTAGCAGAAAATGTGAATAAAGTTGCAGAGCAACAACTAGATATTACTGAAGAGATTGAAGTTGTATTGATTTCTGTAGAATCAGTTTTAGATAAAATTATTCAGGGAGAAATTTCTGTAGCGGGAACTGTTGCGGCTCTATTCTTAGGTTTACAATTGATCAGTTATTCATAAATATAGCTTCTTTATGTATTGTAATAACAATGCTTGAGGTGAATTACATCCTGAAGTGCTGACAGGAGCTTTTTTATTTTTTTTGAGAGAGTAATGTCTATAAAAGCCAGATAATATCAATGACAGATAAAGATCAGAAAGCTTGTTTGCCTATTCCACTAAATATAGAATTATTTAATTCTCATTGTGAGCTTCCGTATGGATTAGAAACACGCCATATATATCAAGCTATGAACGAGTTTATCGATTTCCTGGGCTTCATCAATGTTCAACTCAAAACAAAAGATATGTCGCGTTTGGAAAGTTTTCTAATGCCTGCAAACTTTAGCAGTATTGTAGGCGAATTTATGAATATGAGTATTCCCAAGTACTGCTGTAACCTTGTGAAGAATCAATATCATAATGGTCATCCAGATTTAATTCCAATAAACACCTTTCCAGAGAATGCAGTTCAATATTCAAGTCAAGGCATAGAAGTTAAAGGTTCTAGACATCTGAATGGTTGGCAAGGACATAATCCTGAAGCTATATGGCTTATGGTATTCTGTTTTGATAGCAATACATCTAGCGACAGCATGAAAAATATAGAGCCAAAGCCTTTTGTTTTTAGATCTGTATATGCGGCTAAACTCAACGAGGATGATTGGACTTTTTCTGGTCGTTCTTCAACTAGTCGCCGTACAATTACAGCAAGTGTTAATAGGAATGGCTTTTGGAAGATGAAGAGTAACTGGATATATGAAGATCCATCACATTTCTAGAGCAGTTTGATAGTCTTCTGTTTGTATTGTTGTCAATTTGGGAATAGCGATTTGGCTTTTTTCAAAGTAATCTTTGTATCGCTCAATCCCAATCCCTGGATATCCAATAGCCTCTGCTGCTGCAATCGTAGAACCAGATCCCATGAAAGGATCTACAATAATACCTTTTCCTAATGGAAGAGACGCGTAAACTATTTTTCTTAGAAAGGATTGTGGTTTAAGACTGGGATGCTCTACAATACTGCGTTCTCTTTGAGGAGTGCGTTCACTAAAAATAACATCCTCGAAAGGATTACCGTCAGGCTTTCTTCTTAAACCCCCTGTTCCAAATTCTTTGAGACAATCACTAACCTTCATTCCTTTTAAAAGAGGTTTACGAAAGATTCCCCAGGGTTCAAAACATCCGCGAGGCATTGAGCAAACGCCGTCAAATTCTTCTTCAGCATTTTTCGGTCTATCTCCTCCACGCAATGTTCTTACTAAGCGAATAACTGTTCCTCTATATTCAAGTCCACCATCTACCAATGCTTGAAAAACTAACTGAGAGAGAAAAGTATTAGATGCAATAAATATGTGACCACCAGGGCATACAGCCCGAATAACTATTTTTGCCCATTCCAAAAAGAAACGATATAAGCTGGCTCTTTCTTTATCATTAAGGGCTGTGAAACGCGGCAAAGGAGAACGTAAATTTCCATCAAAAGATGGTGGTATTCTCCAAATTCCTCCCTTACCATTCTCTTTTTTCTCTAATTGGTCAAAGTCATATTCTTTAACTCCATAGGGAGGATCAGTAACGATCGCGTGAATACTGCACTCAGGAATTATACTCAGCCATTCCAAGCAGTCTGCATGTATTACCAAAGACTGACCGTACTCATACACCGAATAATTAAGTGTTAATTGTGTGTATTTCTTTAGCACAGACTTCCTACAGCTTAGAACAAGATTTAACAATAATTAAAATTAGCATAATCATGCTCTTATTTCAAGCTGACAGGTATTTAAGTTTAATTTTCTATTTTTAGTTATTTACCTTGCCCATTGCTTCAAAATATAATTATAAAAAGCCTCTTTATCTACCTTATCCATTGCATATATTTTCCGACCACCAGGAACTACTTTAGTACGCCCTTGACTAAGACCAGTGGTGATAATTTCTGTTTCCCATTCGCGCAACTGATAAAATTCTGGATGTCCCAAATAGGCTGTTGCTAAGACATCCCAAAAATAATAATCTTGGGGGATAACTAGTGCATAACATTGTCCTGCTAAATCAGAGATGGGATAGTGGCGTTGTCGTCCCATTTTGTATACTAATTCCGATGTGACTGGGACATTGTTAGTTAAATCCAAAGGACACATAATAATTTCAATTTGGGTTTGCCATACCCGCGCTGCTGAAACTGCGTCCCAATAAACATTCCATTCGGCAGAACCATCTTGTCCTGCTTCCAGGCTTTTTTCCACATTACCGCCAACATTTAGCGCACCCCCCATCCACACAATTTTGTGAATCTTTGCTTCAATCTCTGGTGCTTTGTCCAAAGCTACTGCTACCGTCGTCAACGGCCCAGTTACCATCAACGTTACGGGGCTTGATGCGTCGCGTAACACCTGTATCATGAAATCTTGGCCTGTTTCAGCAACCAATGGCGTAGTGATAGTTTCCCTTTGATTAAGAATGGGGAGATGGTCAACGATAAACGAATCACGGCGATAGAGAGTAGGAAATGGATTAATACCGCGCACAGTGCTTTCTGCAACCGGGATATGAGAAAATCCCATCAAATCTATAATTTTATGTGTGGCGCTAACAGCTGGTTGAATGTAGCAATCTGCTGGAGTGACGACAACACCAAGGAGTTCAATATGATCCATCGTCAACAGCAGCATAGTTGCCAGATAATCATCTACACCGCCATCGTGATCCATTAATACAAGTTGTTTTGTCATAAAAGGAGAATTATATGGATGAGTTTATGGAAGCTGCAATTCAAGAAGCAAAACAAGGCAGACAAGAAGGTGGAATTCCTATTGGTTCAGTTCTCGTCAAGGATGGCAGAATTCTCGGCAGAGGACACAATAAACGCGTGCAAGACGGCGATCCTGTCACCCACGCCGAAATCGATTGTCTCCGCAATGCTGGAAGAGTTGGCAGCTATAGAGGTACTACACTCTATTCAACTTTAATGCCGTGTTACCTCTGCGCTGGGGCAGTAGTACAATTTGGCATAAAAAAAGTCATTGCTGGAGAATCTAGAACTTTTCCTGGTGCTAAAGATTTTATGGTATCTCACGGTGTGGACGTAATTGATCTTAGTCTTGACGAATGCGAACAAATAATGAGTGAGTTTATTGAAACTAACCCCGAACTTTGGAATGAAGATATCGGTAAATAGTCATTTGTCATTTATCATTTTTCATTAATTATCCTCTCCTGCTCCCCTGCTCCCTACTACCCACCTTTCAAGGATAGATATTTTAAAATTAGCCAGTAGAAAGAGTAATGTGATGCCAGGAAAAGTCACTGCGCTTACTGTCTTTAAATAGACATTTAATCCCAGAAGGTATGGAATAAGATTTGAGAAACAAACCCCAGAGACAATTGAGCAAAACTATCATATCATCTCCGCATAATTAGTTATGATTTAGACAGTCATTGCACTTCTATAATCACAACAATCGCAATATCTAGTTGAAGTCCAGCACATTAGGAAAATATTTATAATACTTAAGAGAGAAGCTGTAAATCCTTTTGGATTACACAATATTTTAGTGGCTGTACCCAGAAGAAACTAGACAACTGTAAAAATGGCAAATTTAACTGAATTTACATTATTTGCTCCTCGCAACAAAGGAGCAGCTTTAATTGGATCTTTTTCAGATTGGAAAGAAATTCCAATGTCAAAAGGTGAAGATGGTTATTTTCGCACTAAAATAAAACTGGAAGACGGCGTTTATCAATATAAATTTCGCATTCAAACCAAAAGCCCAAATTTTGCACTTGATGAATGGATAGATATCATTGATTTTAAAGCGACAGATGTTAACGAAACAGAAAAATACGGCATAGTACGCATTCAAGATGGACAACGCATTGTTGATACTTACATTTGGCAACATGATGAAATGCCGTTGCCTGACAATCGGGAATTAGTCATATATGAAATGCACGTTGCTGATTTTACTAGTGATGAAGTTGACTCTAACGAACGAGGCAAATATTTAGGGATAATTGCTAAGTTAGATTATCTTTGCAAATTGGGAATTAATGCAATTGAATTAATGCCAGTTAATGAGTACCCTGGTGATTATAACTGGGGCTATAAAGTTCGTCACTTCTTTGCTACAGAATCTAGTTACGGTTCAACAGAAGATTTAAAGCGGTTGATTGATGAGTGTCATGGTAGAGGCATTCGCGTCTTTATGGATGGAATTTATAATCACACAGATGAAGAATGCCCTTTAATACTTATTGACCGAAATTACTGGTATTACGAACACAAACATTATCCTGAAGACCCAGATAATTACTGGGGGCCAGAGTTTAACTATGATAATTACGACAAAAACTTAAATATTAAACCTGCATGGGAATACATCGGTGATGTGGTAAAATTTTGGATTCAAGAGTATCACATTGATGGAATTCGCTTTGATGCAGTGCGGCAATTGGCTAACTTTGAATTTCTCAACTGGCTGACTAAGGAAGCGAAAAACTGTGCTGCACCCAAACAGTTTTACAACATTGCTGAACATATTCCCGATACAAACACTGTAGTCAAGCCAGATGGCCCATTAGATGCTTGTTGGCATGAGAGTTTTCGCTATTTTCTAGTTCCATATATTTGTGGGAAATCATTTGAATTAGAACAACTCAAGCAGATTTTAGATCCCAAACAGCAGGGTTATGCGATCGCAACCAATGTAATTAATTATTTGGCAACCCACGATCGCGAACGTGTATTACGAGAATTAGGCAATTGCGGCATCTTTGACGCAGCCGCATTTGAACGAGCCAAATTAGCAGCTGCTTTGTTAATGACAGCGATGGGTATACCGATGCTGTGGATGGGAGAAGAGTTTGGCGAATATCAGCAAAAAAGCGAAGATGTGACTAAGCCGCGCAAGATTAATTGGTCTTTATTGTCAAGCGGCCAGAATCATGATTTATTTGAGTATTATCAAAAGCTGATTGCTCTACGCCAGCAAAATCCAGCTTTGCAAAGTGACAATATTAAGTTTTTCTACGAAAATGCAGCTGAGAAAGTGCTGGCTTATACCCGTTGGCATGAGCAGAATTTTCATGTTGTCGTCGTAGTAAATTTCTCCGATCAAAATCTAAATCAATATAAAATTTTAGACTTCCCAACTGCTGAGTATTGGCGAGATTGGGTTAGCAATCAAGAAGTGAAATCTGGAGAGGATGGTTTAGTTACTGACTTACCAAGCTATACAGCTAAGATATTTGTTTCAGATTCACAGTAATATAGTCTGTGGATCGTAGGTGTCAAAAGATCGTAAATACATTGTCGCAAGCAGTGCGTTCACCGGAGGTGTTGGCGCAGCTATCGCTCGTAAAACAAACTGCTTGCGTCACAACCCAGTGATAAGAGTGGTTGTGGGAGCAACAGCAAATAAAATAATATGATGTCCGATCGGATCAGTCTAAAACCTAGATTGTAGAGACGCGATAAATCGCGTCTTGAAAGACCAATATATTTACACCAATAACCCTTAACCCAAGCGGATTGTGACATAACGCTATCTGCGAATAAGGCATTGGGCAGTAATTAACAGGAGGCTTTATGGTAATTGTTGACAATTTACGCTTACCTTTGACGCTTTTCACAGCACTAGGTTGTGGGCTGGTGGCTGGCGTCTTTTTTGCTTTCTCAACTTTTGTGATGAATGCCCTTGCACGACTCCAGCCAAAGGAGGGCATTATCGCTATGCAATCCATCAATATCACCGCGATCAATCCGTTATTCATGTTGGCACTCTTCGGAACTGCTATGGCTTGCATCTTTCTAGCGATTTCCTCGGTGTTAAAGTGGCATCAACCCGGCGCTGCCTATTTGCTTGTTGGTAGCTTGCTCTATCTCCTTGGCACGGTTCTAGTGACGATCGCGTTCAATGTGCCGCTGAATGATGCGTTAGCGATCGCCAAACCGGATAGCACTGAAGGCGCGAACCTATGGGCTAGATATCTTACCAATTGGACGTTCTGGAACCACGTTCGGACAATAGCGGCACTGGCGGCAGCACTTATACTTGCACTGTGCGATCGCACGGTGAAATAGGAATGATGAATAGGTATAATACCCCTTGCTCGGTAAAATGAAGCTATATGAGTATTCAAGCAGCATACGATAATTGGTCAGCCACATACGATGCTGACGAAAATCTGACGCGCGATCTCGATCAAACCGTCACCAGAGAAACCTTGATGGGTTTGAAGTGTAAATCAGTCGTGGAAATTGGCTGTGGCACAGGTAAAAATACGCTTTTGCTTTCACAAATTGCTCTGAAAGTTTGTGCGATCGATTTTTCAGCACAGATGATTGAAAAGGCGAAAGAGAAAGTCAGGTCTGCTAATGTGACGTTTATTACAGAAGACATTACCAAGCAATGGACTTGTCATAATGAGTCTGCCGATTTAGTCACTTGTAATCTGGTTTTAGAACACATCGAAGACCTCAGCTTGATATTTTCAGAAGCATCTCGTGTATTAGTCAAAGGAGGATACTTTTTCATCTGTGAGCTTCATCCATTCAAGCAATATCAAGGAACAAAAGCTAATTTTAAAAGACAGCAAGAGTTTATTAAAATTCCGGCATTTGTGCATCATTTATCAGATTTTTTTAACATAGCAAAAGTTCATGGCTTCCTACTTGAAGACTTCAAAGAATGGTGGCATGAACAAGATACAAATAAACCACCAAGACTAGTATCAACCTTGTTTAGAAAGTGAATAAAATTTTGGGGCATTGAAATTTAGAGCAGTTGCAGTGATACTTGCAAGAGTGATGGAAGATGGACGATTAATTATGGAATTTCCAAAACAGGTAGAGAAAATTTATGTCAGCGCTGACAATTCTTTAACATCAGAATTATCGAAAAAGATTCATCACTCATTAACACAGCGAGATGCCCAGTTTATTGAATCATTGATGCCTGTATGGGAATGGTTTTACCGTTATTACTTTCAAGTAAAAACTGATGGATGGCATCACATCCCAACAACAGGGAAAGTACTACTGGTTGGATCTCATAATGGGGGAATGGCTTCTCCAGATTTAATAATGATGATGTACGATTGGTTTTCGAGATTTGGAACCGAGCGTTTGGTGTATGGTCTAATGCACCCTTCCGCTTGGAAAGTGAGTCCAGAAATAGCAGGATTAGCCCAGAAATTCGGAGCAATTGTTGCACATCCCAAAATGGCTAGTGCGGCTTTCGATCGCGGTGCTAGCGTTCTGGTATATCCTGGAGGACAATATGATATGTTTCGTCCTCATAGCCAACGTTATAAAATTCATTTTGCCGGTCATCAAGGCTTTGTCAAGCTGGCTTTAAAACAAGAAGTTCCGATTATTCCTGTAATCTCGGTAGGCGCTCATGATAGCTTGATAGTCTTATGTGATTGCTATGATTTCGTCAAACAATTACATCAATGGGGATTGCCGTGGTTATATCAAATAGACCCTGGAGTTTTCCCAATTTACTTAGGTTTGCCTTGGGGCTTGTCTATTGGCCCTCTGCCAAATATTCCTCTACCTGTGCAGATTCACACTCGTGTCTGTCATCCAATTACTTTTGAAAGATATGGTCGAGATGCAGCTAGAGATCGTAACTATGTGAATGCTTGTTATGAAATAGTTCAAAGTCAAATGCAGGAAGAGTTAAATAATTTGGTTAGAGATACTCAGAAATCTAGCTAAAACACGAATATTAGTGACGAAGTGATGCCTCCTCCAGTATTTCTAAAAGCGATCGCTCCATAACTTCACTGACAAATTTATTACCTTGCAAGTTGAGGTGAATGTGGTCGTGAAACAAACCTTGGGGGTTGGTAGTTGAATTGAAGTTCGGTAAAAAGTCTATATAGTTAATTTGCTGTGCTTTGGTAAAATCGCTCAAGCGCTGACGTGCTTTTATTTCGTAATCGCGGGGGCCTGGTTGACCAATTTCTCGTAGTAAAGGAGTCATCACCAGCAGAAATTTGCTGTTGGATTGGCGAGTCAAGGCTTGAATTTTAGCGATCGCCTCCAAATTAATCCCCACGCGATCGCCTGATTCATTTTGCACGGCTTGCAGTTCAGGAATTGGCTTTTGCTTGACGATATAACGCTGCCATACTTCCACTAATGCCAGGGGAGGTTTACGATCTGGATAATTGCGATCGCGTCCTACTGGTAATGAAGTAGGAGGAGTTGCAAACAAATCATCGGTATTAATTAATAACACCACTGCTTGCGCGTTAAAATTGCCAAACTTCTCTAAATAAGCTAATTCATTCCTTGGCCCCCAAGAATTTGCTGAAGCATTTAGTACTTCTACTTCCTGATAATTACTATTAGTGGATGATGCTAGAGAACGCATCATCAAACTAGATATTGTATTAGTCTGATCTGTCCACCAGCCACCATTAGCAATAGAATCACCTAAGAGTAGAATTCGCAGCCCAGAAGGTGCAGGTATCTTTTTTATCGGACTACCTCGCATAGAATATTCATTAATTTCAATGCGATTACCAAAACGACGGGTACGTTGGTTAGGAGCCAACAAATAACCAATCTGCTCATCGCCAATATAAATCAGGGGATTACCAAAACCAAACAGCGATCGCAGTCCGATCTCGATTACTAAAAACAATCCCACAACCACCGCCAAAATTACGCTCAGTGCTATTTTCACCTACTCACACCCTCTTATACTGAGTTGCTTTTCAATGATACTGGGGGATTGGGGATTGAAAAGAGGCAGAGGGGCAGAGGAGAAAAACTTACTGCAACTTCTCCCCTGCTTTTCTGCTCCCCTGCTTCTTCCCACTCCTCACTTCTAAATTTTTAAAGTGAATTTAACATCATCCGCAAAGAGAAGGACTACAATCAAAACTGATAAATATTTCATGCTCCAACAACAGAGGATTACAAAGCTGTGTCCGACTTAAATCGCGGAATTATGAAATTTAAGGGAGCAGATTCCCCAAAAGTAGTCACTATCTCTACCGTGTTGCTTCTGGGATCGATCGCTGCTCTCGTAATCTGGGCGCTGCAAGCTGCCTATGCGCTAAACTAAAACCATTAGTAGTCTAGAAGGGCACTTGTCTTAAACGGTTTCCGTCTTAGCCAAGTGTCCATTTAGCAACTACTAAATAAAACCCCCCTAATTACCATCAAAAATTTCAGAAAAACTTTAGATTTTAGATTTGAGGTTTTAGATGGAAAATTTAAATCTAAAATCCAAAATCCAGAATGTTTGAACCTTGGGGTATTTTCGTTATTTTAATTATCTGCCCCCTTTTGGGCGGATTACCCCTGATAGCATGGATAACTTACGCCCTAAAGCGGAAGCAATTATCACAAGTTGGTACAGGAAACATTAGCGTATCAGCTGCCTTTTATCATGGCGGTAAAATTGTCGGAATTCTGGCAGTCTTGTCAGAAGCTTTTAAAGGAGTTGCGGCAGTCTTACTCACCCGCATTTTCTTCCCAGATGGATCGTCTTGGGAATTGCTTGCCCTAATCGCTCTGGTAATCGGTAGATACTGGATAGGCAGAGGAGCAGGTACGACAAATGTTGTCTGGGGATTTGTCGTACACGATCCACTGGTTGCGATATTTGTATCTTTCTTTGCAGGTATTGCTTTTACAATTCTGCAATCAAGAAAGGTAGTCAAATTTGGGGTTTTACTGCTTTTTCCTTTGTTTGTGGCACTACTGCACCTGAGCGATATTCCCAGAATACTTGCTGCTGTGGCCTTAGCTGGTTTAATGGGCTGGATTTACACCAAAATTCCTGATGATATGAAACTGCCAGCCCAAGAGGCACAAACAGAATCGCAAGCGATGTTGGAATTTTTACGCGGCGATCGCACAATGGTTTCTTTAGATGAAGAATTGAATGCTGCCATAGTCGGAGAAAAGGCGGCGACGTTATCTCAAATTAAGCGCTGGGGCTATCCAGTGCCGAAGGGATGGGTACTAGCACCTATCGACGATCCAGAAGGGTTAACAGAATTTCTCCAACCATCAGAATTATCTCCCTTGGTGGTGCGTTCCTCTGCTATTGGAGAAGACTCAGAACACGCTTCTGCTGCTGGACAGTATGAAACAGTTGTAAATGTTACTAGCCAAGAAGCATTACAAGAAGCGATCGCTCAAGTTCAAGCTTCCTACAATCATCCATCTGCTATCCAATATCGGCGCGATCGCGGTTTAAATGATACAGCAATGGCTGTGTTGATTCAACAACAAGTCCAGAGTGTATATTCTGGTGTTGCTTTCAGCCGCGATCCCATTACCCAGCAAGGTGATGCAATCATCATTGAAGCCCTTCCAGGCAGCGCGACGCAAGTGGTTTCGGGAAAAGTCACACCAGAACAATATCGCGCTTTTGTCGTTGAAACAGAAAATTCCTACTCTGTACAATTAGAGGGTCAAGGACGAGTCCCACAATCATTAATCAAACAAGTTGCATACTTAGCTTACCGACTCGAAAAACGTTATCATGGTACTCCTCAAGATATCGAGTGGAGTTATGATGGGCAAACGCTTTGGGTGTTGCAATCTCGACCGATCACCACTCTGTTGCCCATCTGGACACGCAAAATCGCTGCTGAAGTGATTCCCGGAGTAATTCACCCCTTAACATGGTCAATTAATCGTCCCTTAACTTGTGGAGTTTGGGGAGAATTTTTTACTTTAGTTTTAGGCGATCGCGCTTTGGGGTTAGATTTCGCCAAAACAGCAACTCTGCACTATTCCAGAGCTTACTTTAATGCGTCTCTCTTAGGAGATATTTTTCTCCGTATGGGACTGCCGCCGGAAAGTCTGGAATTTTTAACTAGAGGAGCTAAATTAAGTAAACCTTCTTTGCAGTCAACTTGGGAAAATTTGCCAGGGCTAGGAAAGTTGCTGAAGCGGGAATTAAGTTTAGAAAAGAATTTCAAGGAAGATTATCACAACCGGTTCATTCCTGGGTTGTCGCAGTTGGCACAGGAAGACATAGATAATTTGGAACCATCGGCGTTGTTGGCAAGAGTTGATTTTATTCTGGAGTTGCTGCGTCATGGGACGTATTACAGCATTTTAGCTCCCTTGAGTGCTGCCCTGAGACAGGCTATTTTTCGGGTCAAGGATAAGCAAATCGATCATAGCGTTACCCCAGAGGTAGCAGCATTGCGATCGCTCAGTGCGATCGCTACAGATGCCAAGCAGGTATTGGTTGAGTTTGATCCACAGCAAGTATTTGAGCAATTAAAGCAAACCCCCGAAGGAGAGAAGATCCTCCAAGCATTTAACGAATTGCTGCAAGATTACGGCTACTTAAGCGAAGTAGGAACCGATATCTCCGTTCCCACTTGGCGGGAAAATCCCCAGATGATTCAGCAGATGTTTGTGCAGTTAATGCAGGGAAATGAACCACAAGCAGGTGCAAAAGATGCGATTAATAGTATCTTTGCTGGTAAGCGCAAACGCTCTTTTGTGCAACGGCGTATAGATATCAAAGGACGAGTTACCGAAGTTTATTCACGACTTTTAGCTGAATTGCGTTGGAGTTTTGTGGCTTTAGAGAAAATTTGGTTAGAGTCTGGTTTACTTAGGCAAACAGGCGATATCTTTTTTCTCAACTTTGATGAAGTGCGGCGTCTAATTGGAGATGAAGATTCCAGCTTAATAGAGCAGTTAGATAAGTTAGTAGAATTTAGGCGATCGCAATTCCTGCAAGATAGCGAGATTATTCAAATACCTCTTTTAGTCTACGGCCATACACCTCCTCACCCCTTAGCTCCCTCTGAACTCTACTCTGACCAAATTTTACAAGGTATTGGAGCCAGTCATGGGCAAGCCGAAGGTAGGGTGAAAGTGTTGCGAAATTTACAAGACATTCCAGACATCGATCGAGATACGATTCTGGTAGTGCCTTACACAGATTCCGGCTGGGCCCCATTGTTATTAAGGGCTGGGGGATTAATCGCCGAAGCTGGGGGAAGGCTTTCTCACGGTGCGATCGTTGCTCGTGAGTATGGAATTCCCGCAGTGATGGATGTTCGCGGTGCTACATGGATATTGCAAGATGGTCAACGAGTCAGGATTGATGGGTCTAGGGGTATTGTGGAATTATCTAATGATTTAAGACCCGAATGATTACCACTTCCCTGAAAGAATTGCCTGAAGAGTCGGTTTCTCACAATGCCGAAATCAAGAAAAAGGTGATGTTACGCTTCGGCGATTTACCTCACCTAACTAACTTTTCTCAAGCACGTTTTGCTCCTGGACAAACCGCAGCAGCACACGCGCATCAAGATATGTGCGAGGTATTCTTTGTGGAAGCTGGTTCAGGAGTAATTCACGTTGATGGTACAGAATACCCTTTACTTCCGGGAAACTGTGTAGCCATCGAACCGGGAGAAGTACACGAAGTTGTCAATAGTGGCTCAACAGAGCTTGTTTTGACATATTTTGGTTTGCGAGTGGAAAAATTAGCCTAATTCTTTTGAATAAAACACGCAGTGAGGGCATAAGATTGTTATGCCCTTATAAAAGTTTGCGGATGTTGCTTATAAACAAAAATAAATTTGCAAAATCCTAATATACTAAGGGTGTCGCACCGCGCATTTGACGTAAAGAATTTATACAAGCAGGACAATCGCAGCCAAATAAGTCGATTGCCACATTGCTTTCGTCATCATTGAACTCCAGCATGGGAGCATCTTCTTTAGAAAACTCTATTTCACGCTGATAGTTAGGAATTTGAGCCAATACGGAAGCTCTGGCACACACTAAACCCACTTTATGTTTATTGCGTATACAAGATAGACGATCTGTGGTTTTGGTTCCTGGTTCTGGTTCCATAGCTTGTGCGTGATTCAGCATTACTCCCATAGAGAGAAGAGAGCTAATCAGCACTGGGGAAGAAAGCAAACTCAGTATGAATTTATTCATTGGTTTTCTTAAAAAACAATCTCGATTGCTCAGATTATCCGATTAAATCTTACAGTGCAAGTAAATGTCTATCAGGAATAGCCCAAAATCCAGATGTAGAGATGCGATTTATCGCGTCTTTGCGATTTATAATTTTCATCAAAAAATCCTAACCGAACCGTTTTGTCATACAACGTAAGTCTGTTTCTGATAACGTCAAAGCAGAAGTTGCTACAGGCTGCGCGAAACACCGAAACGTCAAGACAGAAGCTCTTACAGGCTGCGCGAAACACCAAAACATCAAGGCAGAAGCTCTTACAGGGAAGACGGAAGTTGCTACAGGCTGCGCGAAACACCGAAACGTGAAGGCAGAAGTTATTACAGGGAAGACAGATGTTGCTACAGGCTGGCTATAAAAAATTGAAGAGGTTTATAGTCAAAGCAGGTATTTTTTGAGCGCTATTGATTGCCATGTTTATCTTCAACAAAAGATATTTCTACTTCACACTTGTATTATTTTTCATAGAAATATGTATTGCTGTTTTTGTCAATGATAGTTTCATTCGTCCTTTTCTCGGTGATGTTTTAGTAGTTATACTAATTTATTGCTTTGTCAAAGCTTTTTGGAATATACACTCATCCATCGTCGCTTTATCAGTTTTTGCATTTTCTTGTACTATTGAGATTCTTCAATATTTTAATTTCGTAAATAACTTAGGATTGCAAAAATATAAGATTCTGGCTGTTGCCTTGGGAAGTGTATTTGATTGGAAGGACATCATTGCTTATGCAATGGGTATTATAACAGTTTTATGGTTGGAAAATAGAACATGATTAATTGGAATTTGTGGGTAATTCATGACGCTTGTAATATTTTAATTGGAGCATCTCACTTTTTGAATTAACTAAAAAAATCTGGATACTCAATGTTTTTGTCATTCGAATTTTGATGCTTCTAAAAGAAAAAACTTTAAACACTGTTTTATTGTTTCAAGGACAGAGATAGAAAGACTTTCTAGTTCATAACCTCCCTCTAAACCAAAAATAATTCGCGGTGTAATCTCTAAGCAATAATCAGTCAAAATTGCGTAATCATGAGGCTGTAAATTGATTTTAGAAAGTAAATCTACCTGGTTGGCATCATATCCTGCACTCACAATCAATATATCTGGATGGAAATCTTTGAAAAAGGGTACAACCCTCTGCTCAAATAAATTACAGTAGTCTTGTATTAAACTACCTGGAGCTATTGGAAGATTCAATACGTTGTTAAATTTGCCATGTTCCTCAGATTTTCCTGTGTGTGGATAGCCTGGTGATTGATGAATTGAACAAAAAGCAATGTTGGGAACATTTTCCACGGCTGCTTGTGTTCCGTTACCGTGATGTACATCCCAGTCAAGAATTCCAACTCGCTTGATTTCTCCTATTTCTAAAGCATAAAGAGCAGCGATCGCGGCATTACAGAAAATGCAAAATCCCATCCCTTCATCTTTAAGTGCGTGGTGTCCTGGTGGCCTGGCCAAAACAAAGCTCGGTTTTCCCATCTGCAAAACAGTATCAACCCCATCCAACCAAGCATTCACAGCAAGGCAGGCAACTTCAAAGCTTTGGGGAGAAATCTGTGTTGACTCAAAACAACCCCAACCTCTTGCAGAATAGGAGCGAACTTGCTCAATATATTCGGTGGAATGAACTCGTTCAATTTCTTTGATTACATTTCTAGAAGTGTCAGGATTTAACCATTGAATTTGATCTGCTACTGTTGAGTTTCTTAACCTCTCTACAATTGCAGTCAGTCGTTCTGGCTGCTCAGGGTGCATATACCCTGTTTCATGTTGAAGGAATTTTTCGGAGTAGATGATAGGGATCATTTAGTCTAGAGATTTCTACTGGGATTTTCTATTTAAACTATCTTAATAGACAGAATTACTTTATCCCCAGAAATGAAGTTCTAATCCTGGGGTTTTATTATGCGATCGCTTAGAAAAGTGGATTTAAAAAAGTGCTTATCTTGCCTTTTCTGCTCTCTTCCCGATCGCGCCTACTATTGGGTATAGCGACGCGGCGTATAAACCCAGATATTACCATCGCGGCGCTTGATAGTTCGGGTTTTTGTGGAACCAACGAGAATAATTGTCCGCATATCAGCGCTTGCTGGCGTTAACTGGTCAAGTGCGATCGCTTTTACCGTTTGTCCTGGCCTACCGAGATTCCGGGCTAATACTACTGGTGTATCTGGTGTTCGATGTCGCAGCAAAATATTTCTCGCTTCTGCCAGTTGCCAGGTACGCTCTTTAGAAACAGGATTGTAGAAAGCAATGACAAAATCAGCCTCAGCAGCCGCCGCAATTCGTTGTGCGATCGCAGACCAAGGTTTCAAGATATCAGAGAGGGAAATAGCACAGAAGTCATGCCCAAGGGGCGCACCAATGGCTGCTGCTGCTGCCTGCATTGCAGAGATGCCTGGGGCCACATGAATGTCGATACTGTCCCATTCGGGTTTAGCATAGCGATCGCATACCTCAAAAACCGCTGCTGCCATTGCATAGATACCGGGATCGCCAGATGAAACTACAGCTACATATCGCCCAGATGCAGCCAAATCTAGAGCCATCTTTGCTCGTGCTTCTTCCTCGCGGTTGTCAGATTCATGCCGTTGCTTGCCATCAGCCAGAGAACCAACTAAATCTAAATAAGTTTTATAACCCACTAGGTCAGTTGCCGACTTGAGTATCTCCTTCACTTCTGGAGACATCCACAGCGAACCACCAGGGCCCGTGCCAATAATCGCTAACCGTCCGCGTGGCTGACCAATGGTGTTGGGATCAATTACTTGAGGGGCAATAGCGATCGCAATGTGGGGAGTTGAAGCAGTAATGGAAGATGTGCCTGTAGCGGCGATCGCTGCGGCTTGGGCGGGGCTATAACCTTGTGAAAGTAGACTTTCTAGCTGATTTGGGGTAAAAAAGCGGGTGGGCACTTTTAAGGCGCTAGCTACGGCGTGGATTGTGGGATCGGCTGCGGCGGCAATGGGTGCAAATATCCCGGCGACTGATGCTGTTTCTAGTTTGGCATCAGCTAGTAGCTGTTCTACTAAAGCTACTGGATCATCAATGATGCCACTAATTGCGATCGCGATCGTTGCTGGATGATAGACAAGACAGTTGGCTGTAGGAGTCACCAAACGTTCTGTAACTTGGATGGTCAAATCTCCCTTGGGATCTATCGGTAATTTACTATCACTTAACCAAGGTGCTATTCCTTCGAGCTTAACTTGTGCCCCAGCTAGCACATCTGAAATAAATTTCTTCGCATCATCTGGATTTGCCAAATGGTATCCAGGGGGAGGAGATAACAGCGTTGTGCCCAAACGTAAATCGCCTGTGGTTGTAATTGCAGCTTTGACATCAAGGGCTTCAGCAATACGGCGAGCCAAATCGTTGACTCCACCAAGTCCGCCCAAGAGAGGGACAACAGCGCTACCATCTTCAGCCACAGCTAACACTGGTGGTTCCTGTCGTTTATCCGAGATTAAGGGAGCTAACGTCCTAATTAAAATGCCAGTGGCACAAATGCCAATCAACGGCCTTCCCTGCACAAATAACTCGCGTAGCGTCTCGCCAAAATTTGTAAAGCTGACATCAACTTCTGATGTGCGACCCTCTAAACCGTATAGTGTTGCCCCTGGTAAGACGCTGATTATTTTGCGTGCTACTGTCACGCTATTTTGACCCAGTATTACAATGGCAGGTGCAACATTCATCATCATAAATAGATATCTTGCAAAATTTGATATCCTTCAAATGAAACCACAGATTTAGACATGTAGCGACTTCACATTTACAAGCTTGGAGAATTCCTTCAGTTTATAGCGAGCGCATTTCTGAGAGAATTAGGAATGCGATCGCTTGTCAAATTGGGGAGCAGCACTTCGGCTACGCTCAGCGACCGTGGAGCAGGGGAGCAGGGGAGAAGTTGCAGTAAGTTTTTCCCCTCTGCCCCTCTGCCTCTCTGCCCCTCTGCCCCTCTACCTCTTGTGCCCAATCCCCAGTCTCAACTCAATTAGCTTTACGCTCTTTCAGCACTTGATCTAGCAAGTCTCTAGCAGGTTGTGCTTTAGCCAACGCTACTTGATGGTCATTATAAGCACGAACAAGGCGAGAAAGACTGCTCACACCTGCCTTGAGTTGCTCAAGTTCTTCACCAGCAACTAGTTCTCCATCAAGCATCCGACCAATCAACGGTTTAATATCGCCCACTTCTTGCCGGACTTTTTGGAGCTTTTCTAAAGAACTCAGTAAGGTTTTTAGTGAGTTCAATATGTCGTCAATATCTTGGGCATCTTCCACTGGCTCAGGTGGATTTTCAATTGCGATCGTATCTTTGTCTGAAGCTGTAGGCAATTCCTCTACAGACGTTTCACTTGTAACCCCGTTTGACCGTGCCATCAACGCTTCCTCAAGGAATTTTCCTCAGTGTATCGCTGATTTCAAGTTGCCAAATATAGTATTGTTATAATTCGTTAAATAAATACTTGTACAAATTCAACTGTACGTTGCGATCGCGAAAGCAAAGAATTCCCTTAGCTACGGCCAACATATAAACACAGCAATAATGATTGATTTTAAACCTTGGGACAGGTTGTTGCGTCAGTATGTCGATCGAGAGGGTCGTGTAAACTACATTGCTTGGAAAACTGAGCAACCTCAAGCGATCGCCAATTGGTTGTCGAGTCAAAAAAATCTGGCTTTTACATCTAATAGCAACACTTCTGAGCAATTGGCATTGTGGATCAACCTTTACAATGCGTTCACCATTTCGACAATTTTAGAAAGATACCCGCTTGAGTCAATTCGTCCGCGAATCTTAGGCATTCCCAACTGGTTGGCTTTTTTGTGGTTCTTCCAACGTCGTGCTTATTATATATTTGACGAACATTATAGTTTAGCCCAAATAGAGAACCAGATTCTGCGGAATAAATTACAGGAGCCACGAATTCATTTTGCAATTGTCTGCGCTTCCGTTAGTTGCCCCTTACTGCGTGCTGGAGCTTATTTTCCTCAACAAGTTAATCAGCAGTTAGATGAAGATACCTGTCGCTTCATTAACAATCCTGAAAAAGTCCGTTATGACTCAGATAGTAAAACACTCTACTGTAGCAAAATCTTTAAATGGTATCGTCAAGATTTTCTTAAGGTTACACCCTCTATTCCAGAATATATCCGCTCCTACTTAGAAACAGACCTGCCAATAAATGCCTCAACGCCGATTTCCTATCTCTACTATGACTGGAGCCTGAATCAGCGAATATCTTGATAAAATTGTTTGAGATAATTTGCATCAACGCCAATTCCCCACAAAAAACCGATATAAAGGTAGATTGCGTTTGCTTTCCAGCTACCCCATTTTGCGACGCGGCGATCTGAAGAGTGAACAATGCGGTTCACCAGATAAATACGTCCTTTTTTAACCAATCTCAAGCATAAATCTCCATCTTCCATAATCGGCAATGCCTCATCAAATCCATCGCAATCCCAAAAGTCAGTGCGACGACAAAACATTACTTGATCTCCAAACAACAGGCGCAATCCTCGAAAAAACAGGTGAGGCTTAAATAGCAGTGGTGCGTAGTAGGTTTTTAAATAATTATGTAGAGAGATGCCCCAGCGAGTCGTTTGAGATCCACTCATCAGAGAAATGAACCCCCCACAGGCAATGGTTGACTCTGCTAGAGTTTTCTCTATTACAGTGATTAGGTCATCTGGCACCCAAGTATCTGCATGAAGAAAGCAAAGAATATCTCCAGTTGCAGCCGATGCTCCGTAATTCATCTGAATAGAACGCCCACGTCGCTCAGATGAGATAACTTGTACGCCTAGCGACTGATTGAATGACCCAAAGCATTGCTTTGCAACTGCCACTGTCTCATCATCGCTGCCACCATCTACTACTATCACTTCAAAAGCAGGCGGATTAAGTAAAGTCAATTGGCGCAATGTCCGCTCTAAGCTAACTGCTTCGTTTAAAGTAGGAATGACAATCGAAACTTGAGACATGCACCTTAAGTAGTTTTATTGTTGCTTTTATTCTACTTGCTTAATGTTGACAAGCTCTTAGTCCAAAGGTCAACACTCCTGAGTATGGTAAGTAGCTTTTAGTAATTTTCCCCAGATTGCATTGTAAGGATGTACAAGCTGTGTCTGATGCCCATTTTGAAAGATCGGCCTGCCTTCGTTTGCCCACTGAAAAATTCCACCACTCAAGTTATAAATGCACTTCATCCCGGCTTCATCCAGTTTTTGGGCTAATTTTGCGCTCCGGTAGCCAACAGCACAGTACACAACAATTGGTCTATCTTGGAAAATTGCAACTGCTGCTAAGTCATCTGTGAGAGGATCTATGCGTACTGCTGTTTTGATATGACTTACTGCATACTCAGTTTGACTTCGTGCATCTAGTAATAATGGAGGGAGCTTTGCAGAATCTAATAGTAATTGAGCTAATTGGTTGCAATTAATTTCCTCAACAGTAGGAAACTGAAATCTAATCAGAAGTTTAAGAAAGTTAAAGGTGAGCGATCGCACTTGTGAAAAGACTCTCTGGTTGAGAAACAATACTGACTGGGGCTGTGTTTGATATTTAATAGTAAAAAACAGGCGATCGCATTGGCATCAACCCTACAAAACAAACAGATAACTCATCAAGATTAGCTTATTTCCAAGTAAGTATACTTATAATAATTACAGCATTTACTAATCACCTGCGATTATTTATGGCAATTCTTCAACTGATTGAACCCGAAGTTAAAAATCTGGGTGGTTTTTCTGCCCGCCGCAGTTTGCCATATCCTAATCGTCAAACGGTTGGGCCATTTATCTTTTTCGATCATCTCGGCCCATCCGTTATGCCACCCAATCAAGGTATCGATGTCCGACCACATCCTCATATTAATCTGGCAACGGTAACTTATTTATTTGATGGTGCTTTGATGCATCGCGATAGTTTGGGTACTGTGCAGGAAATCCAACCAGGTGCAGTCAACTGGATGACAGCAGGAAAGGGAATTGTCCATTCAGAACGCTCACCTGACTTTGATCGCAACCAAGAAGCTACTATTCATGGCATTCAAACCTGGGTTGCCCTGCCTGTTGAACACGAAGAAACCGAGCCAACGTTCATTCACTATCCTGCTGAAATCCTTCCCACCTGGGAAGAGAATGGCGTCATCATCAAACTGATTGCTGGGCAAGCATTTGGCTATACCTCACCTGTAAAAGTTCTCTCACCTATCCTCTATTTAGATGCAGTGTTGTCTGCTAACACCCACTTTACTATCCCTACAGATTATTCACAAAGGGCAGTATACAGTGTCACCGAGGGATTGAGGATTAATGATGAACCGATGGAGCAATATCGTCTTGCTATTCTAAAGCCAGGCGATCGGGTTGAGGTTTCTGCCATAGATGCTGCTCGATGTATTGTTATTGGCGGTGAGCCGTTAGGTACACGCTACAAATGGTGGAATTTTGTCTCTAGCCGACCAGAGCGAATAGAGCAAGCTAAAGCTGATTGGCGCGACTCTCGTTTTGCTAGCGTGCCAGATGAAACAGAGTTTATTCCACTGCCAGAAGTGGTAACAGAAGCTAATCCTTTTTCATAAGTGTGTCACACTTCAACGCTCACTACCTCGCTTTAGAATGTACAATGTTGCATTCTTTTTTCAAATTGATCGGTGTTTAACCGGACACGATATCACTGGAAAAGAGGGAGCAAATTGTTGAAAGTCAGCGTCAGGAGTAGATAATTCGACTAAAGTTTTAGGTGTAAATAGATGCACAATGTTTTTAGGAGTAAACTGCCACTACTGCTGACATTCTGCTTCTTTACTAGCTTTTTGCCTGCCTCTGGTTCAGTTTTATGTCCAGCCGTTGCCTCTGACGAATACTATAAAATAGCTAGAAATTATGGCAGAGATGGACGCGCAGGAACCGATGGGCGATCGGGTAGAGATGGCAGCAGCGGTGAAAACCAAAATATTTTTGTCAATGGTTCACCTGTAAATCTTGACTTGTCGGGTAAAGATGGTGAAGACGGGGAAGACGGGGAAGATGGTTATCAACCTGACTGTGGTTCCCAACGCAATCGTGTCAGCCATGATATAAACGCACCAGATGGTGGTAGTGGCGGTAATGGTGGCAAAGGAGGAGACGGGGGAAATGGTGGTTCTCTCACAGTCTATTACAGCAATTTGGCAGACTTACGGAATATTTCTGTGCGGGCAACTGGTGGGGAAGGCGGGCGCGGTGGTAGAGGTGGCAACGGTACGGAGGGTTGTAACTGTCACAGACGAAGATGGGAAGTAAAAACCTGCGAGGGAACTCCTGGTAGCCCTGATTATAAGTGTACTGAAAAGGTTTATCGATGTAGCGATGGTAGCGATGGGCGAGATGGCAGCGATGGTAGCGATGGTAGCCAAGGGCGCTTAGGAACTTTGAGTATTGTCAATAGCAAGGAACCTTTGGCAGCTGATACTCCAACTGTGCAGCTAGCAATTTCGGAACTGATAAACAAACAGTTCAACCTCTCGAAGAATAAGTGGAATCAACGCATAGGCGCAGCTTCTCTACTTGCGCCTGGTTCTGCGATCGCCGATGATTATCGAGAGTTTGAACAGCGTCTAGAAGAGGCTTTTCAAATAGTTTGGCAAGAAAGACAACCCACTACCAGCTTTGCCAATCAAGCCGTAACACTAAATTTAACTGATAACAAACAAGTAGAAATTAATTTTTCTGAAGAATTATGGGTTGAGGGTAACAGCAAAAGTGAGGCTAACTTAACAACATTTACCGTTAACCATGCCATTCCCAAAAAAGATGTCACCCGGTTAGCTGTAGCAGAGTTTGCCGATGCCGGACAAAACCTCAACTTAAAAATAGTTGATTTGGCAGCCAAGTCTGATGCCATTAATACTCAGTTTCGCGTCAAATTCCGCGCCCAAGATAGCTCGCACGGTTTTTCTGGCTACAAAACTGAATTTGAAGGGGATATTCCCACAGAACTTGTGATTCGTGACTACAATCGTTTTATTCTAGCTTTGGGCAAGCTCAAAATTCCTGACGAAGCTTTACGCCCTGGTGTCAACGTTGATATTGAAGTCGTAGCAACTCGTTCTTTAGGAATACGTTCTGCCAAGCAAACTATTCGTTGGCAGGGTGCAATCCGCAAGCCGAGATAAAGAATGCAGAATTCAGAATTCAGAATTCAGAATCAAGAGGCTTTCTACAAGACGCTGCGCTACCCGTCAGCGATGCACTGAGCCTGTCGTACCCCTCCGGGGAAGCAAGTTACGCGGAGCGTCTCGTAGAGAAGTGTCGTACACAATTCATTCTGAATCCTGGCTCCTGACTCCTGAATTCTTTAAGAAGATTTTTTCCCATCTGAAACCATTTGCGAGAGAAGATAGGCTGCGAAATCTAGTAACTGATCCAGCAAAAAGCCAATGATACCGATGTATAATATTTCCTGGATTATGTAATCAGTATTGCCAGCTTTATAAGCATCCCAGAGGGTAAAGCCAAGTCCCCTTGGGCCTGTTAACATTTCTGTAGCAATAACGATAAACCAGGCTACCCAAATGCTAACTTTCAAGGCATGAAATATATGAAAAATAGCTACTCGAAAGTTATTATTCTGTCTCTTGAAATGCCGCATCCCTATTGCTGTATTAATAATCATTGTCCAGAGAGTTCCCAGAAAAACTACTACAATAGCAGCCGAGTCGCTCTCTTGAAACGCAATTAGGGCGATAGGTAGCAAAGCGATAGGAGGGATACTATGAGGTATCTGAAATATCAGCCGAAATAGCTGATAAACCATGCTATTTATCCCGATAAAATATCCGATAAAACTACCCAATACAGCGGCTGGAATATAACCAACAAATAACCGTTGCAGGCTAGCTAAAATGTCTAAAAACATATTATTTTCTCTGCCTCAGTTCTCATGGAAAACATTCGGTAAATACTGCGGCAAAACATAAAATAGGGCTGAGAAAAATGTATTGGATTACACATTATATTTTGTTGCTAAAAATTTTTTATATCTTCTCCTGTTAATTATTAATTAAAAAACTTAGGTATTATTACGATGTGATAGCAGTAGTACAAAGAAGAGGTAAAGCTTGACTTTACTAAACTTTATCAGAAAGTCAGATTTTAATTAGTAAATTAAATACAATTTCTAAAATTTATAAAAGAAGGCACTTATTGCTAGAGCTTACGTGCGTAGTTTAACCGCCGTAGGCATTGCTCCTTGATTATCTAAGCTGATGGAACGAGCCAGAAAAAGTCTTGAACGGCATGTAAAATCAATTGGATGGGTATTCAAACCCCAACCAATTGTAGACGGCTGTAAATAATGACACAGTTCGCTAGTTATCTTTAATAAAAGACGCGATCGCCTTTTTTATCGGAGAACCGGAATCGTCTCTGGTGTAATACGTAAGACCCTGATCGATGAATGCAGAGGTAGTATCTATTAACTGCTGTATAGTCTTGGAATTAGTATTATCTATTTCTTCAGTCACTTTTTCCCCTGTAAATTTATTTTTCCGATCTTCTGGAGGTAAGACAATGCGAGGATCTTTATAAGTCTCTTTTGGTTTGGGTTTAAATGTCTCATTTAAGTCAAACTGAAGACGTAAGTAACGTTTCGACTCATATCCACCCATAATTTGTCGACAAATCGTACTATCAATCTCAGATGTAGGTTCCATGAAAATGTTAGTAAGATTTTTGATCCAGTCTAAACCTCTCCATTTGCTGATTTGCTTATATTGATATGGTTGACCAGTTTGGCCTGTGCCAATAGAAAGAATAGAAATATCTTCCAATCGCAGATTATCTAGTTTATATTGTTGCTTGATTTCTGGAGATACTGAAGACTGACTAATCCTCATCACTAAACTCAAAGCTGCAAGAGCAGGGTTATTAGCAGAAACTCCTCCATCAATGTGTGGAAATTCCCAGTCACCAAATTTTTGTTTATCTACAGGTTCTAATTTATATGGTGGGAAAAAAGTAGGTGCTGAGGCAGAAGCGGTACATATTTCCCATAAATAACAGTCATCGTACCATCTGTCTCCTAAATCGGGATGACAATTTGTAAAAAAGGTTGTGTTGCGATATAGCGTATCGTAAGCAAGAATCAAAAGAATAGGTTTTTCGATATCCTTGATTCTTGTGGATTTATAGGCATCTTTGAGTACGCTAGTAATTCCATCATGAGAATATTTAGATGGAGAAAATACCTCCATAATTGATTTGATGATGGATGGAAAGTTTTTGTAGCGCTCTCTTATCTCCAGAGGGAATATATCTTTACCTCTATTTTTATACATATTAATGAGTTCATCACTCTCATTTCCGAGAGCAATTCCTCCTGCTAATATTGAACCAGTAGAAGTACCAGCAACCATGTCAAAATATTCGTGTAAAAACTCTCCTTTTCCCTGATTTCTAATTTCTTGTTCTACTTGTTGAAGTATTCGTGCTGCAACAACTCCACGAATTCCGCCACCGTCTAAAGCCAAAATTTTGAAGGACATAAGCAATTCTCTTTGATTATTTCTGTGGACAAGCATCATGAGATGAATCACAATACGATTCCATTAGCTTGTTTACTCTTATCCGACTTATCCGACTTATCCGACTGGAAGAATACCTAAGTTTTTTTTAACGAAGTGCCTTCTCTACGAGACACTACGTATAGCTTGCTTTTGCGTAGAGGGGGTATACGTAGCATTGGTGTCAACTTAACGTGAAAGCCATCAATAAAACCAGCTTTTAGATATTGTCTCGTTGTCTGGTTCCCAGACTTCGACTGGGAATGCCGTTCTAGAGGCTCTGCCTCGCTCAATACTGTTCGGTTAAGGCAAGAGACGCGATGAATCGCCGTCTCTACAATAGTCAATCTTTGGTAGAGACGGCGATTTATCGCGTCTTTGTGATGATTTAACTTGAAACACTTAGAAATACAGCAAATTTCTACGTTGTGAGGTACAGAAATACCCCACCTGCACAATCTGGCATGAAGGTTGGGGAGGAATATATCTTATGTAGTTGCTGTAAATTCAGGGTTTTAGTAAGGTTAAATGAATATTTGCTACAAGAAAGTTAAAGCTTGACCCCGCACTTGCGTATTTACCTGGCCTTTGTCATAAACTATTTCACCGCCGACAATGGTGGTTTTAGCCCAGCCGGTGAGGTTCCAGCCTTCAAAGGGACTCCAATGACATTTGGTTAAAAGTTCTTCGCGCTGGACTGGGCGGTATGTGTTTAAATCTACAAGCACCAAATCGGCATCGTAACCAGGTGCGATCGCTCCCTTATTAGGAATACCATAAGCCACAGCTACAGCTTTAGACATCCAGTTCACAACTTGAGCTACAGTACACTTGCCCTCCATCGCCGCAGTTAACATCAAAGCAAGGGAAGTTTCCACCCCAGGCATTCCTGAAGGAGTATTGGGATATTCTTGAGCTTTTTCTTCTAAGGTGTGCGGCGCGTGATCTGTAGCGATGAAATCAATTACGCCATCGCGCAAAGCTTGCCAGAGAACTTCGTTATCGTGGGGCGATCGCAAAGGTGGATTCATCTGTGCTAATGTGCCAATTGTTTCATAAGCACTAGTATTTAATAACAAATGCTGTGGTGTCACCTCTGCTGTCACCCAACTCGGTTTCTCCTGACGCAGCAAATCTGCTTCTTCGGCAGTTGACATGTGGAGAATATGCAACCGACGTTGATATTTTTGAGAAAGTTTTAATGCTAGTTGAGTTGCCAGCAACGCCGCTTGATTATCTTGAATTTGCGAGTGAACGGCTGGATCGTGAATGTTGGCAAATTCTTGACGGCGTTGGTTGATTCTAGCTTGATCTTCGGCATGAACGGCAATTAAGCGATCGCCTTTGGCAAATATCGCCTCCAATGTTGTTTCACCATCAACCAACAACTGACCATGCATCGACCCCATGAAAATCTTAATTCCCGGTGTTGGCTTTGCTAAAAGCAAATCTGGTAAATTCTCTGCTGTTGCCCCAATAAAAAAGCCATAATTAACTAAGGATTTGTGTGAGGCCCGTTCTAGCTTGTCGTCTAAAGCCTGTTGTGTCGTAGTTAGGGGGCGCGTATTGGGCATTTCTAAAAAGGAAGTGACTCCCCCTTTAGCACAGGCACAACTAGCGGTGAATAAATCTTCCTTGTGTTCTAGTCCAGGTTCGCGGAAATGTACCTGCGGATCGATAACTCCTGGCAACAAAGTTAAGCCTTCTGCGTCAATTTCAGTGACTAGTGCTGTTTGGGAGATTTCTGGCGCAACTTCGACTATTTGGCGATCGCGCGTCAACACATCCCCAACCATCAGTTCACCATTGGGTAAGATTATGCGAGCGCGGCGAATCAGTAACATTTTTGGAGATGACATAGGAATAACCAAGTTTAAACAGCGAGCTATGTATTACAGAGAACCATGCTTTTAGGTTAAACTTATTCGCGATCGGAGTAACCAATTTTTGCCGCGCCTTAAAAAAAAGTTTATTTTTAACAACAGAGGTAGCAAGGTTTAATTCCCCCACAAAATCTCCCATTTGGTGGACTGGAATGAAATAGGGTTGAACGCGAGAGCGTCTCATATAGAAGCCTTATCTAAATTCAAACCTCCTGCCCCCTGCTTGGTTGTTGAGTTTCGACTACGCTCAACTGCCGCGTAGTCGAAACACTGCCTTCTTCCCAATCCACAATCTAAAATTGGTAGTCAAGATGCAAACATAACTAGGAAATTAAAATTTTCCCGTTAAGATTAACAGATAAAGTCTCACTAGGTGAGTTAATTACCTACATCTTTCGTTAAGTTAAGTAATTTCATGCATAATCAAGTGTCTGATAACAACTCTAGTCAACAACCCGATAATTCTTGGATCGCAGAGCTAGGTAGAACAATTGTATTGAGCATCGTTCTAGCTCTAGGAATTCGTACCTTTGTTGCTGAAGCACGCTGGATTCCTTCTGGTTCAATGGAACCGACTTTGCATGGTACACCAAACCAGTGGGAGGCAGACAAAATTATTGTCGATAAGTTGAAGTATAAATTTGCCGATCCGCAGCGGGGAGACATAGTAGTATTTTCCCCGACGAAAGAACTGCAAAAAGAACAATATCAAGATGCTTTTATTAAACGTATAATTGCCTTACCTGGAGAACAAATACAACTTAAGGATGGCAAAGTCTATATCAACAACAAACCTCTCCCAGAAGCCAATTACCTCGGTTCTGGGCAGACTACAGTGATTGATGTTTGCCAATCAGGGCCACAGCCACCTTTTTTGGCCAAACCCCAGACTATACCAGCCGATTCATATTTAGTATTGGGTGATAATCGTAACAGTAGTTATGACAGCCGCTGCTGGGGTGTTGTCCCCCGCCAGAATATTATTGGACGTGCTGTTGTTCGCTTCTGGCCTTTAAATCATGTTGGCGGAATCGATAAATCGCCAGTATATCCATAATTAACAAACAATATTGCTCAAATAGCTCATGAACAAAAGAATTTTAGATTTTAGATTGGGGAGTACTAAATCACCAATCTAAAATCCAAAATCCGTCTTGAAAAGTTCAGTTCGCTCCAAATATTCCTATGACCGAAAACGAAAAGGATACAGAGCAACTAAATTTATTTATGGGTGTCTAAAATGTTTGAATTTTGAATACTTCTCCTGGCGGAGAGGCTACGCCAACGACAAGCTCAGTACAAGTTTTGAATTTTGAATTCGGAGCAAAGCGACGTGACGCCTTACCTAGCTAAGATTTTACTGTATCCAGTTAAATCACTGGATGGTGTTGAAGTTGAGAACGCTAGAGTTCTTGCGAGTGGCGCACTACAGTATGACCGCGAGTTTGCCCTTTTTGACGAACAAGGTAGATTTGTCAATGGCAAGCGTCATGCTAAAATCCATTTAATAAGGGCACAATTTGCACTCTTAAATAGAACTATCTCATTGCAAATCCCCGATCGCAACTTACAACAAATTTTTCACCTGGATGAGGAACGGCAAGCATTAGAAGCAACTTTGAGTGATTATTTTGAGTTTGCTGTCACCTTGGGACAAAACTCTTTGATGGGTTTTCCTGACGATACACACTCACTTGGCCCAACGGTAATTAGCACGGCCACATTAGCAGAGGTAGCTTCTTGGTTTCCTGGTTTAAGTGTAGATGAAATGCGCCGTCGGATGCGTGCCAACATCGAGATCGATGGCGTACCAGCATTTTGGGAAGATCGGCTATTTAGCGAACAAGGTGATTTAGTCTCTTTTCGAGTGGGAGACGTAGACTTTTTTGGGGTTAACCCATGTCAGCGTTGTATAGTCCCAACACGCAATTCTTACTTAGGGGAAGCTTACCCAAATTTTCAAAAAATTTTTACAACCCAGCGACAAGCAACTCTGCCAAATTGGGTTGCTTCATCGCCTTTTAATCACTTTTATAGGTTAAGTATAAATACCCAATTGCCCCCATCATCAGCGGGAAAAATTTTACAAATCGGCGCGGAAGTTGACATAAATGTACAAGAAAGTTAACATTTCGTCAAAATAAACAATACAAAGTAAATTTTTTTAGATTTTTTTTATTTATGCTGTGTATTTGCATAACAATTCTAAAATTGCTGTAATTAAATATAAGTTCTTGTATAAGCCCAGGGGTTTCCAGGCCAAAAAATCAACACATCAGCAATTAAAAATTAAATTTAGGATTAGGTGCTAATGGCAACCTGAATTTTAGAATGGCATACTGGAGCTTATTGGTTAAATTTCAGTTCATCTGAGAAAATTTGTGGAAATATCGCCAGATAAAACTGAGCAAATTCAGGTGCGATCGCGTACCCACGTTGACAATTTATATAGTGGACTACTTCTGTACAAAGTTTGAAAATTAGGCGTTGGAGGAAGTCAGCCAGTCAAACAATTATAAGTATTTCGTACTATTTTATACTAAAAATATAAAATTTTCATGAAGAGGGATGTCTGCCGTAATTATACTTATATAAAATGTAGCTAGCACGGCAAAATGCACCTAGTAGATGCTGGGGAAGAATAAAACTACAATGTTATCCAAACTTCAGCCCGTCAAATCATTTAATCGCTTAGTTGGCAAAGTTTATGCCAAGATGCCCCTGAGATATGTTCTGATTGTGCCCTTTATCTTGCAAATTTGTGGTGCGGTGGGACTTGTGGGCTATCTTTCGTATCAAAACGGCCAAAAAGCGGTAAGGGAGCTTGCTACTCAATTAGAAAATGAAATCTGCGATCGCATTGAACAGCATCTTGATAGCTATTTAACAACTCCGAAGCAAATTAATCAAATCAACTTAGATGCAATTGAGCTAGGTTTGCTCAACCTTTCGGACTTTCAAACCACCGGCAATTACTTTTGGAAACAAATGCAGGTTTTCAATGTTGGCTATAACAGCTTTGCCAATCCCAAAGGTGAATTTATCGGTGTTGAACGTCTAGATAATGGCCAGCTCTTAATTAATGAAGTTAGCGCCAAGCATGGCATAGGCAAACTTTATGTTTATCCTACAGACAAGCAAGGAAATCGCCGCCATTTACAGGAAGTCAAAGATTACGATCCTCGCGTAGAAGCTTGGTATACAGATCCAGTTAAGAGAGGCAAACGAGTTTGGAGTAAAATTTATCAATGGGAAGATAAACCAGAAGTTTTATCCATATCTTCCAGCTATCCTGTTTACGATAAAAATCGCAAATTCGTTGGGGTGATTAGTGTTGATTTGCTCTTGTCACAAATTGGCAAGTTTTTAGCTAAGTTAAAGGTCAAAGAGTCGGGTAAAACTTTTATTCTAGAGCGTTCTGGGTATATAGTGGCTTCTTCTACTAGCGAGCCACCATATACGATCGTTAATGGTAAAGGAAAACGTTTATCAGCATTAAATAGTCAAAATCCTTTAATTAAACTCACAACACAGTCTTTAATCGAACGCTTTGGCAATCTTAAGTTTGTTGGGGAGAAGCAACAGCTCAGTTTTACCGCCGATGGAATGCGTTATTTTGTACAGGTAAAAAGCTGGAAGGACGAACTGGGTTTAGATTGGCTAATTGTGGCGGTGATTCCCGAAGGCGAATTTATGGAGCAAATTAATGCCAACACCCGCATCACGATTTTGCTGTGCATAGTTGCTTTTTTAGTGGCTACAAGAATTGGGGTTTTAACTGCTCGTTGGGTAATTAAGCCGATTTTACAATTAAACAGATCGGCGAAGAAAATTGCTGAAGGTGAATGGGAGGAAACACCAGATATTCAGCGTTCCGATGAGCTGGGAGAACTAGCCAAATCATTTGAAACTATGGCAAAGCAACTCCAAGCATCCTTTAGTGCTTTAGAAGCAAAGAATGCCGAGATGCAAGTTTTAAATGAGGCGTTATTTCATAATCAGAGTCAGCTAACTCAATTTTTAGAAGCCATACCAGTCGGTATCTTTATCATCGATGCTGAAGGTAAACCTTATTATACAAATCAGATTGGGCAGCAAATTCTCGGTCAAGGAGCGATGTCTAACGACAAGCCGCTAGGCGTCTACGCAGAAGTTACAGTCGAAGAATTGCCAGAGATATATCAAGCTTACCTTGCCGGCACAGATCAACTTTACCCCAGCGATCGCTTGCCGATTTTGAGAGCATTGCTTGGGGAAAGCATCAGGGTTGATGATATGGAAATTCGCCGTTGTGGCAATATCACTCGCATTGAGGTTTTAGGAAAGTCAATTTATGATGAATCGGGGAATGTGGCTTTTGCGATCGCGACGTTTTTTGATATTACCCAACGCAAACAAACAGAAAAGTTATTAGCAGAATACAATCGCACCTTAGAAGCTCAAGTAAAAAAACGTACTGAAGAATTTCAGCAAGTTATCGAGCAACTGCAAACCACCCAAGAAGAACTGATTCAATCGCAAAAAATCGCTGCACAAGAACAACAAGCAGCCGTTCGGGAAGCGGCGCGAAGTACTGCCGCCAACCTCGCCAAAAGTGAATTCCTGGCTAACATGAGTCACGAACTGCGTACTCCACTCAATGCCATTCTTGGTTTCACCCAAGTCATGAGTCGAGATTATTCGCTATCTAGCGAACATCAAGAAAACTTGGCAATAATTAATCGTGCTGGCGAACATCTACTCAAATTAATTAACGACATTCTCGAAATGTCTAAAATCGAAGCTGGCAAAATCACCTTAAATTGCAACAGCTTTGACTTAATTCATTTGTTGAAGAACTTAGAAGAGATGTTGCACTTGCGTGCTGCATCTAAAAATTTAGAATTAGTGTTTGAATATGCGCCAAATATTCCTAAATACATAGAAACGGACGAAAATAAACTGTGTCAAGTATTGCTCAACCTCTTGGGAAATGCGATTAAATTTACCGATAAAGGGAGAGTGACGCTACGGGTGAGACTGGGGGTAGGGGAGCAG
>JADEXV010000419.1 GCA_015206945.1 Nostocales cyanobacterium LEGE 12452 | reverse complement strand
GTTTGATCTTGCTCACGAGTTAGAAATACTCTTAAACGAGCGCCCATATATAAGTCACCTCATGTCGATGCATTCTCCGTATTTACTTATCTTTACATAGTCTGGTTTTTTTATGCCCACCTACTTAGCGTTCAAATACAATTGGCGGACAAACCCGCGTATACATAGGCACTGGCAATGGAATATTGGGTAATGGCCCAATTGCTAATCCCCAAGGCAGTCCGAGATAGATTGGAAAAACTTCTGGATCGATACCTAATAGCCAAGGCATTCCCCACTCGTGGAGTTGCTGCACAACTTTGTAGCAGTCAGCGATGACAATGAGTGTATCGTGAGCGCCCCAGGAAATCACAGGCACAATCGGCACATTTTCCCGTAACGCTAACTTGATAAATCCTTGTCGCCCCGCAAGGTAAATTTTGTTACGTAAATAATGCGGTCGGAAGACATCTTCGGCTCCACCGGGATAAACTAGCACACTCGCTCCAGAGCGTAAGGCAGTGTAAGCCATTTTTGGATGGGCAATGATTGCTCCAGCCTTGGCTACCAGTTGCGCTAGTGGCGGGCTAACCTGCCAAGCTTTGGGATGCATCAAACCATAAATGGGTTTCTCTACACCAAATCTTCGAAACCAGTCATACATCATCATTGCCATATCAGGTGCGGCGAGTCCACCATTGTGCGAACCAACAAACAAAACTTTTTGCTGGGGTGGAATATTATCCCAGCCACTAGTTTGAACTCGGAAATAGTAGTGATACAAAAAGCCAAACAGGGGCATCAGAGATTCTATGAACTTTGGATCTCGCTCATCCAAAGACCAACCGGGTTTTTTGTTTAATAAATGTTGCTTTTTTGACATCGATGCATTCTAACAGCATTGGCAAAGTTCAAACAATCCCTGATTTTAGATATAACTCAATACGGTTGGGTTAAAGCTAAAACTCTGTATTAAAGTCAACGTAGATGCGTAGCAGTAAATAGACCACGTGGTAGGGACGCAAGGCCTTGCGCCCCTATGACAGGTATGGTTGAAATACATGAAAACTGCTGTAATTGCGATCGCTTAATCATTAGACTTGTCGCTAAATAAGAACAAAAAATGATGAAATCGCATTCTGGATTTCACTGAGTAATCTATGCAGTCATCAAGTAGAAATTCCACAGGTCAGCAGCAGTCAACATGAAGCGATCGTCCAAATCACGAATGCAATTTTTGTATACTGCTGTGGCCAAGCCCCGTTGGGGCGGGGTGTGGGGTGTGGGTGTAGGCTGTATAGACAGCCCCAACACCACATTGATGTTTAGCATTTTTCTGTCTTATTCGAGTTGCTAATCGTTACTCTATCTTATTAAGCGACAAGTCTATTGAATATCTCTTCAACTTCAACGACTTTAGCAAGTTGCGATCGCGCCATAAATTACCAAATCTTCTTCAAATGTTGTTTACAGTTAGTTACCTAATGCTAATAAGGCATCACAGAGGCTCCGCTACTATATAGCTACGTTTCTACGGCTCCGTACTCCTGTCAACGCAATTTTAACTGTGACACATCCTTCCCTGATAGTGTAATAGGCATCGCTTTTCCTCATCTACAATATTTAGGGTATTCCGAAGTTTTGCACAATTGTTAGTAATGTCAGTTTTTATGTTTGAACAACAACCTGAAGATTTACGATTTTATGTTAAACAGTTAGCTACCGAAGCTGTACAAAAATCAGAACCATCAGCATGGTTTGAAGTGTTATATACCGAAGCTAAAGGTGATACAGCAAAAATTCCTTGGGCAAAGTTAACTCCTCATCCTTATCTACAAGATTGGTTGACGAATCATCAACCGTTTGCTTCTGGGCAAAAAGCGCTAGTCATTGGTTGCGGCTTGGGAGATGATGCCGAAGCTTTAGCTCATCTGGGATTTGAAGTAACTGCTTTTGATATTTCACCAACAGCGATCGCTTGGTGTCAAGAGCGATTTCCAGATTCGACTGTCAACTATGTAGTTGCAGATTTGTTAGCAATTCCCTCACAATGGCATCAAGCTTTTGATTTTGTTTTTGAATGTCGTAATATTCAAGCTTTGCCGTTGAATGTGCGTTCTTGGGTTATTTCTTCAGTTACCTCCTTTGTTGCTCCTGGTGGCACACTTTTACTGATTACTCGTGTTCGAGATACAGAAGTTGAACCCTCTGGCCCACCTTGGCCATTATCAGACTCAGAATTAGCACAGTTTGAAAATGTGGGATTACAGCAAGTAGAAAAACTTGTATTTTTCGAATCTGAGCTTGAGGTTAAGCAAGTACGGATTGAATATCAAAGGGTAAGAATTCAGGAGTAAGAATTCAGAAGTCAGAATAGTTAAAGAATCAAATAGGGTAACAACCAATGAAATAGAACTGATACCTAATTTGTCCTTAATACTTATGATTCTGGTTTACCGAACAGAGAAATTAGAGTAAACCGTAATCTTATTTTAGGTCTAATTAAGTGCGGTAATCATCATTTGATGAGGTGATGATTACCGAATTCACAGGAGTTGTAACCATACTTATTATGAATACATACAGCACAAAATAAAGTGCAAAAACGATTAAACAATAGCTGAATTTTTCCGAGAAAGAGTTATGGTACTAGTTCGTTACAACCCCTGGCAAGAATTGAACGCTTTAGAACGTCACATCAACGGCTTATTTGGAGATACCAGAGTACCATCTGCACGGCTTGAAAAAGGCTTTGTCAGAGTTCCGGCTGCTGAGTTGCACGAAACTGATGATGCGATTCATCTCAAGCTAGAACTACCAGGACTGGAAGCTAAAGACTTAGATATTCAAGTCACCCAAGACGCTGTTCACATTAGCGGTGAGCGCAAGTCTGAAACTAAAACCCAAGACAATGGTATTACTAAGAGTGAATTTTACTATGGCAAGTTCCAACGTGTAATTCCTCTATCTGCTAGGGTGCAAAATACCAATGTCACCGCAGATTATAAAGACGGTATCTTGAATTTGACACTACCTAAGTCCGAGGAAGAAAAGAATAAAGTTGTCAAGGTTAATCTAGAACAACCTGCTGCATAGTGCGAAACTACTCACCTCCAATAATTGATTGAGATAGCTAAAAGCCCAGTTAGAGATGACTGGGCTTTTTTGTATGTGGATCGCTACTTTAAGCTACTTTAATGGGCTGTGACGCTCCTACATCACTAATGCTACGCTATCGCTCTCGTTTTCTTCTAAGAATTAGGGCGATCGCTGTACTGTTAATAAATTTACATTAATTACTCAAGAATCAATATCAATACAAATCACTGTAACGTATGGATTAATTGCTGATTCAGGTAGATCAATTGTTAATTCTCCTAACGGATTAGAATTGAGGATAGAATCAATAATTGCACAGCGAGTTGTGTAGGTTAATGCTGTGCCGTCAGCAAGAAGAAACACCGATTTTACTTGTTTGATTGGTATACCCCTAACTGATATTGTTTCGTAAGGTTTCATTAATAGGTGTAAATAAATGCGATTGCCCTTATACCAATTTAATATGAAGCTGCATAGAATAAAGCTTCCAGGATAAAGTTATAAGAAGAGATAGAAATTACCTGCTCAAATGTAAGTTGGTCGAATATCTCTTGGATGCGTTCACGTAAAGCTTGTA
>JADEXV010000046.1 GCA_015206945.1 Nostocales cyanobacterium LEGE 12452 | reverse complement strand
TTGACAATTCTTGTAAGCAGGCTTTGATCCGTTCTTGTTTCTCTTGGTTCATTGTCAGCGATCGCACAGGGTTATTTCCCTTTACATTTTCCCATAAATGATAAATCTTCCAAAACTGGATGCTCCCAAAAGGCAGGAGAAGTAAGAAAATAAAAGTTACCAGCTTTTCAAATCATACTTCCCCCATTTAGCATAGACCTTGGAACGCTAATCACAACAATCTTTGTCACATTTAATCGGTTCTTTGTTTTGGTTGGATAGTTCAGCATGGGAAAAGCGACCCCTTGCAGATATCTTGAAGCGATCGCCCATATTCAAGTTAGTAGTTATTGTTTTCCCCTTGCTTACATATTGGGACAGGTTGGCATATCATCTCCAACGAGTAGCCTTGCGAGACTGGGCAATGCCTCACCGTAAGTTGGGTGAATGTGAACCGATTGTTCGAGTACCTGCCACGTTGCTTTAGCTTCCATAAGTGACAAAAAGACATGCACGAGTTCAGCCGTTTCGTACCCAACCAGCGTTGCTCCTAAAATCGAATTCGCCTGGGTGTCGATGACCATACGGTAGAAGCCTAGATCGTGCCCCCACTCAATGCTGCGAGCGATATGAGCCATCGGCAGGGTGACTTCGCGGGCAGTAATGCCCTGTTTCTGAGCCTGCTCTAACGTCATACCCACTCGACCCACTTGTGGCTCTGTATAAACGGCATAGCCTAACACGCGATCGTTGCGCGTCCGCTGTTCGCCACACAGAATAGCTTTCAAGCGGCGATAGTCTTCCCAAGAAACATGCGTAAACGCAGGCTGTTTGGCAGCGTCTCCGATCGCATAAATTCCAGCGCAAGTCGTTTGAAACTGATCGTCGATTTTAATAAAACCCTGTGCATCTAATTCAACGCCTGTCACCGCAGAATTTAATGCCCCAGTATTCGGTTTGCGCCCGATCGCAATCAGCAATGCTTCCCCATCGAGTACTTCACCATTGTTCAGCGTTAGGGTAAACACACCGTTAGTATAAGCAACCTGCTGAACCGTCACATTGAAATGCAGTCTTATCCCGTCTTGCTCAAAGGCATCCGCAAGCACAGCACTGACATCGGATTCTTCTTGAGCCAGCAAGCGATCGCCCCGCACAATCAATTTGGTTTGGCTCCCTAAACGCGCCATTCCCTGCCCTAACTCCAGGGCAATATAGCCCCCGCCGACTACGAGCAAACGGGGTGGAATCTGCTGCAAATCAAAGAAATTTCGGTTGGTTAGATAAGGTGTTCCAGCTAAACCGGGAAAGTCAGGAATAGTAGAGGATGTTCCTGTGTTGATAACAACGATCGGAGCCTGCACCGTCACACCGCCTCCGCTTACAGTTCGTTCTCCAGTGAAAGCGGCTTCAGCGCAGACGACTCTAACCCCTGCACTATCTAATCGCCGCTTAGTACCTTGGTTAAACTGGCTGCGAATACTACGTACACGCTCCATCACCGCAGGAAAATCTACTTCAACCTGTGCGTGTATGCCTAGCTTTGCGGCTTTTCGAGCGCGACCTGCGGCATGGGCAGCGGCTAAAAAGGTTTTAGAAGGAGTACAGCCATAGTTTATGCAACTGCCTCCCAACGCATCGCGCTCAAATAAAACGACGTTTCGACCTGCTTTGGCAAAGTCAGCCGCCAGTGGAACTCCGCCCTGACCACTTCCAATCACAATTACATCTGCTGTTTCCATTGTTACCTCTTTTGATAGCTGAGTTAAAAATGCTTTATTGAGCCAGACCTGCGATTTCTTTCCAACTAACGCAGTGACCTGAACGCCGCGCGGATCTCATCGGAGAAGAGCTGCGGCTGTTCCCATGCCGGGAAGTGGCCGCCCTTATCAGCCTCATGGAAGTAGCTCAGGTTGCGATAGGCGCGTCGGGCCCACGTCTCTGGAGCGCGATATAACTCCTCCGGAAATACCGTGATGGCCACCGGGAGCGAGATATCGGCGGTCTTCTGCGCGATCGCGTTCAAGAGACTGGTGTTCTTGTTCTCCCAGTACAGCCGAGCTGACGAGACCGCACTGTTCGTTAGCCAGTACAGCGTAATGTCGTCCAGCACCTCGTCTTTCGTCGGGGACTTTTCGGAATTGCCACCTCTGTACGTCCACTGCGCGAAGCCTGGATGCCCGAGCATCCATGCCGCGAGTCCGATTGGCGAGTCCGTCAGACCGTACCCGACTACCTGCGGTCGCGTACCCATCACCGCGGCGTAGGCTCGTTTGTTCTTTAATGCATCGAGTGAGTCGAACGCCGCGCGTTCCTCCTCGGAGAGACCCGCAGGCGCAGACCCGCCGTCGGCGAGCACCGCAGCCACGTCGGCTGGTATCGTCGCCGGCAAGTTGATGTGAATACCAAGTAATCCTGCCGGTGCTTGGCGCGCCATTGCGCTGGAGATGGGGGACCCCCAGTCGCCGCCCTGGGCGACATAGCGGGTGTATCCGAGGCGCTTCATCAGATCTGCCCAGGCGCGGGCGATGCGGTCGGGGTCCCAACCGATGCTCGTTGGCTTGCCGGAGAAGCCGAAGCCGGGAATTGACGGTATGACCAGATCGAAGGCGTCCTCCGGGCGTCCCCCATAGGCTGTTGGATTGGTCAGCGGGCCGATGACCTTTAGCTGTTCAAGTACCGATCCGGGCCATCCGTGCGTGATGAGCAATGGCAAAGCGTTAGGATTTTTGGAGCGAACGTGAATAAAGTGAATGTCCAGTCCGTCGATGTTCGTTACAAACTGTGGTAAGGCATTCAGCTTCGCCTCGGCTTTCCGCCAGTCGTACTTCGTTCCCCAGTAATGGACGAGTTCCTTCATTGTCGCCAGTTGCACGCCCTGCGACTGGTCAGCGACAGTCTCCTTGTCAGACCAGCGGGTCGCCGCAATGCGCTTGCGGAGATCGACGATCGCCTCTTGCGGTATGTGGACGCGGAAGGGGCGGATTGCGTTGTTTTCGGTCGCGTAGGCGTAGCCCGTCGTAGACATCGCCTTGGCTGCGACCTGGGTTTGTGCGCCGATCAGGGCGGATTGCTGTGCAAGCAGGCGAGCGGGCGGTGCCAGAAATACCGTTACCGCCAAGAGCGCGACGAGGAATAGCGAGAGCAGGACTAAGGCACCTGCGGTGCGGACTTTGATTTTATAATGTACTTTTTTCAGTTTGGTCATGATGTTTTCTTCTTGCTGCAAATTGTCTGATTTCACGACTCAGGCTAAACCCAATCAGTAACCGTCAACTTCGACGACGGCCTTGGTAAACTCCCTCGGTGCTTCCTGAGGGAGGTTGTGACCGACACCGCCCTTGACGATCCGGTGTGCGTATTTGCTCGAGAATTTCCTTGCGTAGGTACTGGCATCCGGGTGCGGCGCACCGTTAGCATCACCTTCAAGAGTGATGGTGGGTACGGCGATCGCAGGGGCTGCGGCGAGCCGCTTCTCAATCTCGTCATACTTCGACTCACCTTCAGCCAGGCCGAGCCGCCAACGGTAGTTATGGATGACGATTTGGACGTGATCCGGGTTGTTGAAGGCAGCCGCGCTGCGATCGAATGTCGCGTCATCGAAGTGCCATTGCGGCGAAGCAAGCTTCCAGATGAGCTTGTTGAAATCGTGTCGATATTTTTCGTAGCCGAGCTTGCCGCGTTCCGTCGCGAAATAAAATTGATACCACCATTCGAGTTCGGCCTGCGGCGGCAGAGGTGTCTTGTTGGCTTCAGGGTTGCCAATCAAGTAACCGCTTACGGATACGAGCGCCTTGCAGCGCTCTGGCCAGAGTGCTGCGATGATGTTGGCTGTTCGCGCTCCCCAATCATAACCAGCGAGGATCGCCCTCTCGATCTTGAGAGCATCCATCAAAGCGATGATATCGACAGCGATCGCCGACTGCTGGCCATTCCGGAACGTCTCGCTCGAAAGAAAGCGCGTCATACCATAGCCGCGTAGATACGGGATAATCACCCTGTACCCCGCCGACGCCAGGAGAGGGGCGACATCGACATAGCTGTGAATGTCGTAGGGCCATCCGTGCAGGAGGATTACCGGACGACCATTCGCGGGACCAACCTCAGCGTATCCGATATTTAGAACACCAGCATCGATCTGCCTCAGTGAGCCGAACGACGTGTTTGTCCCCGACAGAACTGCTGGTTTTGTTTTGCTCGATTGTGCGATCGCAGAACCGAATCTGCCTAGCTGTGTAGTCGCAATGGTCATAGCCGCAGTGCTCAAAAAGCGGCGGCGTTGATACTTAATTTTCTCGGACATTTATCTTTTTCCAATTGGATTTAACTCAACTTGCTTTAATTGAATCGACTATCTGTTTATTTGAGTTGTAAAGAAGCAGTTACGGCTTGAAACTCTTGTATAATTTTTTCGATCAGCTCACCTGCTGGGAGAGCTTCGGCTAATCCTGCTCCCTGTCCTGCCCACATACTGACAAAATCTGGACTTGATTGTTGAGCAGAAGCCTGACGCAAAACCCGCCCTATAGACATCTGAGCCGGGAATGGCAGCACTTTATCTCTGTTATTTTCCATTTCACGTATAAATCGATTTCGGATTGCTCTGGCGGGTTTGCCGGAAAATACTTCAGTAATAACCGTGTCTTCGTCCTTACAATTGAGTACAGCCTGCCTATAGACTTCTGGGATATTGTTCTCAGGGCAGGCGAGAAAGGCGGTTCCCATCTGTACCCCGCTTGCCCCAAGTGCAAACGCAGCAACGATTCCACGCGCATCCATAATTCCGCCCGCCGCAACGACCGGAACCGATACCGCGTCAGCTATTTGCGGCACCAACGCTGCTGTTCCAATCAATCCGTGTTCATAAGGTACCGCAAAGGTTCCGCGATGACCTCCGGCTTCAAAGCCCTGGGCTATGATGACATCGACTCCTGCAACGACTAGAGCTTTTGCTTCACGGACGGTCGTCGCGGTTGCTAATACAATTGAGCCTATAGCGTGTATCTCACGAATTGCCTCAATTGGCGCAGGCCCAAAGTGGAAGCTAAAAACAGGTACTTTCTCCTCAAGCAGGACAGTAAATTGATCTACAAACGGTCCTAGTATCGCTATTGGTTCCGGTACAGGCCCAGCGTCAAGTTCGTTGTGCCATTTTGTTAATAGCTCAGACATCGGTGTTTGCTGCTCAAGTGTAAGTTGATACGCTTCAACTGCTGGGGCAAATAAATTAACTCCAAAGGGTTGGTCTGTCAGCTCTCGAATTTGCCTGATAATGGAGCGAAGTTTGGCTGGTGGTGTGGCCGCAGCGCCATAGGAGCCAAGACCTCCAGCGTTAGAAACGGCTGCAACCAACTCAGGCGTGGAAGCACCAGCCATCGGAGCCTGAATTATTGGATGCGCGATTTTGAGCAAATCTATCAGTTCTGTTTTAGGCCACATAAGTATCTCCCACGCTTGCTAATAGAAGCAAGATATATGTCTTTAAGTAATTGTCTGTCCGCATTACTCAGTTGTGATAAGTAACCACACAAAATTAATTACAGTCATTGCGATCGTTGGCGAAGCCTTCGAGGAAGACCGTCGGCCGCACGGTGACGACCGGCAGACCACGCCAATGCCTGTTCCGCAAGCCAGTGCAGCTTGTGCTGCGGACTTGGGGTGGTTTCGGTGATGCTCATCTGCGTCACCGTCATCTGCGACATATTCACGAAAGCCTCGACGCCGTGGTAGCGCGCCACCGCAGCGACGTTGAGCGTGGCTTCGAGATACGCTGCCGAGACTGACATCCCGAAATAGATGCGCGTACAACCTTCGATCGCGCGGTGCATCGAGGCAAGATCAGTTAGATCGCCTTGCACAACCTCGGCCCCAAGCTGGCGCAGTCCCTCAGCGCGTTCATCCTCCCGCCGAACTAAGGCACGCACTTTATGTCCTTTGGCGAGCAGCATTGCGGTGAGGTTGCGGCCGATCGCACCGAGATCGCCAGCCGCTCCGGTTACGAGGATTGGGCTGTCATGTGTGGATTTCATCGTCATATCATTTACCTTCTTGTCGCTCGTTGCGAAAACGTATCTGTTTGCGTGATCAACCGAACGTGAACGCAAAAGCCTCCACCCCAGAATCCAGAAACTCGATCTCGAACTGGCGATCTGTGATGGGCTTCGGTTGTCGGACCAGTTGGTATAACCGCTGTTCGGTAGCCGTACCTTCGCTTCGCACATCGATGTCAAGTCCGCGAGCCGCAGCTGCCGGCTGCCCATCTATAAGCACGCGAAACCGCACGGATGTTCCTCGCTCGGCCGGCCCCATGACGAGATGAAGGTCGCGCGCGTGGAAGCGGTACGCGATCCGCCCGCCGGACTCGTTCAGTACAATGGCTTGTCTTCCGATTGTCCAATCGCCCGAAAGCGCCCATTGATTAGGTTTCAATTGCGCGGGGGCGGTATATAAATGACGCTTGTTTAACACCGCGCCGCCGGGAGACGCAAAATTCTCCGTTCTTTCGTAGCCGAGGTAGTTTTCAGGCGATTTCAGGCTGCCCCAATCGGCGGCGGCTTCAAAACCGCGAGTGTCGACTTCGACCATTTCCGGATCGACATGGCCAGTTCCGGACTCAGACAGTAGCTGTTGAATGACCCTTTCCGATTGCTCGTACTCGCCCTCGCCGAATTGGTGATGACGAATGCGTCCTTGCGTGTCTATAAAATAAAGGGCTGGCCAATAATGGTTCCCGAAAGCGCGCCACACCGCATAATCGTTATCTACAGCGATCGCATAGTCAATTTTCATTTCTGTTAAGGCTCGGCGGACATTATCGATATTCTTCTCGAATTCAAACTCCGGTGTATGTATACCAATTACTACTAGTCCCCGATCCTTATACTTTTCAGCCCACGCGCGAACGTAAGGGAGTTGGCGCAGCCAATTGATGCAGGTATAAGTCCAGAAGTTGATCAGCACGACTTTTCCACGCAGTTCGTCAACTGTTAATGGCTGCGAATTGAGCCACGCGATCGCGCCAACAAGAGAAGGCAGTTCGCCTTCAATCGGTAACTCAGCCGTTGCTGACGTAGCGTGTTGTGTGGTGCAGCCGATCATGCCAAGCTGGGTGGCAGCAATAGTTTTAAGCATGGTTGTTAAAAAGTAGCGGCGATTAGGATTGATTGCTTCGGACACGTGCTGACCTGTGTGCAGTTGCGTTTAGCTAGGTACGTGGAATTAGAGGATCTCGACGGTCCTCTGCTCGTCAACGGCTGCGCGCATGGCCTCAACCTTTGGGTGTGCGGTGCGCTCATGGACGGGCGACGCGGACCTGCGATCAATCAACAAACTGAGCAGTTCGGGGCGGCTGTAATGACCCCGTGCGTCCATGAGTCGCTTGCGGGCGTCGATCTGGGCAAAGTCAATATCGGCAATCACTTCGTCTTCGCCCACTTTGAGAGGCTCGCCGATGATTTGGCCGTCCGGACTCACAATGGCACTGAAGCAGCCGCCAGAAATCGGCTCGATCGCGTAACCATCATACTGCCAAGGATATTTTTAGTATTTTTCATTGTTTTAAAATTTTACTTTTTATGTTAGGTAATAATTTATCTTCGGTAACAGTCGGTCTCCTAATCTAATACGGAGTGAAGGAACGCTGCCGACACCTCTGCGTAGGTTCCGAAGCGCGGACGGGGGACGGGAGCCAGGACCGTCCGCGAACTCGATTTCAGCGCAGCGACCTGAACGCCGCCCTGAGTTCCTGAGCAAAAATCGTTGGCTTCGTAAGTTTCTGCGGTTACCTAGTCGCCGGCGTACTCGACGGGTGTGGCAACTCTGACCGCATCACCTGGAAAGAACAGGAAAAATTTCTTCCATGTAACGGTCAGCGGCGGCGGCGGACTCTTCTGGACTGCTGCCATTCTGACGTGCGCTCAGGTAGGGCGCGTACCAGTCCCACCAGTGATGCTCGGCGTGAGTTTTCTCGTAATGGTCGTGGTGCTCCGCCGTCTCACGGAGGATATCTGCAAGGGTTGGAACATCTGTGGCTCGTGCCTGCGTCAACTTCCACTCGCGACCGGGAAGTCGCTCTTTAATCTCCTGGAGCAGCCAGCCGTTTCCGTCCGGATCTTCAAACGAGGCAAACGAGAAGTAGGAACGACCTTGCGGGTCGCGTCCGCCAACGCGCGGGTTCTCCACGGCGTTGTTAAAGGGGCCGTCGGCGTAGTGGAAAACTTCGCTCACGTTGACACCGCGAGCGATCAACTCTTCGCGGGCGATGTCGAGGTCGTCCACGGCGAGAACCAGGCTGTGCGCCGAGCTAGAATTGTCCGGAGTGACTCCCTTGCCGAAGATGATCGAGGCTTCGGAGTTGGGCGGCGTCATTTGCACGCCGCGGAAGGCGCCCTCAGCGATGTCGATGTCGAGCCGCCAGCCGAGATTCTCGTAGAATGCCTTCGCGCGGTCAACGTCGGAAACGCCGAATAACACAACTTCGAGTTTCATGTTTGGACTGTTTACGCGATCGCTACTCATTTTGTTCTCCTTTAGGTTGGTAAGTTTGATGTTCAAATTGATTACTTTTCATTCTTCTACGATCGCCCAATGCACACCACTCAAGTTCTTTGAGTTAAAACGCGACTTATTGCTTTAATTGAGTCGGCTATTTGTAATGTAGGTATTGGTGTTTGTCTAGCGTAGAGAAAGCGGAAGGATGAATGCTGCAATCTATTCCTGCCATGGGTTGTTTCACGCCTTTAAAGCGTTTCTAAACGCGATCGCATCCCAACAAACTTTTATTTGATCTCAGCCGGGTCGAACTCGGTAACTCGTCCCGAACGGGCAGCTAAAAATACATCGTAGGAACTGCAATAGGCAATGGTGACATCATTGGCTTGGTTATAAAGATGAACCACCGTATTCGCTCCTCCAGGTTGAAGCGCAATGGGTTCCAGATCGCCAAAAAACAGACGACGAATAGTATCTCCACTGCCCAATTCATCTCTTAATTTCTTTAACAGAGACAATTTCCCTTCCAGGGTTGGGGGGGTTGGATCAGCGGGATGCTTTGCTTGACTTGTTGTTGCTTGACTCATGATTGTTACTCTCCAATGTTGTTGAAATAGACTGGAAACTTTTTAATATCTTCACTTCACCGAAGAAAAGGCGGTCGATGCCAGCAACTCATTGCTGATGTTCTGCACGAGTGGACCGTCCTTCTCAGTCTCAGTGCTGATCGCGATCCATTCGGGGTCGGCGAGGAATGCGTTCCAGCGCTCCTGGCGTTCAGCCATACTGTCCCAGGCAAGCATATAAGTAAGCTGCTGATTGCTCTCGCCAACTAACGTTGTCCAGAATCCAGCCTGACGGATGCCATGCTTTTCCCAAATCTGTAACGTATGGTTCTGGAAGCGCGACAGTAGCGCGGGTAGTCGTCCGGGCATGGCGTGATAAATGCGTAATTCGTAGATCATGCCTGTGTTCCTTTAAAGACTAGGCGATTGAGCAATTCTGGTTGAGAGCGTCAAAGTCATTCTTCTTGGCACAAGGTGGTGTCAGTGACCCGCACTCTGACCACCATCAACGTGAAGGATTTCGCCCGTCACAAAGTTGGCTGATTCGAGGTAGAAAACCGCATCGACGATGTCGGATATCTCGCCCATACGACCGAGCGGGTGCAGGGCAGCGAGCTGTGCATGGGTCTCAGCGGGATGCATTGGCGTTTTGATCGTACCCAGCGCGATCGCGTTCACCCGGATACCACGCTTGGCATACTCGATCGCCAGCGATCGGGTCGCGGCATTCAGTCCGCCTTTTGTAAGTGATGCGAGTACAGATGGTACGCCAGCGATCGGGTTGTCAACCAAACTCGTCGATATCTGCACGATATGACCGCTGCCCTGCTTCTCCATTTCTGCGATCGCAAGTTGCGTCATGTGAAAGAAGCCAGCGACGTTAGTGCCTAGATATACCTCGTAGTCAGCCTCAGTGTATTGGGTAAATGGCTTGGCGATGAAGATACCCGCGTTGTTGATGAGCGTGTCGATGCGCCCGAAGCGGATCACGCCTTCGATGATCGCACGTTCGGCGGTTTTTCGATCGGCGATGTCACCTGACACTGTAAGGATTGCATCATCATCCGATGGCTGAATTGAGCGTGAGATAGCGACCACCCGATAGTTGCGATCGCGATACGCCTTGACAAGGGCTGCGCCGATGCCCTGCGATGCGCCGGTAATAACAGCGACTTTCTGCTCGATACCCATCGTAAAACTCCTTTGGAGATAATGTGTGAATGTTGCAGCTCACGCTATGGTCGAAGCTGTTATGCGGTGATCATGGTCGGTACTGGTAGCAACTAGCAGCCATGCTTCAATTTCCTGCGCTATTTTCGTGGCGTTGTTCTGGTACATCGCGATCGCGTCCTTCCCAACGGGCAAATGCAGCGGCGGACGTTCTGTATCGGCGATTTGCTGTAAAACTTTTTTAGCGTTCAACTTTGAAAATCATTGACAATCAGTGCGTGCATTACTGGTGATGGCTTTATCTTTCAGTTCCTACCCAAGGACTGCACACCTTTGCTTGTGAACGAACGGCATTCAGCCGATTTCCGGCGGATTCAAATATATCGGCTGCTCATTGCAAAGGCTTCGCTTAACTTCTCTGGTGAAGTCATCGGCCAGTATCTCTTCCTTGTTGTCCTCAATGCCAGTCAGGGCGGCTTCGGCAACCTGCCGTGGATGAATCTTTTTCATCTCGAAGCCTTTGGTCATGTCGGTATCCATAAAGCCGACATGCAGACCGAGCACTAATGTCTTCTGGTTCCGCAGATCGATGCGTAAGGCATTGGTAAAGCTCCACGCCGCTGACTTTGAGGCGGAATACGCTGCCAGCATCGGACGCGCATACCAAGTGGCATCCGACAAGACATTGATGACCGCTCCACCCCCATTCTTGGCAAGAATTGGAGCAAATGTCTGGCTGACCAGAATCATGCCATAGTAGTTAGTCTCGAAGACTTCCCGCGCGATGTCGATCATGGTTGGATCTAGGGTACTGCTGGTGAGCCGAGCAATACCCGCGTTGTTGACCAGCACAGTAGTATCACCGCACTGTGTCACGGCCGCAGCTATCGAGGCAGGATCGGTCACATCGAGTTTGACCTGAATGATACCTGGCGTTTTGGCTTCAGTCGGACTACGCACCCCGGCGTAGACCTTTTTGGCACCACGGTCAAGTGCCTCGTGCGCGAATGCCAAGCCTAAGCCGCGACTAGCGCCAGAAATAAAGACTACGGAATCTTGAGTTTTCATCTTCAGTTTTGGAGATAATGTGTGAATGTTGCTCTTCAGGCGATGGTCGAAGCCGTGATGCGGTGGTCATGGTCCGTGCTGGTAGCTACTGGTAGCCATGCTTCGATTTCCTGTGCCATTTTCGCGGCATTGTTCTGGTACATTGCGATTGCGTCCTTCCCGACGGGCAAATGCAGAGGGGGACGTTCTGTATTGGCGAGTTGAAGAATCACAGCCGCAAACTTTTTCGGATCGCCAGGTTGGTGCCCGTGTAGCGCATTGGCTCCGCTACGCATCGGCTCTACCGTTGCCTGGTAATCGGCGATCGTGGTTTTAGCGGCAACATAGGATTCAGTGCTTAGGAAGTCGGTACTAAAAAGACCGGGAGCTACTGCCGTGACGTGGATGCCGAGCGGTGCTAGTTCGACTGCTAACCCTTTTGAGAGACCTTCGACCGCAAACTTAGTGGACCCGTACAATCCCCAGCCCGGAACTGCATCGTAGCCGAACAGCGATGTAATATTGATGACCCGCCCGGATTTTTGCTGGCGCAGGTACGGCAACACCGCACGAGTCACGTTCAATAACCCAAATACGTTGGTATCATACTGTTTGCGAACTTCGGCATCCGTGGCTTCTTCGATCGCAGTAACCATGCCAAACCCGGCATTATTGACTAAGACATCAACCCGGCCGAAACGGGCAATGCCTTGCTTGACAGCTTCTTGTACCTGGTCTTCCTGGGTGAGATCCATCTCCACAACGTACAGATCCGAGTGGTTGTGCAGGGTAGCAGCGAGTTGTGCGGGCTGAGAGCGAACCGTCGCTACTACTTGGTCGCCTGCTGCCAGGGCTGCTTTGGCAATTTCTAACCCAAAGCCCCTGGACGCTCCGGTAATGAACCATACTTTCTGCCTTTTCATCGTGTATCCTCGTTTTAGGTGTTGTCTAGTTTGTTAGCTTTAACTCTTTTGGTTAGTGCATAACTGCTGCACTGATTGTGAGTATCAAAAGGAGCGAAAAACCTGTTACCGTCCGGGAGCGCGAGTCTTCACTTCTTGGAGCACCCAACCATTGCCGTCTGGATCACTGAACGAGGCAAACGAGGCGTAGTCACGACGTTTCGGATCGGGACCAGGTACCCGTCCCTCAGTTCCGGCGTGGTGGAATATCCCTCCGATGTCGTGGAACACCTCACTCACCTCGGCACCACGCTCAACGAGTTCGGTGCGGGTTGCTTCGATGTCGTAAACTATGAGGTACAGACCCTGAACTGAACCTGGGGCGGCTAACGTAACTCCTTTACCGAAGATGATCGAGGCTTCCGAGCCAGGAGGCGTTAGCTGCACCACTCGGAAGTCCTGATCGGTAACGAAGTCAGCATCCAACCGCCATCCCAACGTCTCATAGAAGTGCTTGGAGCGATCAACATCGGAGACGGGTAATACCACAACTTCAAGTTTCATGTTTTGACTGTTTACGCGATCGCTACTCATCTTTTTTTCCTTTAGATTTGTGAAGCTTAATGCCCACCTCGATTAACATCATTCTTCTGCGATCGCTCAATTTAGACCACTCAAGTTAGTTGAGTTAAAACGCGATTTAATTTTTCTGTGCTTGAGGAAGACCGCAGAAAATAAGCCAGGAGAAATTAAACCTGGTATACTCTAACCAAAATGGGATCATTTGCCTGTCAATCTGTGTTTCTTAAACTCCCTGTCAGTCCTTGATTAAAGAAACGCCCGATATCTTAAGAAAAGATTCGCTCCGTCCTTTGCACTATCGGCCGATCTATGGATTCCAAGCCATCAAAAACTAGACGAAGTTCCTCCACTTCTGGGCGAGTGCGAGGAGTCATCCTATCGCCTCAAGGGTGGCAAAAGTTTCAGACGGCAAAACAGCATTCGGAATCTGACGAAACCTGGGGTAAGCGTTTCACCCAGGAAGACATCAGCGATCGCACTGGACTCTCCCTCAATACCCTCGCTCGCATTTTCAAGCGCGAACTGGGGGTTGATCGTCAGTCATTAGAGTATCTCTTCCGGGCATTTGGGCTGGAATTGACGAAGGCAGATGTGACATCCCCTACCTTAGCTGAAGAGACAGAGAGCCGATGGACAAATCCCCAACAGGACTGGGACACGGCGGTTGATACCTCGGTGTTTTATGGGCGTGAGGCAGAACTGACGCAATTGTGGCAGTGGGTTGTGTCTGAGCGCTGTCGTCTGGTTGGAGTATTGGGCATTGGCGGTATTGGCAAAAGTACGATCTCCGTCAAGGCTGCGCTGCAAATGCAGACAGAATTCGAGATTGTCGTATGGCGTTCCCTGGCTAATGCACCACCGCTGGATGAACTTCTGTCGAGCCTGCTGAAGTTTCTCATGCCGCTTTTTGGGGAAGATCCTATCATTTTGACCACGCTCGATCAACAGATATCTAAACTGATGCAATATCTGCGATCACGTCGGTGTTTATTGCTACTCGATAATGCTGAAACCATTTTGCAGCGTGAGCCAGTGGGACAATGGCGAACGGGCTACGAAGGTTACGGACAATTGCTCAGAGCCATTGGCGAAGCATCCCACCAAAGCTGTTTGTTGTTCACTAGTCGAGAAAAGCCACGCGAAATGGCACTGATGGAAGGCGCACAGGCGCTAGTGCGATCGCTGACTTTGAGTGGACTAACACCTGCTGATGGACGCGCTATCTTTCGGCAAAAAGGAGCGTTTACAGGTTCAGAAGCCGAATGGCAGACTCTGATCCATCACTACGGTGGCAATCCGCTGGCGTTGAAACTGGTGGCAGCCGCAATTGGGGATTTGTTTGACGGCAGCATTACCGAGGTGTTGCCCTATCTCAGTCAAGGATTGGCAGTTTTTGAAGACATCCGCGATTTGCTAGACCGTCAGTTTGATCGCCTTAGTGAAGCTGAACAGAAAACATTGTCCTGGTTTGCAATTCATCGGGAGCCAGTCTCGATTGCAGATATTCGAGAGAACGTGGTTGATTCTGCTGCTCAACAAAGTGTACCTAATTTGATCAACTCACTACTGAGGCGATCGCTAATCGAGAAGGCAAAGCCTACGCTAATTGAAAAAAACGATGGGTTATTCTTCTTGCAACCTGTGGTGATGGAGTATGTCACAGAGCGATTCGTGCAGCAGATTTGCATCGAATTTGAGACGCAAAAGCTTAACGTTTGGCAAACGCATCCCTTACTGCGAGTACAAGCAAAAGATTACATTCGAGAGATTCAGACGCGCTTAATTGTGCAACCTGTGATGGAACGGTTGCTGTCTTGTTTTGGCAGTGTAGGGGCGATCAAGGCACAAGCAAGGCACATATTAACGCAACAGGGAAAGAAACCAGGATACGTGGCAGGCAATCTAATTAACCTGCTGGTGCAGTTTCAAGTGGACTTACGCGGCTCAGATTTTTCGGGTCTTATGGTGCAGCAAGCCGACTTACGGCAGGTCAATTTAGCCGGGGTCAATTTTCAGAATGCTGACTTAGCGAAATCTATCTTCTCAGAAACCCTCAATGTCGCGAGGTCGATCGACCTAAGTTCAGACGGACAGACCGTTGCCGTTGGCGATTCAAATGGCAACATCTATCTCTGGAACATTAGCACAGCCCAACTTCTGGACACCTTTTCAGGGCACAAAGGCTGGGTTTGGTCGGTTGCCTTTAGTCCCGATGGCAAGACGTTAGCCAGCAGCAGTAGTGATGGTTCGGTACGCTTGTGGGATATCCAGAGTGGACGATGTTTGCAGGTGCTAACAGAACATAAAGGTTGTGTTTGGTCAGTGAGTTTTAGTGCCGATGGCCAGCAATTAGCAAGTTGCAGCGACGACAAAACGGTGCGCGTATGGAATTTGCAAGGGGAGTGTCTCCGTGTCTTGAAAGGGCATACCCAGAGTGTTTACGCCGTCCACTTTGCGCCTGACCAGCAAACCTTAGCCAGTAGCAGTAATGATACAACCATTCGGATCTGGGATGTGAGCAATGGCAACTGCCTGAGTGTCTTACAGGGTCATACCAGCGGGGTTCGGTGTATGCAATACAGTCCGGATGGTCAACTGCTCGCCAGCGGATGCCGGGATGGGTCGATTCAATTGTGGAGCAATTATCTGTCTCACGATCAACATCCAAAACCCGATTCCATAAATTCTAGTGCCAAGTTGCTGCATGGACATGCCGATTTTGTTTGGGACATTGCCTTTAGCCCGGATGGTCGTCTCTTAGTAAGCGGTGGCCGCGACGGCACTCTGCGCCTGTGGAATGTGCAAGACGGGCAATCCATTCATGTACTTGAGGGTCATACCCACGATGTTTATGGGCTTGCTATCAGTGCTGACAGTCAATTGTTGGTCAGCACAGGAGAAGACCAGACAGTGCGGCTGTGGAACTTGCAGAGCGGACGAAACCTGAAAATGTTGCGTGGATATACGGGTGGGGTTCACTCCCTGTGTCTCAGTGCAGATGGTCAGCTGCTTGCTAGTAGTGGTCAGAATGAAACGATTCAGGTGTGGCGTTTGCAGCTGGATAGCAATCTGCCACGACTTCACCCCGACAAAACGTTTTCCAGCCCAATCGGTCGGCTATCATCATTCAGCAACGTCAGCTTTAGTCCCGATAATCAAACGCTGGCGATCAATCGACATGATGAGTCGATCGCTTTATGGAATATCCAAACTGGGCACCTCGATCGATGGTCAGCGCACAGCGCATCCATTTGGACAGTTCTGTTTAGCCCAACGGGGCAAATTGTGGCAAGCAGTAGTTACGATCGCACCGTGCGACTTTGGGATGTGCAAACGCATCAATGTTTGCATGTGTTACGCGGACACCAGAGCGCTATTCGCGCGATCGCATTTGACCCCAGCGGTCAATGGTTGGCAAGTGGCAGTTTTGATTTCACCATTCGCTTGTGGGATGTGCAAACTGGAGAATGTTTGAAGGTTTTGCAGGGACATACGGGCGCAGTTTTCGCGCTGGCATTTGATCCGGGTGGTCATCGACTGGTAAGCGGCAGTCATGACCAAACCATTCGATTTTGGGATGTGCAAACTGGAGAATGTTTGAAGGTTTTGCAGGGGCATACAGGAGCCGTCTGGACGGTTGCTATCAGTCCTCAAGGTAATACCCTGGCAAGCGGCGGTGTCGATCAAACCATTCGACTATGGGATCTACAAACGGGGCATTGCCTCCACATCCTGGATGAACATAGCGGTTGGGTTCGGTCACTCATCTTTAACTCTAACAGTCAAATCCTATTCAGTGGTAGTGACGATCGCACAATCAAGGTTTGGGATGTGCAAACAGGACGCTGTAGCGAAACGTTGACGGTAAATCGCCTGTATGAAGGTATGAATATCCAAGGAGCAACCGGGTTGACAGTAGCTCAAAGAACTACCCTGAAAGCGTTAGGGGCAATTGACCATTGAGGCAATAGGCAGCCAGATTCAGCGCCTTCGCTTGTGTTCAATGGTGTCTAGCAACTGTTGAAAGGCGTTGAGCGATCGCGCCATTTCCTCGTTCACAAGTTGCTCAATCTGTTCATCCGAAAGTATTTCCGTTTCGCTTTCATCCTCAATCAGCTTTGTAGGCAGCAGAGAAACCTGACGATACATCTCTAATGTCGATGGCGATAGCAACATCACTGTTTCAGGAACCGTTAGAGCCTGAATATAATTCCATGCGAATTCAGGCGGAATATCTGTGCAATCCCACACCAACCGCAGTGGCTTTGCCCCTTTAGGGAGCGATCGCTGGCGTTGACTTTGATATTGTTCATAGAGCAGTCTGGATTGCATTATGCCAAAAGATGTCTCTGAGTGAGCAATGAGTGGATTAATTGCCGTATCCAACCGATCGATGGCAAAACTGGCAAAGCAAACGCCGTTACTCACGGACTCCCCTAGCTGAATCTGGTTCTCTAATCCTTTGAGATAACGGTCAAAGACCTGGTTGTATACGTTTAGAGAAAACACTAACGTAGCATTCACGTTCATGCCTTCACGAAGCAGTTGTTCAATCACTGGCAGCATTAATCGAGTCGCTGGGATTCTCAGCAACAAATTACTCCACCCTACACTTCGCCAGATTTTTTGAGCAGCAGCGATCGCAGTTTCAGCTTCAAATAGCGTGTCAGGCGGCAGATCGACTTGAACATAGCCATCTCGTCCTTGTGTATGAGCATGAACTGGTTGCAACCGATCAGCCGCTAATTGCAAATCTCGCACAAGCAAATATTCATAATCCGATCGAGCACTCCGGCTGCTTCCGCGTTGTGCCAGCGTATTGAAGTCGCGATCGTACTCATGTCCCTGGATGGCAAGGCTCAACGCGTCAAAGTTCGAGCGTGCGCCCCTTAACCCATCCTCTTCAATGGCTTGTTGCAACTGACCACTGCTCACCCAGCTTCGCTCAAACCCATCAAGCCAAACAGATTGTTCAGAGCGACGGAGTGACTGCAACAGGTTCATAACTTACAAACTTTATGCTCAAAGATTCAAATGTTCAATAAACCAGTTTAGGAACTTTCTTCAAATGACACCACACAAGATCCATGAGTTAAGCTCCAATTTAAAAAACACTGAATCGAAAAACACTGAATCGTTAGTTTTATCAGACGTTTAAATTCTAGAAAAATGGCGTAGGCGTAGACTGTCGCAGGCATCGTGTCCATTTGAGGGGTGATAAAAAAAGTGGTATCCCCTCATTGACCACGGTTAATCCAAACGCCTCTGAGTCCAGCTGCTTTAGCTGCGTGATAGTCTTCCACAATGCTATCGCCGATATGCCACGCCGCCTCTGGGGAACATTTATGTTTATCTAAGGCAATGGCAAAAATTTGCGGATCGGGTTTAGCTGCACGTACCTGGGTAGAAATGGTAACGGAGGAAAAAAACTCTCTCAATCCCAAACTTTGCAATACAGAGTAAATCCGAGAATCAAAATTGGACAGCACCCCCAGGCTAACTCCCAACCGCCGCCAGTTGATTAAAGCTGGTAAGACATCGGGATAGACAAACCACGGTTCGCCAGTGCCAAAGTGAATGTAAAGTTCGCTGAAAAAAGCCGAAAAGTCAGAAAATTCCTTAAGAACACCTGCACTTTCAAAAGTGTTCAGGGCAATTATTCGCCACCAATCAAACTCACGCTGGGGAATATCTTGCAGTTCTGCATCTGGAAATATCGGCGGCGGCGCTGCTTTAAAGCTTTTGATAAAAGCTGTATTCAATGTTTCGGCTGAAACTGTAACGTCAAATTCTTGGGCTATCTGACTATAAACTTTGCCCACACTACCTTTGACATCGAAGAGCGTACCCACAGCATCTAAAAAAATAACTTTCGGTTGTTCCATTAAAGTTTGAAAATTTTGAATGTTGAATTTTAGATTTTGGCTTGTTAAGAGCTTCTGTGGGTAGAGTCTAGCATCTGCTAAGTAGATTGCCGGAAATTAAACAAATCATCGTAAATGTATTGGTTTTTTTACCAATGCCCAATTCCCAACCTTGAAAGTTATCGAGAAAGTGTTTCTATAATCGGACGGACTAGCCAATTAAAACCAACTTTCAGCTGATGGTCTAAAGTTGGCAATCTATATAAATAAGCAGCACGACGAGCGACGTATGCTAAGGGACCATCTAGTTTAATTCCCAAACCAGTGAGAGTGGCGTTGTCTATTCCTAGTGCCATCATTTCTCCTAACTGTTGGTAGTGGAAGGGAAGGAGGGGGCGATTAGTCAGAGTTGCCCAGATATTCCAAGCAGTATAATCAGCTTGTTGAAAAGCCGCTTGTGCCGTAGCGGGAACTTGCTGTCCTTCAGCATCATGACAGTCTGCTAAATCTCCCAAGGCAAAGATTTCTGGACGATCGAGGACTTGCAGATTGGATGTAGTGGTGATTTGACCGCGCTGATTTTGCTTGAGAGGAAGAGATTTCACTACGGGCGCAACCCTAGTTCCTACAGTCCAAATTACCAAATCCACGGGAATAGTGTCTAACTGGTTTTTGTACTCTAGGGAAATGCTATTTTGCTCGATTGATTCTACTTTGGTTTCTAAGTCAAGAAATATACCACGGGCATCTATTGCTTTCTTTGCTGCTTCCCGATTAAACTCTGGGGAAGTTCGCAAAATTTGGTCGGCGATTTCAACGATCCGAAAACGTCCTCTTTCGCCTAGTCTGTCAGCTAACTTACAAGCTAACTCTACACCACTGTAGCCAGCCCCAACGATCGCTACCCGAATTTTATCAGCATCCGATTCCTCTAAAAATCGCAGGCGTTCTTCTAAACGATAAGCATCAGAGATGGTGCGGAATGTGTAAGCGTAGGCTGCCGCACCAGGGACTAAATCTAGCGGTGTCTCACCTCCTAGCGCCAGCACTAATCGGTCGTAAGGGATTTCCGGGCCTTCTTGGATATTTACCCGTTGCTGGTCGATGTCAATTCCAGACACAACACCTTGATAAAAACGCACCCCTGTGCCTTGTAAAAGTTCTTCAAAGGGTGGGGCAATTTCCCAGGTTTGCAGTTCGCCAGTGAGTAATTCGTAAAGTAAAGGAGAGAATAGGAAGCGCTCGCTTTGATCTACCAAAACAATTTCGGGTTTTTGTGTAGATTCCCAAGGTAATTGGCTTAACCGCAGGGCTGTGTAGAGACCACCAAAGCCTCCACCAAGGATACAAATTCTAGAAGTTTGTTCAGTCATCTATTCTATGTTATGGAACAATCAATATTAATTAGGCAACTAACTTCAGGGTAACTGAAAGTTTAGATTTCAAAACCCTCCATTTGTATGAATGGTTTTAACATCGCTAACTCAAAACTGCTTCGGTGAGAAAATTGGACAGCTTGCAGTCTAACAATTGGATAAACTTGTTAGAAAAGATTAAGGTTTTATTTCCATGAGTTGGCTTTTTTCGACGCTGGGAGTTTTCTTGGCACTAATGACACTCTTGCTAGCGTTGTATCTAATTACTGCGAGGCCTTATCAATCATCTAACTCCGTAGCCAATTCCTATGATGAATGGACTGAAGACGGTATTTTAGAATTCTACTGGGGTGAACATATCCACTTAGGTCATTATGGTTCGCCACCACAACGAAAGGATTTTCTCACTGCTAAATCTGACTTTGTGCATGAAATGGTACGTTGGGGTGGTTTAGATAAATTACCCCCTGGCACCACTGTCTTAGATGTTGGCTGTGGAATTGGAGGTAGCAGTCGCATCTTGGCACGAGATTACGGTTTCGCAGTCACAGGTATTACCATTAGTCCCCAACAAGTCCAACGCGCCCAGCAGTTAACCCAAGAGGAACTTGATGTGCAGTTTCTTGTGGATGATGCGATGGCACTTTCTTTCCCAGATGCTAGTTTTGATGTAGTTTGGTCAATTGAAGCCGGGCCACACATGCCAGATAAAGCCATTTTTGCCAGAGAGTTGATACGGGTGCTAAAACCCGGTGGAGTGATGGTTTTAGCCGACTGGAATCAGAGAGACGATCGCCAAAAACCGCTCAATTTTTGGGAGAAACGGGTAATGCGGCAACTATTAGATCAGTGGTCGCATCCCGCTTTTTCCAGTATTGAAGGCTTTTCCGAGCTTTTAGCAGCAACGGGATTAGTCGAGGGGGAAGTGATAACGACAGACTGGACGAAGCAAACACTTCCTTCTTGGCTAGATTCCATCTGGCAAGGAGTGACTCGACCAGAGGGATTGGTGCGTTTTGGTCTATCTGGTTTTATTAAATCTCTGCGAGAAGTACCTACTCTCCTACTGATGCGGCTAGCATTCAGCGCGGGTCTGTGCCGATTCGGGATGTTCCGCGCAATCAGAGCTAACTCGTTGCAGAAATCAACTAAGCAGTATAGTTTGGTTAGTAATTCCTGACAGCCTCGTTAGTTTTAGAGGTTATTTCTAAATAAGACTAGCCCTTCAAGGTGACTCGTCAAATCTCTTTTCTTATCTCTGTGCCTCTGCGATTTAAAAGTAATTTATCTAACCATTCTAGATGCAGAGAACACAGAAAAAAGAGGAATATATTGGTCTAAAATTTCACCACCTTAAAGGGCTAGTCCTATGTTACAAAAATGTGGGTAATCCCTATTTACCTTGCTGATTTTCCACGATTTGTGCTTGGGTGTGACGCAATTCCGCTAACGCCAATTCTAAGCGTTGATTTTTTTCATCTAACTCCTGCGTCCGTTCGCGTACTTTCTTTTCTAGAACCTGGCTATATACTTCTAGCTGTTCATTACTATCCTTTTGAGCTTTTATGAGTTGCTGAACTTCCTGGATAAGACGATTGAGGGAAGTAGCTAAGATGCCAACTTCATCATTAGTCGTGACGGGTGCTTGTAAATCGAAGTTAGATTCTTCTGTAACCTGTTGGGCAATATGGGTAACAGCTTGAATGGGACGAGCAATGGCGCGGCTGGTGTAAATTGCTAGTAATGTGGCGATCGCAATTGATAGTGAGAGGCTACCAACAATAATGTATAAGCGTAATTTTTCCGCCGTTTGTAGTTCCTGTTTTGCTTGCTGATACTCCTCGGCTGTAACTTTCACAAGCTTGCTGATGTCATTGAGAAAGTTATCCATCAAAAAAACTGACGAGCCATGCATAAAATTGAATAATTGAGCTTGTGCTGTCTTAATCTCGATTGGTGATAAATTATTGGGATTATTCTTTTTAAAAAAAGCTTCTGTGCGTTGTAAGTAAGCGTTAAAACCTTTATAATTCTGCAACAAGGGATAAACTGTTTTTTTTCCACTTACAAAACTATAATTTGGCTTATTAATAGTATAATTTGCTGTTAATTCAAACCAAACTTGTCGGGCTTCGGAAACATACTCTAGTAATTCAGTGTAATTTTTTTTCCATAGGTTTGGTCTATCCATGTAGAGAATCATTTGGTGTTGAGTGGTGCGGACATAAAACACACTCGTTTTTAGCTGGGAGGCTTGATATAACTCTTCAAACGCTGCTTCTTCCCGTTTTTGCGCCTTCTCCTTGTAATGATCTGCAATCAGAAAACCCATAGTAGTTCCCAGTACGGCAATACTAACAAGCAGTGCATATCCAATACCGATTTTTTGACCAACCTTCAAATAGCTAAACCAATGTCTAGAAATACTGTGATTTGATAGTTGCAAGCGGCTATTTGATTGCTTAGAGGTCAATTTATCAAACTTACTGTGCTGTTTCATACTCAACCACGACTTAGATGGATTTCAATTCGTTCCAGTAAGTCACTGAAGCGAAATGGCTTGGTAATATAGACTTCTTGCAGAAGTAGGAAAAAGGTTAAGGGTTAAAGGGTAAAGGTATGGAATTTTCCTTTACCCCTTAACCTTTAACATGCACCGCAATATCTTGGCATTTATTACTTTTGCAAGATGTCTAATAGTCATTTGCTCCATTTTTGAGTGCGATCGCTCGTTTGCGATCGTCTTTATGAACTGTGATGATGATAATCGTTAGTGTCTCTTCCTGTCTATGAATTTTCCTTTATTAGCAGGGACTATTGACACGATTGGTATTAGAGGATGTTTGAAAAGTTTTTTTCTCGGTAACAAAATGTTCTAGATCCCCCCTTTTTAAAGGCTACGGTGTACACCCAAGTCTGAAGTTGTTCAACGAATCTGGGTTTTACTCCACCCTAACCACTGCTTGAATTCAATAAACAACTACCCGAATTCAATAAATGACCACCCGAATTCAATAAATGACCACCCGAATTCAATAAACAACCACCCGAATTCAATAAACGACCACCCGAATTCAATAAACGACCACCCGAATTCAATAAACAACCATCCGAATTCAATAAACGACCACCCGAATTCAATAAACGACCACCCGAATTCAATATATTTATTGCATAAATTCTCAAAACCTTACCTGAACCTGATTTACTAAGGTTTTAGCTTTAGTTTTACCCCACCCTAACCATCAGTGCCATTAAGTAGGTAATGTTTGGGATTTAAGAAGAAATTCGACTTGTGTGTACACAGTAGCTTTTTAAGGGGGGCTAGGGGGGATCAGTTAGTGCCTAAAATCACAGCCAACCACTTTTCAAACAACCTCTTAGGTTCGCAAGCGATAACCCATCCCTCTAACGGTTTCAATGATGTTGCTGCCTAGTTTCTTGCGGAGATAACCAACATAGACATCAACAATATTAGAACCTGGATTATAGTCGTAACCCCAAACGAAATCTAGGAGTTGTTCTCGACTAATAACTTGTCCTGGATGACGACAAAACATTTCTGCCATTGTAAATTCACGAGCAGGTAATTCTACAAAGCGATCGCCTACTTTTACCCGTCGAGTCCGCAAATCGAGTACCACATTACCTGCTGTGAGGATAAACTCTTGGATATCTCTCACTGGCCTAGCAGATCGCAAACGCAACTTTACCCGCGCCAGAAGTTCTTCAAATCGGAAAGGTTTGGTGACATAATCATCCGCACCTCCTTCTAATCCAGCGACTTTATCGTGAATGTCACTCCGAGCCGAGAGAATAATTACAGGTAAATCTTCTCCCTGTCCCCGCAGTTCTTCAAGTACCTGAAATCCATCTTTTCCAGGCAATCCCAAATCCAAAATTAGTAAGTCAAAAGCTCCACTGTGTATAACATCCACCACATGGAGTCCGTCGGCAACTGTTGTCGTTGTAAAACCTTGCGATCGCAATCCTTTCTCAATAAATGAGGCAATACGGGGTTCATCTTCAGCGATGAGAATGTTGGGCATAAGCACTCATTTCCTGCGGGGGATCGAGGGGTAAAACAATGGTAAACATCGAACCTTTTCCTAGTTGACTCCGAAGCAATACCTGTCCACCATGCGCCTGTGCGATCGCTCGGACAATTGACAGCCCTAATCCCGCACCCTCGGAACGACGACGACTGTTATAAGTTCGAGCAAAACGTTCAAAAATCCGTTTTTGATCGATAAGGGGAATGCCTTCGCCTGTATCGCGTACCCAGAAATGCACTTTTCCTTTAGCGATCGCAGAACCTATGGAAATAGTATCATTCTTTCCAGTATGCTGAGTCCCATTCTGGGCTAAATTCATTACAGCCTCAGTAATTCTCTGGCGATCGACTATAATCTGACCCTTTGCCACCGCATCTATTTGCCAATCTCGCTCTGCCAGAGTTTGGGCTTTGACAAATAACTCTTGGGTTAAGTCTGCTACATTCACCGTCGCTAACTGCAAAAAATCTAAGCGTTCTGCCTTTGCCAGCAAAATCATATCATCCACCAGACGGCTCATCCGGTCTAATTCTCCGATAACCAATGCCAAGGTTTCCTGTTGCTCTTGAGGGTCATCTCCCATCAGTTCCAAATGTCCGCGAATTATGGTGATGGGAGTCCTGAGTTCATGCCCCGCATCGTTGACAAACTCTCGCTGGGTAGCAAAAGCTGCCTCTAGTCTGTCCATCATTTCGTTGAATTTCGTTGCTAATTCTGCCAGTTCTCCCTGACCTTGCGTAGGTAAGCGCTGAGTTAAATCTGACTCACTAATTGCATGAGCAGTGGTAGTAATTGTCCGTAGGGGAGCTAACACCCGTCCCGCCGCCAACCACGCCAGAATGAACGATACCACAAACACTAAACTAGAAACTTCAATAATTACAGAAACTGCTTCTAGTGCCTCTGCTCGCTCACCATCTGTATTATGAGCAACAACAAAAACACCTCGCGTTTTTCCATTAATTTTAATCGGTTCCACCATGTAAAGGATTTTACTAAGATCGGGGCCGGAAAATTCTTTTTCTCCCTGTTCTGGCTTAGTTTGTTTTGCCCACCGTTGGATGAGTGGTGAGTCCTTGGCAAGTGGTTTGGGACGCGCTCTAGGGCTAGACTGATAAAATTCACCATCAACAAAGGTGATGAAATAAGAGTCATCCTCTGGTAGTCGATATAACAGATAAGCTCTAAAAAGCTTAATCAAATCTTCTCTGTAGCAAAGGTTTCACCTTTAATTAAGGCATTAAAAGCCGCTATATCTTCTACCATATCTTGACGAACTCGCTCATCAATGCGGTGGTAGAGCTTATAGCGAAAGGCAGGAATGGCGATGAGAAATGTTATCCCCAAAATCAGCAAGTACCAGAGCAAAATACGGGTGCGTGCTTCTCCAAATACTTGCTGCCAAACCGAAAACAGCTTTGTTATTTTAATTCCAAACCTGCGATCGCGGCGATGGTTGGTGATGCTGCTCATTATTACCCCTCCCCATTTGAGACAGTTTATCGCAATTGGGGATCATGGGCTGGGGAAAGGTTAAAGGGCAAGGGGGAAAGGTAAATTCAAACTCTTTCCCTTTCCCCTTAACCGAAAAGTATTGGGTTCAAAGGTGGATGAACGAGATTCTTAACTCTCCCTCATCCCTAATCCCCACTCACTGAGACAACCGCCAAATCTTAATAGTGTTATCTTCACTAGCACTAACAAGGGTTTTGCCATCAGGAGTGAAGGTAACAGATGTGACGGTGTTGGTGTGCCCTGCTAATGTGAGAATTTCTTCTCCTGTAGCTGTATTCCACAGTTTAATAGTGCGATCGCGGCTACCACTAGCAATAATTTTACCATCGGCACTGAAGGCTACGGATGTGACGGTGTTCTTATGTCCCGCTAATGTGCGAATTTCTCTTCCGGTAGCTAAATTCCAAAGTTTGATGGTGCGATTGCGGCTAGCAGTGGCTAAAGTTTTACCATTTGGGCTAATAGCCACAGTTGTCACTGTTTGAGAATTTCCTTCTAGTGTGCGGATTGGGTATCCCTTTGCTAAATTCCAGATTTTGATCGTTTTGTCAAAACTGCCACTGGCCAGAATCACACCATTAGGGCTGATAGCCACTGACCGCACCCAGAATGTATGCCCTGCTAGTGTCCGAATTTGCTCTCCTGTTGCCAAATCCCAGATTTTAATCGTGTTGTCATCACTAGCACTAACTAGAGTCTCGCTATCAGCACTGATGGCTAGGGCATGAATTGAGTCAGAATGCCCTATAAGAGTGCGAATTTGTTTGCGCGTTGCCAAATTCCAGATTTTAATGGTGTTGTCATCACTAGCACTAACCAAAAGTTTGCCATTTGGGCTAATCACTACGACATTCACCTGCTGAAAATGCCCGTTGAGTGAAGAGATTAGTTTTCCGGTTGCGAGATCCCAAAGTTTGATAGTGCGTAGGCGTAGCCCGTCGTAGACATCGCCACTGCTGGCTATGGTTTTACCATCGGGGGTGATGGCGACAGATAAAACTGAGTTTTCGTGTCCTTGGAGGGTGTTAGCTAAGGAAACCTTACCCAAGCTAATCTGACTCAAAATCGCATCATTTTTACCAGGACTATTGTGTTGAATCAACCTAGAAACCAAACTGGTTTGAATCCGGCGAAAATTTTTATACCAAGATTCGCTGAATCCAAATAATAGAATGAAAGCACTTACCAAGATTAAAATTCTCAGTAAGGGATAGCTTTTTGGTAGAGTTGGTGCTTTAGTTGGTGGTAATTTCCCAGATGACTTCCCCGCAGGTGGTAGGGCGAGGAGTTGTTTGGGAGTCAAGTCTCTCAGGACTTCTTCGGCTGACTGGTAACGTTCCTGGATATCTTTTTTCAAAAGCTTGTCGATGACAAAATCCAACTCAGGATTTAACGGACTCCGCAAATATTCCCGCCAATTACTTACCCAGGCGTACCCAGATTCCATCCACAACTGAAACGGTGAATTTCCCGTTAGCAGATGAAAGCAGGTAGCCCCCACACCGAATAAGTCGCTGGCGGGGAAAGCTTTGCCATCTCTAATTTGTTCTAGGGGAGAATAACCATGTGAACCAATGGATGTGCCAGATTTCTGCTGAACTTTGGCGGTAAATTGCTTTGAGGAGCCAAAATCAATCAGGCATAATCGCCCATCATTCTTATTGCGGATAATATTTTCTGGTTTGATGTCTCGATGAATAACTTTGCGATCATGGATAAATTTTAGGATGGGCAGTAAATCTAGCAAAATAGATTGAATGTCTCTAGCGTTATAAGCCTTGCGCTGTTGCAACTCCTTTAACAAATTATCTCCATTAATAAACTGCTGCACCAAATACAGGCAGCCGTCTTGCTCAAAGTAAGCTATCAAAGTCGGAATTTGGGGATGTTCCCCAAGGTCTTGTAGTCGCTGCGCTTCTTCGGCAAACAACTCCATCGCCTTTTTTTGCGACCAAGTTCCTTGGAATTTTGGGGCTAATTGCTTGATAACACAGCGTTCATTGAGTTTATCTACGTCTTCTGATAGATAGGTTCTGCCAAATCCCCCCTCATCTGAAAGGACTCGGATCACACGAAAGCGATTTCTTAAAAGTGACACCAGCGGGGTGCTACAACTTTGGCAAAACTTCTTTCCATTGGGATTCAGGGGATTTGAGCAATCGGGATTTAAGCAGCAGATCATGATCTGACAGGCGCGACTGCATGACAACTTAGGCTAAGTTTGCCCCGAACTTTCCCTTAAGATAATTGACTCTCGCTTACTTGTGGTAGATAAACCCTGTTTTGGGGATTGGGGAATTACTTATATAGTTAGCTTTTGTAAATAGTAGTCAGTCTTCCTCATCTGTGGAAAACTACGAGAGCCATAAGATTAATTATTCTATCGATTATATAATAATCTGAATAAAAATATTTTTTTGAACTTTTAAACCTAGTAATTTTACTTGTATCTTGGCAAGCAATAACTGATTAAGTATTGAAGATAAACCCTGATTATTTAATCATTACTGACTATTAAATATAGTTAAAATTCTTACTAAATTTGTTTTGGCTATTTTAAATTGCCCATAATTAATTATTCATTTGATACTTTAGCTAAAAAAGGCTGCAAGATACAGCAGATTTCAAGTTCTTGAGGTACAAAAGCTAAGTCTGTTACCCAGGTATAAAGAGTGTTTTACTCCTATTCGTACAGGGGGACGTAGCTCATTCTGAATTCCGAATTCTGAATTCTGAATTCTGCTGTATGTGCTATCTTGTTTCCTTGAATCTTGCTCTCCATTTCCGAATAGCACTAGCAGTTCTGACTACAGGTGGCATGTATACATTATAATTTTCGTGTTGTATAATTTCATGTTGTGTAATTTTTTCTTGTGTAATTTCGTGTTGTGTAATACTTTTATTATTTAATTTTTGGGTAGTTAGACAGTTAGCCAAAGTAGGCAAATAACTTTCACTATTTAAAGCTTTCATCACATCATCGGCAGTTTTGAACCGATCCTCTAAGGTGATTTTCACCATTTTTCCTAAAATCTGGGCGAAACTGTTGCTGATATTTACCTGTTTTTGCCAAGATATTTCACCAGTTTTTGGGTCGTAGTCCAACTCTAAAGGACTTTTAGCAGTCAACATATAAATACAAGTTACACCCAGTGCATAAATATCACTGGCATAAACTGGACGTAGAGAAAACTGTTCTGGTGGTGCAAATCCTCTAGTGCCGATAAAGTTGGTATTTGCAGCTTGATTGATTGAGTTTTCACAAGCATCAACTAATTTCTCTTTCACCGCACCAAAATCAATCAGCACTATGCGCCCATCATATTCACACCGCAATAAATTTTGAGGTTTAATATCCCGATGAATCACATGATGTTTATGAAGATACTGTAATACAGGTAATAATTCCTGTAAGAACTGCTTAACCGAGGCTTCACTTTTGGGCCCAGTTTGCCGTACTTCTCGCGCCAAAGTCAAACCCGGCACATATTCTTGAATTAAAAAGAACTCCCCATTCGCCTGAAAGTAGTCTAATAGCATGGGAATTTGCGAATGACTACCGAGTTGGCCCAAAGTTCTTGCTTCTTTTTCAAAGCGCATACACGCCCTTTGCCAACTTTGGGGACTAGTAACTTTTGGACAAAGCTGTTTAATGACACACAGTGGATTCCCAGGTAATAAGGCATTTTTGGCTAAAAATGTCACACCAAAACCACCCCTACCTAAAATTTGCAGTATTTCATAGCGATCGCGAAATAGCCTTTTGGAACCACACATCTGACTCAACTGAGTTTGTTGTGAAATGCTCTCTTGAGAATTCGTTGTTTTTTGAGGAAAACGATTCATTAGTATAAAATATCTGCTTTTAAATGTCTCTAATTTTATGACAATTCTTTATTGGCAACAGTAAGATTACTGAATCTTTGCCAAATCCTCATTACTCTTTAAAAAGTAAAAATAAATTTTTGTATAACTGGTCTTTTCACGGATGTGTGACGAGCTAATTTGTAGTTTGGTAGAGGTGAAAGTCTGTTGCGTGGCTACTTATAACAATTTTGTATGAAGATGCCCATAATAAAACCCCTCTAGTTTAGCAAAAGGGGGACGGCGTAGCCGGGGTTAAAAATATGTAGTTTTACGCTTAGTACATTTATAGAGATGCAAGTCTTTGCATTCTTACGTTCGCGGAGCGTCCCGCAGGGATGGGATGTTTTTTTGACTAGCAAATTTCAAACTAGTGAGGTACATAACGATTCGTCTGTTACCCAGGTATAAAGCGTATTTTACTTTTGAATTCTGCTGTAAGTACCTAAGCTGGTGGAGTTTGTGAAGAGAAAATATCTGTGAGATTCTCCTCAACCAGCAAATCTGGTGTTTGCATAATAAATGGGAGTTCGGCTCCCACAAGGCCTCTTTGGATGCGTTCTAAAGTCTCACTAAAAACGATAAACAGAGGATATATAGCATTAGCGCCCTCACTCAAAATATGACTGTGACGGAGGGGCATCAACCACTCATAATCATTGTCCAGGTAAACTTGGGTTTGTCGCCAACGTCCTAACAAATCTGAAAAGTCTTCGTCAGCGCGATGAATAAAGACTAAAATTTCTGCTCCAGTTTTGATTTTCCACTCTGGATCGCACATCAAAATTGCCACATCACAGGGTAAGCAAATGGTTTGTGGGGCTGTTGTAGCGGTATTGCGAAGCCGGACAATTGGTAAGGGTATAGTAATGACACTTTCATCTGGACGGCGCAGACTCGGAATCATCTCCAAGTATGGCCGATATTGCTTTAGTAAGGCGATCGCAGCTAGATGATTGCTATACTCTGCCAAACTCGCTTCGTACTGAGATTTTTGCACAGTCATAGTTTATTAAATAGTTAGGAGTTAGGAGTTAAGAATAAAATTAATCAGTTAGGAGTTAAAAGTTAGGAATAAAAAATTTTAATTACTAACTCATAACTTCTAACTCTTAACTATTAATCTTTTATCCCAGCTTTTCAAATACCGCAAACATCGGTAGATACATCGCTAGCAAAATGGTTCCCACCATTCCCCCTAAAACTACAATCATCACCGGTTCCAAAATACTAGTCATTGCTTTTACTGCTTGCTCGACTTCATCTTCATAGAAATCGGCAACTTTCATCAACATTGCATCTAATTCTCCAGTTTCTTCTCCGATACTAATCATCTGAATTGCCATAGCCGGGAAAACGGCATCTTTTTGTAAAGCAAGGCTAATCATGCCTCCTTGTTGAATCTCCATACGGGCTGCATCTATGGCATTAGCAATCACTTGGTTTCCTGATGTATCTCGGACAATTTCTAAGCAAGTTAGAATCGGTACACCTGAACGAGTCAAAGAACCAAAAGTCCGGCTAAAGCGGGCAACTGAAGATTTTTGAATTAAGTCACCAAACAATGGCATTTTGAGGGAAAAACGATCGATTGTGATGCGACCAACAGGAGTTTTACCGTATTGTGTAAAGGCAAATTTTAGTCCTATAAGAGCAGCAAGCAGGACGATAGCACCAGGACTTCTCAGAAATTTACTCGCATCCATCAAGAATTGCGTTAGAGGTGGTAATGTGATTCCAAGTTGTGTAAAAATTGTGGCGAAAATTGGAATAAGAAAAATAGTCATGCCAAGAAAGATAGCAACTGCGATAAAACCTACGACCGTTGGATAAGACAGTGCTGATTTAATTTGGTTTTGTAAACGGGCAACATCTTCTAACAACTTGGCTAAACGATTTAATACTTCGTCTAGAACACCACCAACTTCGCCAGCTTGAATCATACTCACATATAATCCATCAAAACAGTCAGGATGCTTCCGCATTGCCTCTGAAAGATTCATTCCGCTTTGAACATCGGTGCTAATCTCTACAAGAGCTTGTTTCAATTTAGTATTACTACACTGTTCGGAAAGCACCCCCAGACTTCTAACGATCGCAACACCCGCATTCATCAAAACGGCAAATTGACGCGAAAAAACGGCTTTGTCTTTCACAGAAACCTTAACTAAGGAATTCTGGAATTTTTTGAAGGCAACATCTGGCTGAAATCCCTGAGATTGCTTGAGTTCTTGGATTACAAAACCTTGATCTCTGAGATTAGTCCGAGCTTGTACCAAGGATTCAGCAACAATTTTTTCGGTTCGAGATTTTCCTTGCGAATCCCGAACACGGGCAACGAAGTTTGGCATAAAATAAATTCAAAATAGTTGTTATTAATTGGGTATGAGACAATTTTATTTTGGATTTTGGATTGAGGATTTTGGATTAAATTTCAATCTAAAATCCAAAATCTAAAATCTAAAATCTAAAATTATTACTCCCCAGTTCCTTTAATGCGCTTTGGCAGCCGCACCGGGTTTAGCACCTGCTGCCTGTGGTGGTACAGAAGTACCGATGAGACGTTGAATTTCATCAGGCTTAGAAGTCTTAGACATCGCCGCTTCAAAAGAAATCGTTCCTGCTTTATAAAAATCAGCTAAAACCTTCTCCAGAGTTTGCATTCCCAATTTGCCGCCAGTTTGAATCGCTGAGTAAATTTGAGATGTTTTGCCTTCTCGAATCAAGTTGGAAATAGCAGGAGTGACAACCAGAATTTCTTGAGCCATTACCCGACCATATTCATTGGGTTTAGGGTTTTTCTTAGACACCAAAGTTTGACTAAATACCGCCACTAACGAGTTAGACAGTTGCACCCGCACTTGGGTTTGTCTTTCATGGGGGAAAACGTCAATAATCCGGTCAACTGTTTGTGCAGCGGAACTGGTGTGTAGCGTACCAAATACTAAGTGTCCTGTTTCTGCTGCGGAAATCGCCAAGGAAATTGTTTCTAAATCGCGCATTTCCCCTACCAGAACAATATCTGGATCTTCCCGCAAAGCTGCTTTCAAAGCATTAGCAAAGCTCTTAGTATCTTCACCTAGTTGCCGTTGGTGAACCAAACTTTTAATTGGTTCGTAGACAAATTCAATTGGGTCTTCCACCGTCAAAATATGCTCTGCCTTGGTGCGGTTAATCAAGTCAATCATTGCCGCTAGTGTCGTTGTCTTACCAGAACCTGTAGGGCCTGTCACCAGAATTAGCCCTCTGGGCTTATCTGTCATTTCCCGCACGATATCTGGCAAACCTAACTTTTCAAAGTTAGGAATCTTAGAACTTAATGCCCGTAAACAAGCAGCATAAGAACCACGTTCTTTATAAACATTGACTCGAAAGCGAGCCAAACCCTTAACACCATAAGAACAATCTAACTCCCAGTTCTGCTCTAAGGTTTTACGCTGGGTGTTGTTGAGCATACTAAAAATCAGCCTTTGACATTGATCGGCTGTCAATACATGCTCACCTATAGGAGTAAGTTTGCCACTGATACGGAAGTAGGGAGGCAAACCTGCGGATAAGTGCATATCCGAGCCACCCATCTCAATCAACTGCTCCATCAAGTCTTCAATCATCATTTCCATAGTTCTGCTTCCTTATTAATGTTTTTTATTTGTCATTTGTCCGTTGTCATTTGTCATTTGTTTAAAGTTATTAAGCATTCACCAATGACCAATGACCAATGACCAATGACTAATGACTAATGACTATTAGTCTTAAAACCGAGCTGTCATACAGTAAGGACAATCCAGCCATTCTTGTTTCAATGTGGCATCGCAACTCCGACAGGTAAGACCAGTCTTGCGTTTGGCTTTTAACTCTGCTTCCAAGCCAGTATCAGTAAACGTCACTCGTTCTACTTCTTCTAGAGTGGTGGAACCTTCGCGCACTAAGTCTAAACTGTAAGCCAGCAAGGTTTTCATGCCCTCTTCTATTGCCACTTCCTTGATACGTTCTGTGGGTGCATCTTCGTTAATGAGAGTTTGCAGGTTTTCGGTGACTCGCATGACTTCATAAACACCACAACGCCCTTTGTAGCCGACACCATTACATTTTGGGCAAAGGTGATTTTTGGCTTTGGCATCGGCGATCGCTTCTAATGTCAAGGTGTTAGCTTTATAGAAAGTGACTCCCACATCAGAGGAAGCTGATAGACCATAACGAGCCAGTTCCTCGGTTGTGGGAGTGTAGGGGACACGACATTCAGAACATACACGCCGCACCAAACGTTGAGCTAAAACGCCAATTAAGGAACTAGAAACCATGAAAGGCTCAATTCCCATTTCTCCCAAACGAGCGATCGCTCCTGGGGCATCATTGGTATGTAAGGTAGTTAATACTAAGTGACCGGTCAAGGCAGCTTCAATTGCGGTTTTTGCCGTTTCCTTATCCCGCGTTTCACCCACTAGTAGCACATCTGGATCTTGCCGCAAGAAAGCCCGTAAAGCGGTAGCAAAATCTAATCCTTTTTCCCGAATCACTTGTACTTGAGTAATCCCTGGAAGACTGTACTCAATTGGGTCTTCTACAGTACTGATATTAATTCCGGGATCGTTCTTTTCTGAGAGTGCAGAATACAGCGAGGTTGTTTTCCCGGAACCAGTTGGCCCAGTTACCAAAATTAGCCCAAAGGGACGGCTGACCATATCCTGGACAATATGTAAAGTCTCTGGATCGGTAATTAACTTATCTAACCCCAGTTGGGTAGAGGAATTATCCAAAATCCGCAGTACCACCTTTTCCCCGTAGCGGCTGGGTAAGGTATTCACCCGGAAGTCCACCTTACGTCCCTCAAACATCCGGCGAATACGTCCATCTTGGGGTAGACGGCGTTCAGCAATGTCTAGATTGGAGATGATTTTAAATCGGGCTGTCACCGCCGGGATGATTTTTTTCGGTAGGGGATCGAAAGCTTCGCGCAGTACCCCATCCTTCCGAAAGCGAATGCGTAAGTTTTCTTCTTGCGGTTCTATATGAATATCAGAAACGCCCTCATGCAAGGCTTTAGCCAGGATTCTGTTGACTAGGTTGATGACTGGGGCATCCTCTGCACCCTTCATCGCTGCCCCTAAATCAGCCTCCATTTCTTCAGGAGCATCCGAAAGATCGAGATTTCCGAGGTTTTCTAAATCCTGATTAATATCTGTAAACTTTTCTTGTTCCAGATGCTTCTGCTTAACAGCCATTTCATCCAAATATTGGTTGATTAGCTGCTGGTAATCTTCCTGGGTAATCACCATGCGCTGCAAGGCCAAACCTTGGGGGCGCAATATGCGGTTCAGATCATCGGAAGCTTCTAGATTATCTGGAGCGACCATCGCCACTAAAACTGAGGGCGGGGTTTGATCTTCGTGTTTCGACAGCGGTACTAAACGATGGCGACGGCAGATATCCACTGGGATGAGGGTTTCAATCAGGTTCCCCATCATCGTGTTGCCAACGGAATTGACTTCTGGATCGAGGAATTCAACTCCGTATAGTATTTTCAGTTCAAATAGCTGCTGTTTTTTGTATTGCCTGAGCAACTCAGGCGATAGTTGTTGCCCAGTAATTGACTCTAATACTTCTGTTAAGGGTCTGCCAGATTTGCGGCTTTCAATTAATGCCTGCCTCATCTGTTCGGTATTGACATAGCCAGATTGTACTAGCTTGTTGCCGAAGGGCGAAAACTCTGTTCTGGTAGTTAGAGCGGTACTGCGCCGTTGTGGTGACGAGTTCATAAATGAGCGAATGAGTAGGGGGAACCTCTGCTTAAAGTATTCCCAGGCTGTGAGACAGAATTCTCATTTACCAAAAAAGTCCTGAGTCACCAAAACAGTGTTGAGTGCTGAGTAACGAGTGCTGAGTCAAAAAAGTAATAATTGCACTGGCTCAACGTCCCGCTAACGGCACTCAGCACTCCTGAAGTCGCTTTGCTCCGAATTCAAAATTAAAGATATTTTCAAAGAAGATGAGGGGCGAGTCGCATTTGGCGCTACTATTGCAAATTACTCGTTCGGGTTCCCGCCTTAGTGGCGTCTGGGCTAACGTGTTCACCATTTGTCACAATAAGAGGACGGTTATATCACTTCCAAGAACTTGTCGGCAATAAAATCAGCCTCAGTGGCACGTCGTGGATGACGACGGTTGCAAGCTGTGGAGATACACTGCCATAAATAGGATCTGGAATGAATAGACAATGATCGATGAAAATAAACAGATAAACAATACAAGCCAGCAATTGGGTGAACCAACAGAGGTAAAGCAAGCAATGAAGAGTGACTTCCCAGCCCAAACTAATTTCAATGAATCTGGCAGCGAGGTGACAGAGCAAGTGGCAGCCCAAACAAATATATCAGGCGATACTGCTGTCAATTCAGAAAATAGCGTCGCTGCAACTGAAAAAACTGGAGTGGAAACAGCAGCTTTGGCAGAACTGACTCAACAAATCGAGTCCGTCAAAACGCAACTAGAAGAGCGTAGTACTCAATATATGCGGATTGCCGCTGATTTTGAGAATTACCGGAAACGCACTAGCAAAGAAAAAGAAGACCTAGAGTTGCAGGTGAAGCGGAATACGATTTTGGAATTGCTACCAATAGTCGATAATTTTGAGCGGGCGCGATCGCACCTCAAACCGCAATCTGATGGCGAAATGACCATGCACAAAAGTTACCAAGGTGTTTACAAACAATTAGTAGATAGCCTGAAACGCTTGGGTGTATCACCAATGCGTCCCGAAGGTCAAGAATTCGATCCTAACCTGCACGAAGCAGTAATGCGGGAACCTACGGATGAACATCCTGAAGGAACAGTGTTAGAAGAGTTAGTGCGCGGATATTACTTGGGCGATCGCGTGCTACGCCATGCAATGGTCAAAGTAGCTGCTCCTAAGGAAGATACACCTTTTGCACCAGAAGATCAGTCGAGTTCAGCCAGCAGTTAAGCTGTAGTCGCTCACCTCGCTGACCTCAAGTGCCTGGGTTATAGCAAGGACGAGCATCGCGTACCTAAAACTTGGACAAGGCTTTGGATAACTCTCTGTGTTTTAACTTCTTTCTTGCTACCAGCAACAGGGGTTGCACAGACGTTATCCGCTAGCCTTTGTTCTTAGCAAAAAAGTTAGCCCGCGACATATTACAGCAGAAATTTCAGTAAAAATACTGGCAAATATGGGAAAAGTTATTGGGATCGACTTAGGCACTACTAACAGTTGCGTCGCAGTTTTGGAGGGTGGTCAACCACTTGTAATCTCCAATTCTGAAGGTGGACGAACTACTCCAAGTATTGTGGGATTTGGGAAGAGTGGCGATCGCTTGGTTGGTCAATTGGCAAAGCGCCAAGCCGTAACCAATGCTGAAAACACGATTTACAGTATTAAACGATTCATCGGGCGGCGTTGGGAAGAGACTGAAATAGAACGCGATCGCGTCCCCTACAACTGTGTCAAAGGTCGAGACGAGACCGTTGATGTCCAAATTCGCTCAAAAAATTATACGCCCCAAGAATTATCTGCGATGATCCTGCAAAAGCTGAAGCAGGATGCGGAAAACTTTTTGGGTGAGGAGGTCACTCAAGCAGTGATCACCGTACCAGCATATTTTACAGATGCCCAAAGACAAGCAACTAAAGATGCTGGCACGATTGCTGGACTAGAAGTCCTGCGAATCATCAATGAACCAACAGCTGCGGCTTTAGCTTTTGGATTAGAAAAGCAAGACCAAGAGCAGCTAATTTTAGTATTTGACTTGGGAGGCGGTACTTTTGACGTATCGATCCTGCAACTTGGGGATGGCGTTTTTGAAGTGAAGGCGACTTGTGGTAACAACCACTTGGGTGGAGACGACTTTGATAATGCGATCGTCCTTTGGATGATGGAACGTTTCCAAGAACAAGAGAAAATCGACCTTTCCAAAGATAAGATGGCACTGCAACGCCTGCGGGAAGCTGCGGAAAAGGCAAAAATTGAACTCTCCAGTATGATGAATACCTCTGTCAATTTGCCATTTATCACAGCTGATGACACCGGGCCAAAGCATCTGGAGATGGAACTCAGTCGCTCGAAATTTGAAGAACTCGCGGCAAAATTAATAGAAGCGACCATCGAACCACTGATCCAATCGCTTAAAGATGCGGATCTCAAACCAGAAGCCATTGATCGGATTATTTTGGTAGGTGGTTCTACCCGTATTCCCGCAGTCCAAAACGCGCTAATTAAGTTTTTCAACGGCAAAGCTCCCGATCGCTCCATCAACCCTGACGAAGCTGTAGCATTGGGAGCAGCTATTCAAGCAGGTGTGTTAGGTGGTGAAGTCGATAATCTTTTACTACTGGATGTCACCCCTCTGTCCTTGGGAATTGAAACTTTGGGTGAAGTGTTCACTAAAATCATTGAACGCAACACCACAATTCCTACGAGTCGGTCACAAGTTTTTTCCACCGCAGTTGATGGGCAAACCTCAGTGGAAATTCACATCCTCCAAGGTGAACGGGCGATGTCACGAGATAACAAGAGTCTCGGCAAGTTTCTGCTCGCAGGAATTCCCCCATCTCCCCGTGGTGTACCGCAAATTGAAGTCTCCTTTGAAATCGATGTCAACGGCATCCTAAAGGTTTCTGCCCAAGATAAAGGTACAGGTAGAGAACAGAGTATCAGGATTACCAATACAGGTGGTTTGAGTAGCAACGAAGTTGAACGGATGCGCCAAGAGGCAGAACTGTTTTCCGAAGAAGATAAAAGACGTAAAGAACTGGTTGAACTCAGAAACCAAGCAGATAATTTGTTGTTCAGTTATGAATCCACCATCAAGGATAATAGCAACTTTATCGGCGACCAGATGAAAACCTTGGCTAGTGAAAAAGTTGCACAACTCCAAGCTGCAATGATTGATTCCAGCATTTCCACAGTGGAATTTAAGCAGCGCTTAGACGACTTCCAACAAACCTTGTTTGCAATTGGTGCTGATGTTTACAATCGAGCTAACAACCAAACTGATGAGATTGAGGGGGGTTCATCTGGTCACTTTACCCCAGAAGTAGACTCACCAATGAATGGCACGCTAATACCACAATTCAACTTTGATTTTGACGAAGAAAGTACCGCTCAGGCTGATTATGAGGCGATAGATTAGGGG
>JADEXV010000045.1 GCA_015206945.1 Nostocales cyanobacterium LEGE 12452 | reverse complement strand
GATATGAGCTATCTTTCAACTCGAAAGTCTAAAATATGCTGCGCGGTGATTTGTGGTTGCTCCAAGTGTGGCAGATGACCACAATCTTGAATCCATGTAAGAGTACTGTGTGGAATTGCCCTTTTAAATCTCATAGCATCCTTAGTACCCAAAATTTTATCAGAATCGCCCCACAAAATTAGCGTTTGTTGCACAATTTTTGATATGGCTGTGAATCTAAAAGCACTGTAACCACCACTTTTAGTAAAAGAAATCACAGCTTGATGCCAACTTGGCATTTGTAGGTGTAATCCACTACAACATAACGCATCGATAGAGGCAAGAGTTTGATTTTTATATCCAATGCGAGAAACGCGATCGCGCACTTTCATATTACTCAAAAACCGAGTTGCTAAATAATCTAATGGGGGAAACATGAATTTGCTCAATGGCGAACCACCCGCCAACCCCGCACTATCAATTAACACCAGCTTTTTGACTGTTTCTGGATAAGCCAACGTAAAATCAATCGCTGTTGCACCACCCATCGAAGCGCCCACCAAAATTACAGGTTGGTTAATTAGGCTTTTCCAAAAATAATAAAGATGGGTTTTAATTGCAGTTGGGCTATAAGCAATTCCTGAGAGTCTATCTGTAAACCCGAAACCCAATAAATCCACTGCCCACGTTTCATTATCTTCAGAAAGTAGTGGCAAAAGCCGCCGAAATTCTAATACAGAACTGTCAAAGCCGTGAATTAATAAAATCGGAGTTCCGCCACTCCCTTGCTTGACATAGGTGGTGGTAACTGGTTGATTAGTTAAAGGAGTAGCGATCGCAGTTGTTTGAATACTCCGAGCTAGCGCGATCGAAGTCGGTTCTGTGAGTTGCTCAACTGCCGTAGGAAGAAAATTCGGAAACATAAATTTCAGTTTATCGTACTAGCTTGCTTCCACCAATAACTAATTTTGTTAAACAATAAAGTTACACAACCTAAGATGCTGAAGTATTATTTGTAATATATATATAAAACATAAGCCAGGGAATATCAAAATATTTTAACTCTCAACAGACGCGATTAATCGCTTACAGGACAGACACAATTAATCGCGTCTCTACTCTCCAAAAAAATATAGCATCAAAGAAAGTTTTCCAAAATGTCAAAATGGGGACTAAAGCCACGTACAATTAAAATCGCTTATCCCTTAATCCAGGAGCTAATGCCATGCCAATGGCGGTTGGCGTAATTGAAACTTTAGGTTTTCCGAGTGTCTTAGCAGCAGCAGATGCAATGGTCAAAGCTGCCGCAGTCACAATTGTGTATTATGGTCAAGCGGAAAGTGCCCGCTTGTTAGTCGCCGTCCGGGGACACGTTTCTGAAGTAAATAGAGCTGTTGAAGCCGGAATCGTAGCGGGAGAGCAAGTCAAGGTTGGTACAGTAATTACCTACTACATAGTTCCTAATCCCCCGGAAAATGTGGAAACCATATTACCAATCCATTTCACCGAGGAATCAGAACCTTTCCGTATGTTCTAAGCAATTTTGCTATCAAAATCTGTAGCGAAGCTTCGTACAATTAACTTGTAGCCCCCAGTTTATTCTTACAGGAGATTAATAATGTCATTACAGGCAGTTGGAGCACTTGAAACTAAAGGTTTTCCTGCGGTGCTAGCAGCAGCAGATGCTATGGTAAAAGCTGGTCGAGTTACCCTCGTTGGTTATATCAGAGTAGGTAGCGCTCGCTTTACAGTTAATATTCGTGGCGATGTTTCTGAAGTAAAAGCCGCTATGGCTGCCGGTGTTGAAGCCGCAGAAAATGTTTATGGCGGTACACTTGAATCCTGGGTAATTATTGCTCGTCCCCATGAAAACGTTGAAGCGGTTCTGCCAATTGGTTATACAGAACAAGTTCAAGGATATCGAGAATCTGTAGAAAATCCCATTGTTAGAGCGAACAATCGATAGATTTAACTTCCTGCGGGGGAATTGAAAACAAAAACTTCCCATAGATGAATTTAAAGAGAAGTTTATTGTCAGGCTTCTGACTATTAAAACTTTAGAGAAATGCATTCCTCCTGTTTTTAGATTTGGCAGAAGTTAAATTTTGAAGCAGAGGCGAAGCAACTGTCAGAGTCAATAGTCAAAACCAATATTGACTGTTGACTATTGATTTTTCGGAATATAAAAGTTTTAAGAATAACTTACCAATACGAATGTATAGTTGTGACTGAAGCTAATTTAAAAAAGATAAATTTGCCTATCAATCCCTACTATCCACAATAGCGTAGGCGTAGGACACTTTTACTTTTCTACGAGACGCTGCGTGTAGCTTGCTTCCAGGTTCGCGTAGCGTCCCGTAGAGAAGTGGTACGACAGAGCTAAGTGACCATCATAGACATCGCTAAATAGAATAAATAGTGAGACTAATTCCACACTATGCCGATAGTATTTATCTAAGATTTTATACAACGACTTATCAAACAACCTTTTAAACGCTCTTTGACGTATATACACTTAAACAAAATCATAAAATTTTACAAAACCGGACTGAACACGATTCAGTTAAAGCCCAATCCTCATTGAAAAACAGAGAATTAAACCAATTTATCAGAGGGGTTAGGAAATCTCCAGGGCAAAATTTCATTAGCACCAAGTATGCACTAAGTATATTGAGATTCCACTAAAAGTTTGACTACGTAAGGGCTTGTACAGAGTTGAAACTTATACTGGTGGAATAACGTTCAACTTTGAGTTAAATTAGATTCGTTCCTCGGATCTGTTACAAAATGTCAGATTTACCCGATCCATTTTGTGAAAGGTGTATCCTCCACACTTTAAGCAGATTTCTGTTCTCAAGTAAAAAACATAACTTTACAAAAAATTTAAATTGGCATAATGCCCCAAATGCTTAATATATATTGATTTTGGACTTTTTCAAGTAAAAGCAAAACATCAATGTAGGAATTTCTGCATAATTTTAATGAATTCAGACGTAATAAAAGTAGAATCACTGAGCTATTTTCATGAAATTCATGAAATACGTGAAATTTGGGGCAGCTGCCAGTTAAACAATTAGGTGGGACGAATGGGGGTTGTGATGCAAACTTCAAAATTGAGTTTCGAGGAATGCAATCTCACTATGACAATAGATGTGGAAAAACTGGCTCTAGATTGGCAAAAGCGCTTGGCTGTGGAATGTCCAGACCAAAATGAAGCCACAAGGCACAGCATTATTCTCTGGCTGTTGGGATCTGACTCAAAACGGTTCGATCTGTATAATCCTAAAGAACTCGATATCGCCAAGCAAGCGATGGAATATCGCTGGAGGATTTTACGTCAACGCTACTTGGGACTGGGGCGAGAACGTGCTTATCGCAACTTGATAACCCGATTGGGGAGTTTAGTAACATTACGGAATAAAATTCAGACTTGGGTTTCCCTCAGCCGCGATCGCCAGCGCAGTGTGATGGATGTGTTACAAGAAGTACTCCAAGAATTACTCCAAAACGACAGCCAGATGCAACAGCAAATGGCTGATATTGCTAAATATACAACCGATAGAAGATTGGGAGATGCTCTGCTATTTGCCAGTTTAGAAGAATATTGTCTGCGGCCAGTACGGAATCAACCCCTATTAGCTTACCGATTTGTGAATTATTTGCGTCGCACTCAGCGCGGTGGTTTAACCCAAGTGCCAGGGCGTGATTTGGTTCGACTAGTGTCAGAAGAAGTTCTCACAGACGACAGTGACAATCGAGTTAACTTAGTAGATAGTCAGGCGATCGCAGAATATCAAGAAGCACAACAAATAGAGGAACAACAGGTGCTGCGCCAGACAGTACAAAAAGAATTTGAAAATTATCTACAAGAAAATCTGGGAACAGATGCAGTGGAATGGCTACGGCTCTATCTGCAAGGTAAGTCCCAGGAAGACATCGCCCAGAAACTGAATAAGCAAACTAAAGAAGTCTACCGTCTGCGAGAAAAAATTAGTTACCATGCTGTACGTGTTTTTGCCCTCAAAGGTAAACCAGAACTCGTAGATAGCTGGCTCTCAATTTCCTTGCAAGAACATAACTTGGGATTAACGCAAAACCAATGGCAACAACTGGATGAAAAATTAACTCCTCTAGGGCGGCAGATCCTAAATTTGCGGAGAGCGGGTAATTCAATAGAAGCCATAGCTCAACAGTTAAAACTCAAAACCCATCAAGTACTGGGCGAATGGACCAAAGTCTATCTTGCAGCCCAAGCTTTAAGAACCCAGGAGTAGCCTGTAGTGGGTAATTGAGCATGGGGGAGTGGGGAGTAGCCCTTCGGCTCCTTTCGACTTCGCTACCTCGGCTCCGGTTCCATCAAGTGACTTGTACTGAGCTTGTCCTAAGCGTAGCCGTTGGCGTGGTAACAGAGCGTAGTTGTACCCGTCCGGGGAAGCAAGCTACGCGCAGCCTCTCGTAGAGAAGGGTGTAGTCGAAGTAAGCCGAGATGCTCGGCACAAGTCAAGGCAAATCGCTCAGTAACCGAGGAACAGGGGAGACAAGGAGATAAACAAAACTCAGCACTGGCTCAACCTTAGCTATCCGCTAACAGCACTCTTTTGCCCAATCCTCAGTATTATTCCCAGTCTCTAATCTAAAATTCATCTTCTACTTACATTTACTTAAGTATATATAATTGAAATTTTAACAATTTAACAAAGTATCTTTATTAACTACTTATTGAAATAGAGGCAAAATATAAGTAAACACCAACGAATCAAATCTATGTTGTCTTCAAAGGGCGAACTAAATGATACAGCAGCAAATGGACAGCAAATGCTAACTGCCGCTCAAACTAAGTGGGAGGAAAAAGGCGATCGCGAACAAATATTCCACCTAATCGATCATCTTTTGTCCTTTGAAGCTTGCCTCTACCACCAAATTTTGCCCTTTGGATTAGAAGATAAAAACCTCTTGCTAGGCATGGTTCATCCACAAGAGAGCGAAGCTCTAGATTACGTTGGTCGCATTTTATCTTCTATCAATTGCACAATGGTGATTGAGGCGATCGCAGCTGATGCTCACCGCAGAATACTATCAGCCTACCTCAACCATAAGAATACATCTCAGCTAGATGCCCAACAAGTGCATCAGTCAACAGTGGACTTTCCCCCAACAAATAGTCCAGCTATGATTGCTGACACACCTAGTCCTTCCCTAGATGCCGACTCGGAATCTAATCAACAACCAGTATTGATGCTGTTTCAGACACAAAAGCGTCAAAATTCTGGACAGCGGGTAGACTTGCCTCCGATCCCAGAGCTAGACCAATCATCTCAAACTACGACGTTCTTCACCCCTATTTCCATAACTCAAGCGGAAGAGAATTCTGAAACCACATCATCAAACAATTTACCTATTTTTCCCACACAAGCTTCCGAACTACTGAGTCCGATTGAGTTGTTAACAACACTACCGCCAAAAAAATTACTAGAAGAATTACTAGGGCGAATCTTGGCTGGGGGAATTGGTCGGCTGTACTTAGAAAGACAAGCTTACGAAGGCAGAATACTGTGGAGCGACAATGGAGTTTTGCAGTCTGTATTAGACAAACTGCCGCTCTCAGTTTTTCAAGGAGTACTGAATGAACTAAAGCGGTTTGCTTCCCTGCCTGTAACCACGCTTGCAGAACCAAAACAAGTAGAAAAGGAATACGTATATCAAAAAAATCGCTTACTGTTGCGCTTGCGAGTTATGCCGGGAATCTACGGCGAAGAGGCAACACTCCAAGTATTGCGGGGAGCAGCATTAAAATTCTATCAACAACAGCAGTTAACACGTCTAAGCCGCGATGCTTTAGGAATTTCTCAGCAACTAAGCATTAAGTTATATGAACTACAAGAACGACTTTTACTGAATCCTAGCCTTGATTCTCAGCAATTAGAGGCTTTAGTTACCTTGAATCAATTAGTGAAAAATTTAGACCAACAGATCAAAATACTGGCACTAGATAACAATCCACCAACAAAGAGTAAATCATCAGTCAGTAGGTGAAAACGCTGATTTCGTTAGCATACATAATTGTTATGTTGTAATGGAATTCTAGACTGAATAAAGCTTAGGATTCATCTCCAAATAAATACAAATTTTGCGATCGTCTTCTGGGTAAGATTACGGTTTAAATAAACTTAATAGTAGCAAAGTTAGTTACCCACTCTTAAATCCTATTGTTGCAAATATTTCATGTTAACTGAGGTTTTTAGTGAACTTTTCCCCTTAATGAGTACAGCCAATCCACAGACTTTGGAATGGCTACTCAACGTTGCAATTGAACATGAATACCCATCTGGGCGAGCCGTTGTAATGGAAGATGCCTGGGGTAACGCCGTTTACTTTGTGGTTTCTGGTTGGGTCAAAGTCCGGCGTACCGTCGGGGAAGATTCAGTAGCTCTGGCAATTTTTGGTCGTGGTGATTTTTTTGGAGAAATGGCAATTTTGGATGAATCTCCACGTTCAACCGATGTCATTGCCCTTTCACCCGTGAAGTTGCTTAGTATCTCCAGAGAGCGGTTTATTCAAATATTGTTTAAAGACCCGCAGTTACATCACCGCATGTTGCAACTGATGGTGCGGCGATTGCGGCAAATTAACGTGCGCTTGCAAATGCGGTCTTCACCACCAGCAGTTAAACTCGCTCATACTCTAGTGACTTTGGGTGAAAGCTATGGTCAAGAATCAGACTTAGGAAGAGAAATTTTTAACATTCCCTTTAAAGATTTAGCAGAGGTAACAGAAATCGGCGTTGAAGAAACCACCAAAATCATGGAAAAGCTGCATGAAAAAGGGTGGATCAAAATTGATAGCGCCAACAACATCACTTATCTTGTGAACTTCAAACAGTTGATGAACTTGGCTGGCAAAGTGTGATTTTTTTATCCGATTCTCTATGAGATGCTCTGCGTAGTCTGCTTCTTGGTAAGTTTAACGCCAGAGACTTAGGATGATGACGAATGAAAGACGGTTTGTGTGCGATGTTAAAAACAAATTTGTCATGATGGGGAAAATTACCCATTGATTATTAACTCAGTACACAAAATGACTGAAGCAACAGCAACTCGCCCCAACGCCTACGCCCAAGAAACTGAGCCAACGATTCATTACCTGGTGGCAATGTCCCAACCAGAAACCCATCTGTTTGAGGTTACTTTACACCTTGTTGATTATTCCTCACCAATTCTCGATTTAAAACTGCCAGTGTGGACACCTGGTTCCTATTTAGTCCGGGAATATGCCAAGAATTTACAGGATTTTGAGGCTTTTGCAGAGAATAAGCCTTTACCCTGGCGTAAAATCGGTAAAAATCATTGGCAGATAGAGAAAATAGGTATTTCAGAATTAACTGTACGTTACCGCATTTTTGCCAATGAGCTATCGGTACGAACAAATCACTTAGATAGCACCCACGGTTATTTTAACGGTGCAGCACTATTTTTTAGAATACCTGGCTGGGATAAGCAACCCATTCGCGTCACCATCGTACCACCACAGCCGGAATGGCAGGTAACTACCGCCTTACCACCCGTTAGTGAAGAAACGAATACTTTTTTAGCTGGCGATTTTGATACTCTGGTGGATACTCCCTTTGAGATTGGTAGCCACCAATTGTATAAATTTGAGGTATTAGGAAAACCCCATGAATTGGCAATCTGGGGGCAAGGTAATTACCAAGTTCAGCAGTTGATTGCTGATATTCAAAAAATTATTCAGGTAGAAGCGCAGATGTTCGGCGGTTTGCCTTATGAACGATATGTGTTTCTGCTACATTTATTTAGCCAAGCTTTTGGCGGTTTAGAGCATAAAGACTCTTGCTCCTTAATTTACCAGCGTTTTGGGTTTCGCGCTCAGGAAAAATACGATCGCTTTCTGCAATTAGTTGCACACGAGTTCTTTCACTTGTGGAATGTCAAGCGAATTCGCCCAAAAGCATTAGAGGTTTTTGATTACGATCAAGAAAACTACACACCATCATTGTGGTTTTGTGAGGGTACTACTAGTTACTATGACTTGTTAATTCCTTTGCGGGCAGGAATTTATGATGTTAAGTCATATTTGAATAACTTGGGTAAGGAAATTACCAGATATGAAACAACACCGGGGCGCAAGGTACAACCCGTTTCTGAGTCGAGTTTTGATGCTTGGATTAAACTCTATCGCCCAGATGCCAATAGCGGTAATTCCCAAATTTCCTACTATTTAAAAGGAGAAATGGTATCGTTGTTGCTGGATTTGCTGATTCGCTCTACTCACAACAATCAGCGCTCCCTTGATGATGTGATGCTGAAAATGTGGCAGCAATTTGGGCAAGATGAAATCGGCTATACCCCAGAACAGTTACAGGAAGTGATCGAATCTGTTGCCGGAATCGATTTGGCTGATTTCTTTAAACGCTACATTGATAGTACTGAGGATTTGCCTTTCAATCAGTATTTAGAACCCTTTGGCTTACAGTTGGTAGCCGATCAGCAGGAAGAACCTTACCTGGGCGTAAGAATAAATACAGAGAATGGGCGGGAGATCGTTAAGTTTGTGGAGACTGGTTCACCTGCACAAGTAGGGGGAATTGATGCAGGTGATGAGTTGTTAGCAATTGATGGAATAAAGGTAGCTGCGGGTGGCTTAAGCGATCGCCTGAAAGATTATCAACCCAACGATACCATCCAAGTCGCAGTTTTCCACCAAGACGAACTGCGTACCTATACCATCACCCTCGTATCACCACATCCCACTCGATATCAAGTAAAGCCTGTTGAGCATCCTAACTCCAAACAGCAACAAAACTTTGCTGGATGGCTTGGGACTGCGATCGCCACTGTTTGATAAAGGGATTGGGCATCCCTTCTCTGCGAGACGCTACGCGAACGCTCAGGGCAAGTGGGCATTGGGCACAAGAGGCAGAGGGGCAGACGGGCAGAGGGGATAAAACTTACTACAACTCCTCTGCTCCCCTGCTCCCCTGTGCTCCCCTGCTCCCCTGCTCCCCTGCTTCTAAGCCGTTCTCACCGCCCCAGAGTAAATCAAACCCCGTTGCAGATCCAGCGTTATAATCGCTCCATCCCGAATCGCCTGCGTTGCCTGCTTCACGCCGACAATGACTGGCACACCGAGACGCAACCCAATGACTGCTGCGTGACTTGTAAGACTTTCATCTTCGGTAATAATCCCAGCAGCTTTCCGAATTGCTTCCACAAAATCAGCACTAGTGCGGGGTGCAACTAATATGTCTCCAGGATTAAAGTTACTCACATCCATACCAGTATTGGCCACCCGTGCGCGACCACTTACTGAACCTTGTCCTAGTCCAATTCCGTGACCTAGTACTGCCGTCACCACCTCTACCTTAATCAAATCTGTAGAGCCAGAAATACCCTGGAGTGTACCAGCAGTCATCACTACTAAATCTCCCTGGGACAGTAACTGAAGTTCCTGAGCCACGTTAATCGCAGCCTGAAATGTCTGACCAGTGGAAGGTAATCCTAGCACCAACAGCGGTTTGACTCCCCACACCATCTGTAGCTGCCGCGCCACATTTACATGGGGTGTCACTGCCAAAATTGGTGTGTGAGGACGGAACTTAGAGACATTGCGAGCTGTTGCCCCCGTTTGCGTTAGGGTCATGATTGCAGCTGCACCTAGTTGTTCGGCAATTTGACCGACAGCTTGACTAATCGCATTGGGAATGGAGCGTCGGGCATCTCTCACAGAACGTAGGTTTAGGTGCTGGGCTTCTTCCTGCTCCATACGTTCGGCAATTCGTGCCATCGTCGCCACTGCTTCTACAGGGAAGCTACCCACAGCGGTTTCGTTGGAGAGCATCACCGCGTCTGTGCCGTCTAAAATCGCATTTGCCACATCCGATACTTCAGCGCGGGTGGGACGGGGATTGCTCACCATGCTGTCTAACATCTGAGTAGCAGTGATGATGGGAATCCCCAAGCGATTTGCTGTGGCAATTAACCGTTTTTGGAGTACCGGAACATCTTCCGCTGGCAATTCTACCCCTAAGTCGCCTCTGGCAACCATCACGCCATCACACAAAGCCAGAACAGCTTCCATTTGTTCAATGGCCTCGTGCTTTTCAATTTTGGCAATCACTGGTACTTGCTTGCCTGTACTAGAAATTAATTCTTTAATTTCGATCATGTCCTGGGGATTGCGGACAAAGGAAAGTGCCACCCAATCGACACCCTGATCTAGACCAAACATTAGATCCTCTCGGTCTTTGTCGGTCATTGCCTTAATGGACAGGTAAACGCCGGGAAAGTTTACGCCTTTATTGTTAGAAAGTTTACCAGGCACGGTGACGCGACAATGCAAATCACCTTTGTCCCGATTAATCTCCTCTACGAGCATTTCTACTCGTCCATCATCGAGGAGGATTTTTGCCCCGACTGGGACTTCTTCGGCTAAATAATCGTAGGTAACACAGCTAATTTCCTGAGTACCTACCACCGGACGATTTGTCAAGGTGAAGCGATCGCCTTTTGCTAAAACTATAGACCCGTTGTCAAACTTCCCCAAGCGAATTTTTGGGCCCTGCAAGTCCTGGAGAATAGCTACTGGCTGATTTAATTCAAAAGCGGTTTGCCGAATTAAGCGAATACTACGCTGATGGTCGGCATGAGTTCCGTGGGAGAAGTTTAGCCGCAGCGTCGTGGCTCCCGCTTCAATAATCGCCTTGAGCATTTCAGGGCTGCTAGTGGCGGGGCCAATAGTAGCGACAATTTTTGTCCGGCGCAGAGAATCTCGTAATTGCATAGGGGCTGAAGTTAGGGAGCTATCTGGGAAGTCATCGTAACTTAAGTGGCATCTCCTTTTCAGTCACTGCTATATCAATAAGATATAAGCAGTTAGATGAGGGTTTATGGGAGAGTGGGGGCTGTGGGATAGACTAGATATAGTACATCAATCTTGTATCCATCCTCCCAACGAAGGAGTTTATTCGATTAACTTCTTGCCGATTGTCATATCCCACTTATCAGCAAAGACTAGGCTTCGTCTGGAATCATAGCGTTATTCATCTGCTGATATTCAAAGCTGTGGATAAATCTTGCTATACAAAAATTTGCAAAACTTTATCATTCAATAATATTTATCGTATATTCGTAATGTCTGCTCAAGAAGGAGTCAATGTTAGAGATGATCGCATCGGAGGCACAAAAGCCACTGACAATCCCACCCAAGGAATTTTTAGCGCCTCCTGGTGATTTCAATCCGACGCTGCTGTTGTTTTCTGTAGCTGTATCCATGCTGGTGTTATCCAACTTTGGTTACTGGCTTTGGGAATGGCCCCACTGGCTATGCTTTTGCGTTAATACTATTGCTTTGCATTGTGCTGGAACGGTAATTCATGATGCCTGTCACCAATCTGCCCATCGCAACCGAGTGATGAATGCGATGTTAGGTCATGGCAGTGCGTTGATGCTAGCTTTTGCTTTTCCAGTATTTACGCGAGTGCATCTACAGCATCATGGGCATGTTAATCATCCTAAAGACGACCCAGATCATTATGTCTCTACGGGTGGGCCATTGTGGCTGATTGCAGTACGGTTTTTGTACCACGAGGTGTTTTTCTTTCAACGGCAACTGTGGCGTAAATATGAGCTATTAGAATGGTTCATCAGCCGCTTAATTGTCGGCGTAATTGTTTATATCTCAGTGCAGTACCACTTTTTGGGTTACATCCTCAATTTTTGGTTTATACCAGCTTTTGTGGTGGGAATAGCACTAGGATTATTTTTCGACTATTTGCCCCATCGTCCTTTTGCGGAGCGCGATCGCTGGAAAAATGCTCGCGTCTATCCTAACCCGATTCTCAATATCTTGATTATGGGACAGAATTACCACTTAATTCATCATTTGTGGCCTTCTATTCCTTGGTATAATTATCAACCTGCATACTATGTGATGAAGCCCCTGTTAGATGAAAAAGGATGTTATCAAACTTCAGGATTGTTGCAGAGAAAGGACTTTTTTGAGTTTGTTTACGACATCTTTTTAGGAATTCGGTTTCATCATCAAAAAGAATAGAGTTATTGCATAAAGCGATGCCTACGGCGGGCTGCACTTACGCAAACAAATGGCTAGCACTGGGAAGTATGATAAAAGCAAATCGTGAGCAAGGCTAGCCTTCATTGTCAACTGAGTGCGATCGCTAAGATGGATGGTTGATTTAAGGACTTCTAAATAAAGCCAGATTTTCCAGAGTTAAGTTGTCTTCAAGTTCCCTCAGTCCGTTAATCTGTTTGGGTGACAGAACAAGCATTCATGTCCACATTATCCCAAACAGGACACGATATAGCGATCGCAACTGGAAAAATAGCCGGGCTACGCCAATGCCTCTAAGGCGTTAGCAATGCCCAATGCCCAATTCCCAATGCCTATAATTTAAAATCCTGCCAAACGATGTGAAGGTTTCAAACTCAGGGATGATGAGTAATTAGCAATTAAATTGACAAAATCACACTATAAAGAGTGATATTAAGCGATAAATAGCGCTTATAAAGGACTAACGGGCATGATTAAATCTTGGATGGTGATTGGGGGCGTGGCTTTCTTGGTTGCTTTAGCCGCGAACGTGATTACGCCTAGCGATCGCCAATGGTTCAAGCGTTTACAACGACCAAGATGGCTAACTTTTGAGGGCGCAATTCCAATTATTTGGACTGTAATATTTATTTGCGGTGCTTGGTCAGCTTATATTGTCTGGGAAAAAGATCCAGGAAGCACCTCAACCTGGTTAATTATGGGTTTATATCTGCTAGTAGAAATAGTTACCATCGCCTATACGCCTGTAATGTTTAAGCTTCGCAGTCTGAAAGTGGGCACCATTCTCGGTGGTACAGGTTTTATAATTTGTGCTTTATTGATACTTGCAGTCTTAGGTTTTTCTGGTTGGGCAGCACTATTACTAGTTCCTTATTTGCTCTGGAGTCCCATTGGTACTTATACCACTTGGCAGATGATCGCTCTCAATCCTCAAGATGCCTAAGATTCGCACCAGGGAATGATTAAACATCTAGCCTAAATTGTCAAACTTGCAGTGTATGACTTGACAAAATACACAAGCAGGAGTGCATTATGATTCCATCTTGGATAATAATTGGGGCTGTAACTTTTTTCGTCGCCCTTGGTAGTTTCTTCATCACACCACGTGATGTTAAATGGTTTGCGAACTTAAGTCGCCCTCGTTGGCTAGTTTTTGAGCCGTTGATTCCAATTATCTGGATTGTGATTTTTATTTGCGGTGCAGCTTCAGCTTATATTGTCTGGGAAAAAAATCCCGGAAGCCTAATTACTTGGCTATTAATGGCTTTGTACCTGTTGGTGGAAATTATCACCGTTGCCTATATACCTACAATGTTGAGGTTTCGCAGCCTCAAAGTTGGGGAAGTTCTTGGGCTAATCGGTTTGATTTCAGGTGTTGTCCTCGCAATCTGCGTTTTGCCGATTTCTCTAACGGCGGCGCTGTTACTCCTTCCGTATCTAATTTGGACTCCTATTGGTACTTACACTACCGACGAGTTAAAAGAACTGAATCCTCAAGATGCATAACGTATCCTATGAAAGACGCCCATAACGTGCTGTGACAGGCTTGGCTGGATTAGATTGATTATTCAGCCAAGCCCACATTTGATCGCCAACAGAAAAATGCCACCATTCTCTAGGGTTGCGTTGAAAGCCGACTTTTAACATTACATCTCGCAATAGTTGACGATGAACATGATACTTTTGCGTTTCTGAGCGATCGCTATTGGCATAATAATCGGGATGCGATCGCTCTGACATTTCATCAATCGGCGAACCCATATTCACTATTTGCCCTGCATCATCTACTAGCGTTACATCTACCGCCCCACCAGTACTGTGAGGAGGGGGAGTTTTTTCATCTAAACTTGGTGCAGCCCAAATTGCATAAACTGCTTCCCAAATCTCTTGACGTTGGTTTGCGGATAATTCCACCTCAGTCAGTCCCCTATCCTGCACTGCTTGGGCGAAGCTGTAATCTACCATAAACTGCTGGACTGCGATCGGGCGATAGGCATCAAAGATTTGGATATGCCAGTTGGGATGCAGAAGATTAAGATAATTTTGCGCTTGGATCAAATTTTCAATAACGCTTTGACGGAGATAATAGGGGGAGTATTTACCATAAGGCGCACCTAATTTTTCATAAGGATGGGGAGATTCCACCGCAAACAATTCTAAAGGAATCGCTATTATCGGTTCACCACACTCAAAAATCGGAATTTGATGATAAGGTCTCATCTAGTCAGCTACACAGGACTTACGGATTTTAACGCAAGCATAGCATTCTGCGTAACGAGTCTCTTCTTTCTCTGTGTCCTTTGCGCCTCTGCGTGCAATACCAATTTTTCTCAATCCTGAACAGTGAACCAAAAACTTTTTTTCTAAAGGGTAAACGCTAATAATCTGCTATGTATACAAAGTTATATAGCCTTTCCTAATCACATAAGGTACATCATAGTCCCCTCTCGAAGAACCTACGGTTTACACACAAGTACTTTTGTCCAGAACACAAGGACTTTCGTCCAGAACACGAGGACTTTTGTTCAGAACACAAGGACTTTCGTTCAGAACACGAGGACTTTCGTTCAGAACACGAGGACTTTTGTTCAGAACACGAGGACTTTCGTTCAGAACACGAGGACTTTCGTTCAGAACACGAGGACTTTTGTCCAGAACACAAGTCTTTTTTGAGTCTTTGAGGGAATGAAACAGCTTTCGTTTTCGAGAGGAGTTGGGGGTGGGGTTATTGTACCTAACTCAACTGAGAACCGCTATATAAAATACTTAGGCTGTAATTACTGCTTATAAAGTTCTGAAACCTTTCAAAAAATGAAATGATCAAAGTAACGTATAGCATATTATTAATTCTTGCCAGATTTAAATTAATCTCGCCCGAAAAATGTAACAATACCATATACCTTTCTCTCATTCTTTAGGAATATCCTTGCACGAAAAATTAACAGGAAAAAAAGAAGTATGGCAGATAAAACAAAAATTATTTCCTTTCAACTTTCTGACGGCAAAATAATTAAAGTAGAGGTTACGCCTATAGGGGAACAACCTGTTTCTGCTGAAACCAGAGTTTTTAAACAAGCGACAGAAATTATTAAATCTATTGCTGAAGATGTCGCAGGTACATTAAAAGATATTAGCGAGACAGTCAAACCAGATAAATTTAGTGTCAAACTAGGTTTACAAATTGGAGTTGAGTCAGGACAACTAACCGCTTTAATTGTGAAAGGAACAGGCACAGCTAACCTGGAAATTACGATGGAATGGGGTAAATAATAGTTGATTGTCTTATAGTTGTGGTAATCTTTTTACAAAAATGCTACGTGAGAGCAATTAATGGGTAACGAAGACGATTTACAACGCTGTACAGTGCGTTTAAATGTTGCCAGTAATCAGGGAACAGGTTTTTTTGTTGCACCGAATTGGATTCTCACCTGCGCCCATGTAGTCGAATCTGCAAAAGATAACCCTGTGCAAGTATTCTGGAAAGCAGGAAACCAGAATTACACAGCTAAAGTTACGCAATTATACAAATATCCCCTTGATTTAGCGCTTTTACAACTGTACGAGGATTGTTTGGATCATCCCTGTGTTGAATTGGATGACACAGAACCCAATACCAACGATGACTTATATATTTTCGGTTATCCCAAGAATAGCGAAGTTGATTATTCACAGGGAGATTCGGCAAGCTTTAAATATGAAGGAATAAGTTTTAAACAGGATATTATTCTCTATAAGTTAAAGCAAGGGCAAGTTATCTCAGGCTTTAGTGGATCGCCTTTGTTAAATTTACTAACAGGTAAAGTTTGTGGAATTGTGCATCTTTCCCGTGATGAGGGTAACGATTTAGGGGGGCGGGCTGTTTCGGCTCAAGTTATTGTGCAACAGTTTGCCGAAATTGCCTTACTTAATAAACAATTTCATCAGCCAAAGCTCAAAGGTGATAATCCATTTGAATATGGTCTTCCTGTTCCTCCACAACGTTTTTACGGACGGAAAAGAGAGATTTTAGAGATTAAAAACCGCATCGGCGCGATTAGTCCTCAATGTGTGAATTTGGTAGGATTGCGGCGCAATGGAAAAACCTCTCTATTGCGATATATCAAAGAAAGAATCAGCGAATTTTGTTCGCCAGAACAAAAGCCTTTAGTTGTTTTCTTAGATTTAACAAATAAGAATTTTCATACTCCAGAGGGGATTATTGAAGGCTTAAGGCGAGGGATTCACAAACTAACAGGTAATTCTCCTTGGTCAAAGGAAGATAATGAAGATGGCTTTGCAGTAGAAGATAGCTTACAGGTGTTAGTAGATGAAGGGTATCATTTAATTATTTTATTGGATGAGTTTGAAGCCATTGCTAGTAAAAAAGATAGATTGGAATTGTTTCAGGATTGGGGAGAAGATTGGCGTTCTAAAGCTTCTGCGGGTTTTTTAACAATGGTAATTGCCAGCAAACGCCCTCTTAATGAAGTTTACGAAACTTTGAGTCTGGGTTCCCCCTTTGCCAATATTTTCAGTACGACTATTGTAGGGGCATTAGAGGAGGAAGCTTGGCAAAGCATCATCCAGAAAGGACGGAAAGAATTTCTGCCTAATTCTGCGGTATTACAATGGGTGGATGAGTTAGCAGGGGGGTTGCCCTATTATGTGCAGATGGCGGGGGCGATGTTGTGGCAAAATAGGAATCAAGAAATAGCTAAAAATGAGTTTAATTTTCAAGCAAAGCCTCGTTTTGAAGAACTTTGGAAAGATTTAACCGAAGTTGAACGTTTAGCATTACGTTATGAGTTGGGAGGGAGTAATTTATCTATTCCTGATATGGCAATTATAGATAGGCTTCAGCGTCATGGGTTATTACGGAAGAATGGGGGTTTATTTAGCAGTGTGTTTGCAGAGTTTGTGAAAGGTCAAAGATAAAGCAATAAGCCAAAAAATCAGACATTAAATATAAAAAATGTTGCTGTTTTTGCGAGAAACTTGGGAACTATTTTGGTGGGCAATGTATTGTCCTTCAAAGCTGCAACAACGAATGAATGAATGGTTGCCTCAAGAAGATCGACGCAGACGAGACACAAATTTTTATGATATTTTATTTCTTGGAAAATCACGATTTATTAGTCAGTATTTATTACTATTATTTATTTTTAATATCCCTCTTATTTTAAGACTGATTGAGCGTAATCAATTAGTAGATTGGTTACAGTTACCTTGTGTAATGTTAATTGCTTATACGACAGGAGTTTTATTTTTACCTTTAGGACTGGTTATCCCTTTGTTGTGGTTGATAGTTGTATTAAATCATCCTGATAGCTGGTTAAAGGGCTTAATAAAAGCTATTAAAGTTTTACTTCCTTTACCTCCTTTACCTCCTTTACCTCAAATAGGGATAGGTCTTGCAGTTTTTGGAGTATACACATCATTAACTGTTTGGTTAATATTGCAACTGTTAAAAAAAGACCATCTTTCCTTTGCTCGTAATGTGATGGTGTTGGGAGGAACAATCAGTGTGATGTTAGGAGCGTGGTTAGCAACTCAAAACTGGTTGTTTCTGTTGTTAGTAAGTGGAATGACAGGCTTTCTCTTATTTTTATTAAAAGAAAGTATTATCTATAATGATAATCCGGTCGGAATAGCGGTCGAAATGGCGGTCGTAGTGGCGGTCGGAGTGGCGGTCGGAGTGGCGGTCGGACTGGCGGTCGGACTGGCGGTCGGACTGGCGGCGGTCGGACTGGCGGTCGGACTGGCGGTCGGACTGGCGGTCGCAGCATCGTCCACCACGCTGGCGGGACTAGAAATGGTCGCCTTCGTGACGGTCTTCGTGGCAGTCGTCGTGGCGTTCTTGGTGGCAGTCGTCGTGGCGGGAGTTGCTACTTTACCGCTTATTTGGTTTTCGATTGCTACAAGTTTAATCGCTTTTGCTCTTGCACCAGCAAAAAATGACATAGTTTTAATCAGCACTACAGTGATTTTAATAGCTCTTTCTGCCCAAAATTTAGGGTGGCTTTCAGCATTAATTATCCCTGTAACCTTAGTTAGCTATTACAGAATTCTTGACTATTTTTTCTTTGCTCCTTTCAGTTTTTTCACATTAATTATTAATCGCCTCCGTCCTCAACCATTGCAATTACTTCACAGCTTACCTCCTTATACCAGTGAATTTCTTTGGCTACCATTAGCATTACCTAATCATGATAAACTTTTCATTTCAGCTTTTGCTAACAATCCTCAAAAAGCTTTAAAAATCTTTCAATATACCCAAACTTTTTCCTTACCAGGATTTAAAATAACCCTACAAAATGCCTCACCACAAATTGTTGCCGACCAACTCAAGAAAATTCAAAGTATTCCAGAACTAATCTTTACTGCCAACTCAGACCATCCCATATTACCCTTCCTGATTTCTCCCTTCTATCACCTCGATTCTGACAGCTACATCCCCACTCCAAAAACACCTTTGCCAAAGGTTAAACCCGAACTTTCTATCCTTCTTCCTCGCTTGCAAACTATTATTCAAGATATTCAATCTGCACTAGGAAATCAAAATATACACCTACAAGAACGAGGATTAGAACGAATCAATAACAAGCTTGTTCGATTACAATTACAATTACCTTCTCTCGGACTTAAAGGCGAAGCCATCAAACGCTGGACACCTGTACTGGAACATTGGCAAAGGGTTATTGAACTGGAACAAAATGAACAACGCAAACTTTCTCAAGGCGAACTAATCAACCCGTTCCAATATGGAAATCCGGTGCGACTTGAGCAAAAAAACTTATTTAAAGGTCGTCAGAGATTTGCCAATGAAATTGTCCGTCGAGTTTTAGACCGTGACCGAGCTACCCTTGTGCTGCATGGTCCTCGTCGCTGTGGTAAAACTTCCTTTTTGTATAACTTTCCCCGCCTTCTTCCCAGTGATATCCTCCCCGTATTTGTGGATATGCAAAGTTCCGCCATTACCACCAGCGAATCTGACTTTTGCTTTGGCTTAGTCCGTGCAATTCATAAAGACTGCAAAAGTCAAGGCGTTAAATTACCAAACATTCCTAAACGCACCGATTTTCAACCTAGTCCCTATACCACCTTAGAAGATTGGTTGGATGAAGCACTTGCCAAAATTGGAGAACGGCGCATCCTTCTCAACCTTGATGAATTTGAAAAAATCGGTACCGCCATCCAAAAGGGACAGATAACTATACGTTTATTTGACGAACTGCGCCACTTAATTCAACATTATGAACAACTCGGTTTTCTCTTTTCTGGGGTGCAAACTTTAGAGGAATTAGGCCCAAATTGGAGTAGCCATTTTATCAGCGTTGTTCCGATAGAAATGCTTTATCTTGAACCTAACGAAGCCGAGGATTTACTGCTTAATCCAGATCCAGATTTTACACTGCGTTACGCTCCAGGAATTGTAAAAGAAGTATTAATGCTTGCCAAATGTCACCCTTACTGCTTACAATTATTGGGCGCATCAATGGTGAATCAAGCTAACTTTAACCATACTGATTTTATTACTGCTGAACTCTTGCAAGCTTCTATTAATGACGCATTTACTTCTGGTCAAGCTTATTTTACAAATATTTGGACAGAATTTACAGGAACTACACCAGAAGAAATAGTAATTGGTCAAGAATTATTGTTACAAGTTGCCAAGACAGATATTTTATTACCTATAACTACTGAAATTGCTGAAAAGGTATTAACCCGCTTGTTGCGTTATCATATTTTACACAAAATCAATGGAGAGTATGACTTTGAAATTCCTCTGTTAAAACAATGGGTGAAAGAGCGTGCAGTAAGAAGCTAATTATTTTATGAATATGCCTTAACAGATTTCAAATTTTATCATTAACGGTTTGTTTTATTTAAATGCTCAATCAAAACCAAATACCTTTATTAGATGCCTTAAAAGCCAATGCAGCAAGACCTCACGCGCCTTTTTACACCCCAGGACATAAACAAGGTGAGGGAATTTCTCAACCCTTGGCTGATTTACTGGGTAAAGCTGTCTTTCGCGCTGATTTAACCGAATTAGCAGATTTAGATAATCTCTTTGCACCCCAAGGCGTTATTCAAGAAGCACAACAACTGGCAGCTGAGGCGTTTGGTGCTTTGCAAACATGGTTCCTTGTGAATGGTTCTACCTGTGGGATTGAAGCGGCAATTCTGGCTACCTGTGGCACAGGCGATAAAATTATTCTGCCTCGAAATGTGCATTCTTCTGCGATCGCAGGTTTAATTCTCTCTGGTGCAATACCAATTTTTCTCCATCCTGAATACGATCCAGTTTTAGATATTGCCCATAGCATCACGCCCAATGCTGTAGAATCTGCACTCCAACAACATCCCGATGCCAAAGCAGTATTGACAGTTTACCCAACATATTACGGTGTTTGTGGAGATTTGAGTGCGATCGCCAATATTACACATCAATATAATATCCCTCTACTTGTAGATGAGGCACACGGCGCACACTTTGCCTTTCATCCCGAATTACCCACTCCAGCTTTAGCCGCAGGTGCAGATTTAACTGTACAATCGATCCACAAGGTACTTGGCGCGATGACACAGGCATCAATGCTGCACGTCCAAGGTAATAGGATAGATGGCGATCGCATCAGTAAAGCTTTGCAACTCTTACAATCTACCAGTCCTAGTTATTTACTTTTAGCTTCTTTAGATGCAGCGCGTCAGCAAATGGCACTCCACGGAAAAATGCTGATGTCTCGTACTTTGCAACTTGCTGAAGAAGCTAGAACCAGAATCAGTCAAATTCCTGGATTATCAGTTTTAGAAATACCTCATTTGGCTGGATCTCCCGGTTTTGTAGCTTTAGACAAAACGCGACTCACTGTCACTGTTTCTGGTTTAGGTTTAACCGGATTTGAAGCAGATGAAATTCTAGATGAAAAATTTGCCGTTACTGCTGAATTCGCCTCACTACAACATCTCACCTTTATCATTAGTTTGGGCAACACCCCAGCCGATATTGAACAATTAGTGCAAGGTTTCACCACTCTCGCCAAAGAATATCGCCGAAGCAACTTGACTGTTAAAAACCAGGTTTGGCAGCAACTTTTCACTACACAGTGTCATGCTTTATGTTGTTCTCCCCGTGAAGCCTTTTTTGCTATTAGTGAAATACTATCTTTGACAAAGACCAATAAACGCATCTGTGCCGAAATCGTCTGTCCCTATCCCCCAGGAATTCCTGTGTTAATGCCGGGAGAAGTCATCACCAAACCCGTCCTTGACTATCTGCAACAAATCCAGGCAATGGGAGGATTGATCAGTGGTTGTGCTGATAGTAGTTTCCGCACCCTAAAGGTAGTAAAAGAATGACTTATATGGTAAATTTAAGGATAATAATTTGAGACCATTACTCACAATGTTTCCTCGTTTGTAAAACTTACTTAAATAATCCTCTATTAAAAATAAATTTAAATCAATGAAGATAAATTTTTTGTTCGTAGTAGCAGTTGTACTTTCCTTCGTGACAGCTTTCAATAAAGCTACTTTTGCTCAAAGTCCAACTAATACTATTACACCAAGTAGTAATGTTCAAGAAATAGAAAAAACTAATAATATCAAGAAATTGTTTGAAATAACTGGTGTAAAAAATATTTCTCGACAGATCATCACTCAATTATTAAATGATTTAAAGTCAGATTACCCTCAAGTACCTCAAAAGGTTTGGGATAATTTTGCTGCTGAATTCAAATCAGATGAAATTGTAAATGAAATTGTTCCTGTTTATAAGAAATACTTTACTAATGAAGAAATCAAACAACTTATTAGATTTTATCAGACACCTTTAGGACAAAAAACAATTACCGTTCTTCCCCAACTTTATCAGGAATCTTATGAGGTTGGGAAAAGATATGGAATAGCAGCAGCCCAAAGAGCCTTAAAAAAATTGGAAGCAGAAGGATATATTCGTCCTAGTCAATAAATCGGTGTATGGTGTTAAATGGAATTTATGAATAGGTAATTTTTAGGTTCTGCTCAATTACCAATCCTGTCAATAAAAAGCAAAAAGACAAAGGGGAAAGATTCTTTTTGCTCCTCTGCTCTAGCTGTACCTATTGTTTAGTTGCTTGATAAAGCAACTTGAATTCCAGATCAACTTTGTTCTCCACTCTCTACAATAAAGGTCTCTATCCCCGTGAAACTCCTGTGTTAATGCCGGGAGAAGTCTTCACCAAATCAGTCCTTGAATACCTACAACAAATCCAGGCTATGGGGGGGATTTATCAGCGGTTGCAATAACATTGACCTCAAAAGTTTGGAAGTTGTGAAATAACCTTATAACTCCTGAATTATTCATAAAAGTTTAATTGATGAAGTCAATAGTAAATGTGCGGTTTTTAAAATGAGTTAAGAAAAAATATACAGTATTTATACCAATGTAAAACTTCAATAAAAATAGCTAGTAGACTAGTGCAATCTTTGATTTATCCTCATAGGATCATCTTGATGATTCCTAAACTATAAGATGAAATCAAAAACCTATTATATTTGGGGGCAAGTAGCAGCTCCGATTGTAGTCACTCTAGCGCTGGGTTTCTCAGCAAGAGCGAATGCAATTGAGTTAGGCGCTGCCTCTGATTACAATGTATTTGTTTTGGGAGATATCTCTCAAAAATATACAGATATCGAAGGCAAAGTTGCTGCTGGCGGTAACATAAATTTCGTCGGCGGACTTGGAAGCAAACTTTCTAGCAATAGCGGCAACGTAGTAGTCGCTGGACAGAATTTAACTCTGAGCAACGGTCAAGTCTACCACGGTAATGCTGTCTATGGAGGCAGCGCCAATGTATCCAGCAATGTGGGATTTCCCCAAGGAACTCTCAGCCAGGGTAATCCCATCGACTTCAATGAAGCAGGGAAACAACTGCGAGGATTATCTGAATATTTGGCAACCTTAACTCCTACAGGTAATACAACAGTTCAACCTTGGGGTGCTATTAACCTTAGTGGCAGTGGTACTGGTTTCAATGTTTTTAATCTTGCAGGCTCATCTGTCTCCAAGACAAACTATTTTGAAATAAAGGGGGACGCAAATTCAACTATCGTTGTCAATATCAGCGGTAAGGATGTGTCGCTACAAAACTTTGGGTTTAATATCATTGGTGCAGATAAACAAAAGGTAATCTACAACTTCTATGAAGCTACAAACCTAACTGCTAGTGGAATTGGCATCCAAGGTAGTATTCTTGCGCCTTTGGCTAATTTCAATTTCAATAACGGTCAAATTAACGGCAATGTAGTGGTAGCTTCTTTGACAGGAAATGGTGAGTCTCACAACTATCTATTTAATGGCGATCTGCCAGATGTCCCAACGAGGTACTACAATCCGCCTAAGCCTCCCATTCGTGTTCAGGTTCCAGAGCCTGCAAATCTTCCAGGTTTAGGATTAATTGCTGTAGTATTTGGTTTGTTTCGCTACAAACGCAATCAAACAACTTGTTTAGAATAATTAAAAATTTTTGGCAGCATAGCGCATGAAGCGAACTTATTTACAGATTTTCGCTCATGCGCTATTTCCTTGCTCTCTACCTTCTACAATAAGGATAGACTTTATTGAGATTTGTATAGTTGGGGATCGGCTGTCATGGCTCCCGCCGTTTTAATTCAAAATCTGCAAAAACGTTACGGTACAGTGGTTGCCGTCCAGGATGTTTCCTTTCAGGTAGAACCAGGAGAAATTTTTGGTTTACTTGGCCCCAATGGTGCTGGGAAAACTACTACCTTGCGTGCTTTGTGTACGCTGACCACACCGGATGCTGGCAAAATCGAAGTATCTGGCATCTCTGTGTTAGATAATCCCAGAGTTGCAAGACAACGACTAGGCTATGTAGCTCAGGAAGTCGCTATAGATAAGGTGTTGACTGGAAAAGAACTGCTGCAATTGCAAGCAGCACTTTATCACCTTCCAGGCGCAGTAGCCAAACAGCGTATTGAAACGGTATTAGACTTACTCGGTTTGCAAGAATACGCCAACAAAAAGACAGGAACCTACTCAGGCGGTTTACGCAAGCGCCTAGACTTGGCTGCTGGATTGCTCCATGCACCGGATGTTCTGGTATTGGACGAGCCAACTGTAGGACTTGATATAGAAACCCGTTTTGTGGTGTGGGATTTCCTAAGAAAATTACGCGCCTCTGGGACGACGGTAGTAATTACCAGCCATTACTTAGAAGAAATTGACGCTCTAGCCGATCACGTGGCAATTATAGATCGCGGCGTTGTAATTGCAAGTGGTACACCTTCGCAATTAAAAGATCAAGTAGGGGGCGATCGCATCACCTTGCGAATCCGCGAGTTTTCCCCCATTGAGGAAGCTGAAAAAGCTAAAAACCTCCTGAAACCTTTGCCTTTTGTCCAAGAAGTCATCATCAACAGCGCTCAAGGTAATTCACTCAATTTGGTAGTGACACCTCAGAATGATGTTCTCATTAACATACAGCAAGCGCTGAATACTGCGGGCTTGCCCATATTTGGCATCGCCCAATCTCGCCCCAGCCTCGATGACGTTTATCTCGCTGCCACAGGACGCACCTTATTGGATGCAGAACTTGCAGCCGTCGCCACCCGCGATCCCAAAGCTGAAAAGAAGCAGAATATGAGATAGGTAGGGAGCAGGGGAGCAGGGGAGCAGCACTTCGGCTACGCTCAGTGACCGAGGAGCAGTAGCAGTAAGTCAGCTCTGCCTCTTGTGCCCAATCTAAAATCCAAAATCCAAAATCCAAAATTGCTATGAGTGTTACTCCTAAGTCTGATATCAATTGGCAACCATTAGCATCGCCGCAAGCAGATGCTGATACTGCACCTAACTTTTTCGGTGAATTGGTACAAGAGACGTTGGCTTTAACTCGTCGCTTGTTTATTCAATTGCAACGCCGTCCCTCATCTTTGGTTGCTGGAATTATTCAACCAGTAATGTGGTTAGTGCTATTTGGTGCTTTGTTCCAAAATGCTCCCAAGGGTATATTTGGCAATACAACAAATTACGGTCAATTTTTGGCTGCTGGCATCATTGTGTTTACAGCCTTTGCTGGAGCGCTAAATGCTGGTTTACCTGTAATGTTTGACCGCGAGTTCGGCTTTTTGAATCGTTTGCTGGTGGCACCTTTAGCATCGCGGTTTTCAATTGTCTTTGCCTCAGCAATCTTCATTATCAGCCAAAGTTTGCTGCAAGCAGCGGTGATTGTAGCAGCGGCGGCGTTTTTGGGGGCTGGACTACCCGATGTAGCGGGTTTAAGTGCGATCGCTCTAATTGTCTTACTCTTAGCTTTGGGTGTAACAGCCATCTCCCTCGGTTTAGCTTTTGCTCTACCCGGACACATTGAATTGATTGCAGTGATTTTCGTCACTAACCTACCATTATTGTTTGCTAGTACTGCTTTAGCACCTCTATCCTTCATGCCTAAGTGGTTGCAGGTTGTGGCTACTCTAAATCCTCTCAGCTATGCGATCGAACCAATTCGCTATCTCTATTTCCACAGTAATTGGGGACTAGGTAGTGTAGTGATGCACGCTCCTTGGGGCGATGTTACTTTTGGGGGAGCGTTGTTGGTGTTGTTTGGCTTTGCCCTAGTCGCCTTGCTAAGTATTCAACCCCAACTGCGGCGGACTCTTGCTTAAAAAGATAAAATAGATCAATTTTATTTAGGGTCAAAACCCATGAAAAAACCATTTTTACAAATTACTAGACTCTTTGTAGCTACGGCAGCAGGAATTAGCTTTGCTTCCTTGCTCATGGCTCAACCAATTTCCGCTCAAGTGAGCAGCCCAACGGATGCTTTCCCCAGTAATAGTACAACAGACCAAAATACCGATCCTTTCGCCCGTTCCAACTCAGACAATTTCAATATGTTTGATCTGATTCATCGGGCAAATTTCGGGAATCTCAACTGGGATTCTAACCAACAGAACGAAGAACTAAACTCAGCAGCAGCAGCCTTTAAAGCAAGGCAACAAAAACTAATTCAAGGTCAACAACAGCAACCTACCCTCAGTTTACCAACGGTTACACAACCATCAGTTACGCCACCATTGGTTACACCACCATCAGGTAACTGAATCAAACAAAGAACCCCAAGCCATACAAGCTTGGGGCTAAGACTATTTAAAAAATCCTGAATTATCAGGTAAAAAACTACAGCCCAAGTGCAGCTAAAATATCGCTAGCATGGTTGCTGGTATTTACATTGGCGTCAACATGGGTAATTTTGCCGCTGGGGTCAATTACGTAAGTGACGCGCTTGGCATAACCGCCGCCATCCACATCGAAAGCTTTGATGAGGGATTTGTCGCTGTCAGCCAGTAGGGGAAAATTCAAATTATATTTTTGGGTGAATGCTTGATGGGAGACTTCATCATCTGCACTGACTCCCAAGATTACAATATCTTTACCTTGATATTGAGACTGGGCATCCCGAAAACTACAGGCTTGTTTGGTGCAGCCTGGCGTGTCATCTTTGGGGTAAAAATACAAAACAACTGTCTTCCCGGCAAAATCAGATAACGAGACTGTGTTGCCGTTTGTATCTTTGGCGGTAAATGCAGGTGCATCCGTACCAACTGCTAGAGGCATAATTAACCTTTCCTGTTTCAGATTGTTGATGCACTTGAAATTTTACATTAATTTATAATGTTTAAATATAATTACTAAAAAATAGGATAAATATACTTTAGGTAACTAATTTTGGTTTAATGGGGTATTTAGCACAAGAAAAAATATATTATTAAATTAATCTTTATTAGAATAAAAAGTTATACCCATACACGATGCCTGCTGTTGATTCCCAAAACCCAAATATTTTTGTCTATCCTCAAAGCACAGTAGAAAGAGCCGAGCGATCGCTAGTGTGTTCGCCTTTTAATGTATCTTTATTTGAAGTGATGGGCCACCAGAGTGTATCAGTAACTGCGATCGCCCTGGAAAATGGACTCAAGCAGGGCTATACTAAACGCCCTTTATCAGAATTAGCCTGTGATGACGCTTTGGGCTGGTTGATTCAAGTAGGTGTATTGCGCCGAGAAGTTGATGGTCAGGGAATTACAGATAGTTTTCGTCTCACTCCCTTAGGACGCCAGTTAGTAGAACAATACCAGGGGAAAAATTGGCGTACTCCTTCATGGCGCGATCGTTTCTATGATGCAGTGATTCGTTGGTTACGGATACCTTTTTAGAATAAAAAATCCAAGAGTTAGGATTAGGGAATCAAAGGGAACAATATACACGGAAACATCACATCTATTCATGAAGTCTTTACCATAACCATCTAACTGCAAGTTGTGATGGTTATAGTGGGCATTGGGTACAAGAGGCAGAGGTGCAGAGGAGCGGAGGGGCAGAGGGGAAAGACTTGCTACTACTTAATCCTCTGCTCCCCTGCTTACTCATCTCCCCGGTAACTGAGCGTAGCCGAAGTGCTGCTCCTTTGTTGTTCGTTCCTAAAAATTAACTCTGTATCTTGAAAAACTAAGTGATAGCAACTATGAAATCAATTATGGTAGTGGGGACAACATCCCATGCAGGGAAATCACTTTTAACTACAGCTATTTGTCGCATTCTGTCGCGGCGTGGTTGGCGAGTGGCTCCCTTTAAAGGCCAAAATATGGCTTTAAATGCTTATGTCACCGCCAGTGGTGGAGAAATTGGCTATGCTCAAGCAGTGCAAGCTTGGGCGGCGGGAGTGGTGCCTTGGGTAGAAATGAACCCAATTTTACTTAAACCGCAAGGGGATATGACTTCCCAAGTAATTATCAAAGGTAGGTCTGTAGGTAAAGTCAGTGCCTCAGATTACTATGAGCAATATTTTGAACTGGGCTGGCGGACAATTGAAGAATCGCTACAGCATTTAGGAACAGAATTTGACATGCTGGTTTGTGAAGGTGCTGGTAGTCCAGCGGAAATTAACCTCAAGCACCGCGACTTAACTAATATGCGGGTAGCAAAACATTTAAATGCACCAACCATGTTAGTAGTTGATATTGACCGGGGTGGTGCTTTTGCTCATGTCGTTGGAACCCTAGAGTTATTGGAACCAGACGAACGTGCCTTAATTAAAGGTATAGTAATTAATAAGTTTCGAGGGCAGCGATCGCTCTTAGATCCGGGGATAAAATGGTTAGAAGAACGCACAGGTATCCCCGTTATCGGTGTTATACCTTACTTGCAAGAAATGTTTCCAGCAGAAGATTCTCTTGACCTGCTAGAACGCCAATCGTCCACGAATAAAGCCCACACTGACCTTAACATTGCCGTCATCCGCTTACCAAGAATTGCCAATTTCACTGACTTTGACCCACTGGAATCAGAAAGTACAGTTTCAATCAAGTACTTAAGTCCTAAGCAAGATTTAGGACATCCTGATGCCGTGATTATCCCAGGTACAAAGACCACAATTGCTGACTTGCTACTGCTGCAAAAAAGTGGTATGGCAGAAGCTATCCAAAACTACGCTGCTTCTGGGGGAACGGTTTTAGGTATCTGCGGTGGCTATCAAATGCTTGGTCAAATCATCGCCGATCCAGAAGGAATAGAGGGACAAGCTGGCAGATTTCAAGGGTTAAATCTTTTACCAATCAGAACTGTCATTACAGGGCAAAAAATCGCCCGCCAACGCCAAGTTAGCTCAAATTATCCCCAACAAGGCTTGCCAGTCAATGGCTTTGAAATCCATCAAGGGCGATCGCGCATCGAACAGCAAGGTATAGACCCCCAATCCTACCATGCTCTATTTGACGATATTAATTTAGGGTTAGTAGATAGCTGTCAATCAGTGTGGGGTAGTTACCTCCACGGGCTTTTTGACAATGGGCCTTGGCGACGGGCTTGGTTAAATCGCCTCCGTCAACAGCGGGGTTTAAAATCTTTGCCGACAGGTGTTGCTAACTATCGGGAACAGCGAGAGCAGATTTTGGACTCTCTAGCCATTGAAGTTGAAAGCCATTTAGACTTAAGTTTGTTTTTGTCTTAAGCTAAAATTCCTTGAAATGTCATTAGTCATTGGTCACTTGTACTGAGCGTAGTCGAAGTATTAGTCATTTGCAAAGGACAAAGGACAACTGACAAATGACAACTCTATATAAATGCGTAACATTGATGATAGTTCGTGTCCGTTTTTTACCAGATGATGTCACAGTAGATGCCGAAGTGGGAGAAGCCCTCTTAGATGTAGCAGACCGGGCTGGGGTATTTATTCCCACCGGTTGTCTCATGGGGTCTTGTCACGCTTGCACCGTCGAATTAGAGGATGGAGAGATCATCCGCGCTTGTATTACCGGAGTACCACCACGCGAGGAATTGACGATTAATTTGTTTAGCGATCCAACTTGGTAGTTTTTTAATCCTCTAAGTTCAAAATATCAGATGAGGAAGTAGAGGAAAAGAAACAAGATGAGTAAACTTAAATACCAAATGCTGATTCAATGGTCTGAAGAAGATAATTGTTTTTTGGTAAGATTCCCTGATTTTCCAGGACAACGCTGGCGAACTCATGGAGATACTTACGAGTTAGCTGTGGCAAATGGAATTGAAGCTTTAGAGTCTCTAATTATTGCTTACGAAGTGTAGCTGATCCACTTCCAGAACCAACAGTAAATAGAGTGCGTTAACACGATTGAGTAGGTGGTAACTAATGCTGAACAATTTGCGCGATCGCAGGTTATTTTGGTTGAAATAATATTTTTAAGTGTTATTACTCTTTTTTTATACATAGATGATTTTTATAGTTATTGAATAAGAATCAAATAGAGTTTGTCCTAAACAAAAAGGAACTGAATCATGTCTCAGGAATTAATCAAGCCAAAACTTATTCAGCATTTAAAGGATTATGGCTTTGAATATTCTTGGTTTGAAGATGAAAACGGTAATCGTATCAACTATGTCGATACAGGAATCCTAAGTTTTGATGTTCCAGTAAAATTTTATTCAATTTATGAGACTACTGATGAGAGTTTTGATGAAACTGATATTTATGAGTTACATATTGAAAATAGTTCTATAAACAGTCCTACAGGTGTAAGGATTGTTATTTATTGTGATAGTTTTGGAAGGAATCTTAAAAATGAAAATATATGTACTGAATATATTGATGTTCCCGATGATATACCTTTAGCAATTAATAAAGTTTTGTGTTCTATTGCTAGCAACTTTAAGCCATCTTACACAAGTTTCTGATAACAATGTGCAGAGTGTTACAATCGTAACCACAACGACTTTATAATGGTGTAAGATAGAACATTCTCTAACCCTTAAAAATCCTTATTTTTCCATCAGACAGCAAGAAAGGAACTTTTAAAGTTTGTTTCCTACTGCCTGTTTTTGCTATCTATATCAATTAGCTTTAACATTCAGCGCGTATTCTTTAAACCTTTCCAAATCAGCTTGAATCGTTGATTCAACTATCCGTCCCAAAAATAAGTTATCCATAATTTTGCCAAGAATGCCGGGGATAGCATAGGAAATAGTCATTTTCACAATGCTACTATTGTGGCGATCGTAAAAGCGAATCGCTCCCTGATTCGGCAAACCATCAACAGATTCCCATTGGATAATTTGGTTAGGAATAACTTTGAGAATTCGGGATTGCCAAGTAAATTCTAGACTGCCAGTTTTTAATTTCCAAAGAGATATATCTGGATTATCTGGCGGAATTTTCACCGAATCAATCCACTTCATCCACCGGGGCATTTGCTCTAAATCAGACCAGAGGCTCCATACTAAATCTATGGGAGCCTCTACTTCTACCTGCACAGTATGCTCTAACCAGTCTGGCATTTCTCTTTTTCCTTCTCTACGAGATGCTTTGCGATTGCGTTCTTTGCACCCTTTGGAGTAGCCTGGGGCAAGCCACTGCGTGTCTACGTTATTTCTTTAAACTCTCCAAAATCACTTTTGCCGCCCGCCGTCCAGAAATAGTAGCACCTTCCATGCTGTCGATGTAGTCTTGCTGAGTATAACTGCCTGCAAGGAAGAAATTATCTACTGGTGTTTTTTGATTGGGACGATACGCATCCATCCCTGGCGCTTCTCGGTAGAGAGACTGAGCAAGCTTTACCACACTGTACCAAGTCATATTTAGCTCCCGCGACGAGGGAAACAGTTCATGGACTTGTTTGAGAACATGTTGTGCGATCGCTTCATTGCTTTGGGCAATAAACGGATCTCCCGGTGTCAGCACTAGCTGTAACAATGAACCCTGTCCGGGGCGATAATAATCAGCAGGGCTAGTCAACGCTAAATCGGCAAAACAAGAAAAGTCAGCATCGGCTGTGTAAAGTAAATTATCGATTCCAGCCGCATGGTTTAGCTGTTTGCGTTGCTCTCCATCGTTCAGTTCTGTTACCCAACCATCAAAGCGTAACTGCACTGTAGCCACTGGCACTGCATCCAGTTTGTAAATATTGTCAAATTCTGACCACTTACGCCACTCCTGGGGTAGGATGCGTTGAATTCCTGGAACATCACAGGCAAAAACGTAAGCATCAGCTGCGATCATTTCTACTGTATCACCTTGGGCAACTACTATACCTGTGACACGGGTTTGTTCAGCTGACTCAGCAAACTGAATTTCCCGAACTTGTCGGCGCGTGTAAATTTTGGTGCCTCTAGCTTCCAGATATTCCAGAATCGGCTTGTGTAAATATTCAGATGGAGAACCTTCCAGCATTCGCAAAACTGAAGCTTCAGTTCTAACTGCAAATAGCTGAAATATGGTCAACATACAACGGGCAGACATATTTTCGCAATCAATAAATCCCAATGCGTAAGCAATGGGGTTCCACATCCGCTTGATGCTGCCATTACTCCCACCATGACTGCGAAACCAATCGGCAAAGCTAACTTTATCTAAATTGCGGATAGTTTTCATCGCCCCGTTAAAGTCTACCAATCCGCGAACTATCGGACTAGTACCCAAAGCGATCGCATTTTGCAATTTATCCTGCAACGATAGTTGGGAAGTAGTGAAAAATGCCTTTAACCCATTGAAAGGCGCACCTGTAATAAAACGAAAATCTAAAGCACCAGTGCGCCCACCTTTATTAACAAAAGTGTGGGTATGTTCCTTGAGGCGTAAGTTTTCTAACACCCCCACTTTTTTCATTAAGTCAAATAGTTGGTAGTAGCACCCGAAAAATACATGCAACCCCATTTCTAGATGGTTGCCATCTCCATCAACCCAACTGCCAACTTTACCGCCGACAAACGGACGAGATTCAAAAATCTCTATTTCACAACCAGCATCAGCTAGATCCACTGCGGTTGCTAGCCCAGCCAGTCCCGCACCTACGATTGCAACACGCATTCCGTCGTTCCTTTTCAGTTTCTTTACAGATTGTAACTGGGTTGGTGTCGGAATTTGCTACTTAATATCAACTCTAGCAGCATATTAATGCTTGCCAATATCGATACTAAAAACTCTTTGATTACTTCTTTTAGTCCCGGTAAATGACCAGACGCGATAAAAACGCGTCTGTATCATCTAGACAAACTTTTGTCCATAGCAGCGGACTCTCAAAAGTATCAGAGATATTTTTTTGGTGGCAAAGCAGTTTTCTGGATAAGTTGTGAAAGTCACTTCTTAGTTGTTTTCATCTTTACTGTCATTGGAGACAGGCAAACTTCTAATCAGTTCACGAATCACATCAGTTGCAGGTCTACCTGTTTGTTGGCAATATTTTTCTAGTTTTTCCGCTTCCTGCGTTGCGAGATTAACTGTTATGCGTTTAACTGCCCATTTTTTATTTGTCATTATCATGCTATCTGCTGTATATTTAGCTGGTCGAAAGAGTCTAAATTAAAGAGGGAACCGATAAGGTTATCAGAGTTTGTCTCACGAAACAAGTAATACCATTAATATTAAGAATGTTTGTTTTGGCAAAGGATTGATCATTTTCTAAAAAAATCAAAATACTACACTTTATTTGTTACTATTGTGACAGCATAAATAGCACATAGTTGCTTTTGAAGATAATAACCCTACTAACAGCATGAGTAAAGCCTGACAATGAAATTTTATAAAGGAATTCGAGACACCTACAATTGACTCAATGGAGATTTCCAAAGTTATTCTCCATTGAAAGCATTTGACCTTCTCTCTTAACTAAGTTCGCCAAACTCACTTTGAGAGAATATCTGCTAGAACACCAAAAAAGAAAACTACAGAATCATTATCATGCTGAAATGCTGGTTTACAGGCGGTTTGGAGTGGTGTGTATAGGGCGTGAATAGTGACTTAGAAAGTAGCCAAATAAGCGATCGCTTTAAAACAAACACCCATCTGTAACCATACTGTAACCAAGAACTTAAGAGCGAGTTGAAGTGTTAGTAATTTTGGCTTACTTCGATCAAGCTGATTGCTTTTCGGTGCCAATATAGTAGTCAGAAAAAAAGGGACAACGCTCAGTCTACTGAGTGTAAATTGCCAAGCATGTTGGCAAAATTTGACAAAAACATCTGTAATTTCACACAGACGAATTAATCCAGAATATATGTGATGTTACTTGACTGTTGCCGATAATAATATTTTAGTTTTGCTTCATAGTTTTACAATAAATTATCGTCAAAATGCAATAAAGTATTGCATCCTTTTTATCTTCTTTCTAGCGATATAGCTTGCTTTGAAAGCAGCAATATTTTTACGATTTTTCGTCTTTATCTATCTGGAGGTTATATAAATCCTTTTTAGCCAAGTAGGGCATTATAAGTTTTATATAAGACATTTTTCTCATATCTAACCAAGATATCAATTACTGCCAATAAAATTTTTATTACAACTATTTTTATCTGGTAAGTATACCCATATAAATAATCGTATCTTTTAATTTTTTCGGCATTGTGTTCATTATAGCTATTATTTACGCACTTTAAATAATCTTCATTTAGACACTACCAAAGCTATTTTTTATCCTTTATAAAAAAATTACAAAGAAAAACATACTATCTGAACTTTTGCTTAATGATATTGATATATAACAGGAAGCTAAACTCAAAAACTTGTTAAAAAAAAGATTCCAATATCTAAGTGGATCGGTTAGGTTTGATTCAAACAGTCTTTGTAGATAAATCTTTATTTTTTGTAGCTATTTATACTTAAAAAGTTTAGATAAAATAACTAGAAAACTATGAAAATACAGGTACTTCATGAAATTTAGGTAAAGTTAGCTTCTCAAGATTGGTCACGTACTAGTATTGACATATACATGATTATTCATTACAAAGTGCCGCACCCTGATAGGTACGCAGATTGCGAAGACTGAGTGGAGCCGGAAGCACTCTGCCTCTACCCCCACGTTTTGCTATGGGTAAGGCAGTACTCAGTATTGGTGAATCAACACTCCGTTGGTAAATAGAAGAGGGCTAAACATTAAAAGGCAAAGCCTTCACCTTTTCTCCTCTAAAATGCAGTTTTAATCAATCAAATAGACATCAATTTAATTTCTCATACCAATAATTTGAGATTCAGGATTGTGGCTATTCATGCAATTACTCAAATTGAAGTTGGGGCATAAGTTGGAGAGTGCCAATACCTAAATCTTTAGGTGAAAGCGATCGCCCTTCAAACAAAGCCATCATATCTCGTAACTGGGGATTGCCACGGGATGCTCCCGTTAGTCCTTTGGCAATGATTAAGCCACAGTAGCCCTTAGTATTTTTACACCGCTGATTCCATTTTTTTCGGGCTTCGACATGAATCGGATCTTCATCTAAAAATTCTCCGAATAGAAACAATTCGCCATTTTGAGTTTGTAATAAACCCAGATCGTAGCGATCGCCATCAAAAGGATCGGCACCTGGATTAAAGCAAATTGCTCTCAGTCCGCCTGCTGCTTCAATTCTTTCAATTACAGTCTTCGCTTTGGGCCGGGAAGTTTGAATTAAAATCACCGGCAAACCGTCACCTACTTGTTTGATTTCACTAGCCTGGTGGTAGCTGACCCCCTTTCGTAGAGAATCCAACATTTCCCAGGACACTACACCTAAGCTGAGGAAGGAATCTTCTGGTATCAAGTCATCTCGCAATGATTGGAAATCAACGTTGTCAATCTCGCGATCGTCAATACCAAAGCCTGCCATTTCCTCTAATTCTGCTGCTAACTGCGGCATAGTAGAGACTGTCACAGGCACTGATTTAGTTGATTCTTCGGACTGCGGTAGAGAAATGCGATAGCGACGGCTGAGGGTAGGGAAAACGTCCTCATGAAGTTGGCGACGGTGATCGCGAATAAAGCGGATGAGGCTTTCGATCGCAACTAAGATTACCAATGCTTCTTCATCATACAAAACAGACCGTAGCCCTTCTAAGGGGTGAATATTACCAAAAGTAGGGTCAATTTCTGATAATGGCAGATCCGCCAAATCATCTTCTTCATCGTCATCTTCATCAGTTTCGTCAACGCTCTCAAAAGTGAGAAACAAGCAATCTTGCTTGAGAAACGCTTCTTCTAGATGCTCTGTTGATTCTTCATCTGTGAGAACTGCGGCACGAAACTGTTTTAAAGACTCTTCTGAGCGATAAAACAAAATCCCATACTCCATTCCCAGCATTCCCATAACTGAGGCGTAGAGTGTGCCAACATCCCACTTATTAATCTCGATTGACAAAATTTGCTGTTCTTGCAAAAATTCCCAAGGTGCTGCTTGCCAAATTGCAAATGCTTTCTCTCGCAAGATTTGTGCATACTGCGGGGGTAAGTCGGGGGTTTGACTATTGAGGATGTCGGCAAATCCACGAAATAGTTCGTCAATTAAAGGCAGTTCTGGTGCGTAGTCAATGGCGATATCCAAATCTTGCAGTACTCCCCGCAGGTAAAATTGGATCTCGCGGTCTTTGACTACAATTCTTTGGGGTCTAGCAGGCCTTGCCGGACTTTGAGGATGTTCCATTGCTTGCATTAAGGTGCGAACTATTGCTTCTGGCCCAATATCTGAAGCTACCACGTCCATTCCTCGAACAACACCTTGGGAGTAATCTACCCAAAGAATGCATTCTCCCTTTGCCTCTGAGTCTGACAGCTGGTTTGGTGATGACAATGGACGGCGATCGCCCTCCCATACAGAAGGAATTTGAGTTAATTTCTTCAACCGACGACTGGTAGAGCGATTAAAACTTGTCATAGAGATCAAAAGAAGCAATTTGGAACTAAACTTTGGGGGCTAGCTAGCCTCGGATTAAATTTTTATGGCTGCACCTGAAGGGTGGTTGCTTCTGTTGCTGCCGTAAGGCTTAAATTTTAAGAATACCGAATGTATAAACACATTGAGTCTCTAATTCTAGAATAAAAATCTTTGGCTACTTTTGACGGAGTGTTTACAATTTGGTATCTAGCAACATCTAAGCCGCTAGAATGAATACAAAAACACTTAACGAGCAACCCAGAAGCATTAACAAGCCGATATAGGGTAACGCTTATACTAATTAAGGAGTTGAAAAGCAGATGACACAAGCAATTCAGGCTCAACAACGCGGAATTCTGTTGAGCGAAGCCGCATTGCACCAGGTCAAATCCCTCCGGGACAAGCAAGGCACAGATTTCTGCTTACGGGTAGGAGTGCGTCAGGGTGGCTGTTCTGGGATGTCTTACATGATGGATTTTGAAGATACCAGCAAGATCACTCCTGACGATGAAGTTTTTGACTATGATGGCTTCAAAATTGTCAGCGATCGCAAGAGTTTGTTATATCTCTACGGTTTAATGCTCGATTACAGCGATGCCATGATTGGCGGTGGTTTCCAGTTCACTAACCCCAATGCTAATCAAACTTGTGGTTGCGGCAAGTCATTTGGGGTGTAATATTGTCAGTTGTCATTTGTCCGTGGTTATTGGACGAAAGACAAATGACAATTGACCAATGACTAATGACTCATGATTAATTTACTATGACTCAAACAGTTGAATCCCTGTTTGATACAGGTTTAGAACGCTATAAAGCAGGAGAATCAGCAGAATCTTTAATCCCTGTATTTAAAGAAGTGTGCGATCGCGCTCCTAAAACCAGTGCAGCTTGGGTTTGTTTAGCGTGGTTGTATCTACTCGATAACAAACCCAATTTGGCTTACAAAGCTGGACAGAAGGCAGTAAAGTTAAATCCACAAGATCCCCAGGCTAGAATCAATCTCGCCTTAGCAATGCTGGAAACAAAGCAAAAAGGCTTGCGGGAACACATTGATATAGCACAGCAGTTGATTTTTGTCAACGAAGAATGGAGTGATGAAATAAAAAATAGTATTGAGGACGGTTTAAGTAGAAAACCAGATTGGCAGAGTTTGACAAAAGTCAAAAATTGGCTATTTGAAAAGTAAAAGATGGGGACTGGGAACTGGGAACTGGAGGTTAGGGACAACCAGAAAAAGGGAGAATTTATTGAAGTAACTCTCTAGGTTGTCTCTTCCCAATGCCCAATACCCAATGCCCAATGACCAATCCCCGATGCCCAATACCCAATCCAATCATGAAAGATAAATTGTTAAATTGGCTAAACATGGTTTTAGTCGCCGATGTTTTTTTGGTTTTGTTTGGCTTTGGCTGGTTAGCGATCGCTGCGATCGGTGATGCCGCTGGAGTAAACCTGGGTTTGGATTTGTGGCACCAACTGTGGCAACCCTTGTTTAACCCCGCAATTGGCATTCTCATGGGCGGTGCAATTCTCAGCGGTATTATCAGTTGGGTTTCCAAAAAATTCCTTTCTAGTCAATAGTCAAAGAAAAAAGCATGGGGCAATTCAATTTTGGATTTTGGATTTGAGATTTTGGATTAAATTTCAATCTAAAATCCAAAATCTAAAATTCTTACTCCTCACTCCCTTTTAATTAAGAATTTGTGTTAATGCCGATTGCAAAGTAGGATATTTGTACTCAAAACCTGTTTGTACAGTTCGTTTTGGGATAACTTGCTGACCTTCTAAAACTACTATCGCCCCGTCTCCTAAAAGGGCCTCGATCGCAAAAGCAGGAACAGGCAACCAGGAAGGTCGATTCATCACTTGTCCCAAAGCTTGGCTTAAATCTGCCATCCGAACTGGGTTAGGGGCAGTGGCATTATATACGCCTTCTATTTGCGGTTTAGTTAAAGCTTGCAAAATCAGGTTAACTAAATCGTCTACGTGAATCCATGAGAACCACTGCCGACCACTGCCAATAGGCCCGCCAGCAAAGAGTTTGAAAGGCGGAATCATTTTACCTAAAGCACCACCATTGCCCAGAACAATCCCAAAACGTAGAATTACCAGTCGCACACCAGCATCTTTTACTTTTCTCGCTTCAGCTTCCCAGGCTTGGCAGACTTGGGCAAGAAAATCGTTACCAGATAGACTGGTTTCATCAAAGGTAGCCGTTTCACTGGTGCCGTAGTAGCCAATAGCCGAAGCGTTAACTAACACAGATGGTTTAGGGTTAGCGTTGGCTATTGCTTCAACTATTTTTTGTGTACCTAACTTTCGGCTATTGAGGATTTCTTGTTTCCGTTCTGGTGTCCAGCGTCCTTCACCAATAGGTTCTCCTGCCAAATTAACTACGCCATCACAACTAGCAATGACACTTTGCCAAGAGCCAGATGCATTTGGTGTATAGGCAACAATTTCTACATTAGGGAAAGCCTCAGAGGGAAAAACCTTTTGAGCAAAAGTGGTATTCCGAGTTAATACTACTGTTTTATGACCTTCCCCCTGTAATCGTTGTACCAAACGACTACCGACAAATCCTGTTGCCCCAGTAATTGCGACTTTCATTTTCTACCTCAGCCAAACCTTTATTGTAAAGTTTTTGATCGAACTTTCAGCTTACCAAAGAAGGCAGGGGGCAGAGGAGCAGGGGAGCAGGGGAGCAGAGGAGATATGTTTTAGAATGCAAGTTAGTGTCACTATAACTTTAATGAGTCTTTGAACTCCTTTAATGAGGCTTTGATACTCATTAATGAGGCTTTGAACTCCTTTAATGAGGCTTTGATACTTGCAGACGTAGCTTGGAACTTTTCCCCC
>JADEXV010000418.1 GCA_015206945.1 Nostocales cyanobacterium LEGE 12452 | reverse complement strand
TTTGCAGACGTTTTTTTAGTTCTTCTTCGCTCTCTGCGATTTCAATCTCAAAAGGACGGCTCATGAGTATTCAAATTTATCAAGTTTGCTTCCCTCTATTATATGCAGCTTCATATTAAATTGGTATAAGGCTTTCGCTATTAACGTTGCCAGATTCCAAACTGTGCCATCGTTAAAGGTTACTTGTTGTAGCGGGTTAATGGGATGATTTGGGTCATAGCCATAGAAGAAACCAATCACCGTCACACTATCAGTTGTTCCGGCAATGGTTAATTGCAATGCTTGATAGCCATAATAATTGTCATATACCTGCTTGACTATCACTTCTGAAGGTAATACACCTGCTTTGAATTGCAAAGTGTTAAGTTTTCCGGCTGTACTGTCACTGTAGGGGTTGATGGTGTCTTGTCCATCTCCTCTACCAAATAGGTAAACGTTGTTTCCTGTTCCTCCACTCAGGGCATCGTTACCTGCACCACCGTCTAAAGTGTCATTTCCTGCTTCACCATTGAGGATGTCGTTGCCATCACCACCGTTGAGCGTATCATTTCCTGCACGTCCAAACAGGGTGTCATTACCACCTCCGCCATTAATGATATCGTCGTTAGTAGTACCGTTGAATGTGTCCCCACCTTCTGTAGCAGTAAACAGTTTTGTTAAGATAGTTGCAATATTCCAAGTTGTCCCATCAGCAAATTTTACTTGCTGCACTGGATTATATTGATTAGCTGGGTTATCCGTGTAGAAGAAATAGTTGATGGTGATTTTGTCAGTCGTACCAGCAATGCTCAATTCCAACGCCGTGTTACTACCAGATTGGTTGTCGTAAACCTGCTTGACTACCACTTCACTTGGTAGTACCCCAGACTTGAACTGCACAGTGTTAAGCTTGCCAACTGTGGTGTCGCTAAATAACTGGATTAGGTCTTGTCCATCGCCTTTACCAAATAAGTAAACGTTATTTCCTAAGCCGCCATTGAGGATATCGTTACCAGTACCGCCATCAAGATTGTCGTTACCGTCGCCACCGTTGAGGATGTCATTACCATCGCCACCATTGAGGGTATCATTACCTGCACGTCCAGACAAATTATCATTGCCTGCTGCGCCATTAATAATATCGTCGTTGATAGTGCCGTTGAGTGCGTCTCCACCATCTGTGCCAGCAAACAATTTTGTTAAAATAGTCGCCAAATCCCAAGTTGTACCATCAGCAAACTTGACTTGCTGCGCTGGGTTATATTGATTGGCTGGGTTATCGTTAATAAAGAAATAGTTGACAGTAATTTTGTCAGTCGTACCAGCAATGCTCAATTCCAACGCCGTGTTACTACCAGATTGGTTGTCGTAAACCTGCTTGACTACCACTTCACTCGGTAGTACCCCAGACTTGAACTGCAAAGTGTTAAGCTTGCCGACTGTAGTGTCGTTAAATAGCTGGATGAGGTCTTGTCCATCTCCTTTACCGAATAGGTAAACGTTATTTCCTAAGCCGCCATTGAGGACATCGTTGCCAGTACCGCCATCTAGGGTGTCATTTCCTGTTCCCCCATTGAGGTTATCGTTGCCTCCTAACCCCTCAATCAAATCATCCCCAATTGTTCCCGTAATATTATTATTTTCCGCATCTCCAGTAAAATTCTGTTGCTCAACGGTTATCGACTGTCCATTCAAAATGATAATTTCTCTGTCATCTTCTAACTTCAAAGTCCGTAGAATTTCGTCGGACAGGCTTTCCCCTTGCACCAACGCGGCAAAAATCGCCCCCTCATCCCCCCCACTATCCACAGTATTGAGCAACCCATCCACCCGATGTCCAACCTCCTCTAGCACCAGATTGATAATGATCTCTGAATCCTCCTGATGCTGCGTGACAAACTCCTCCGACAGATAAATCCTCCCCGTCGCCGCAGCATACGCCCCATTTGCCCCATGCAATTGTTCCGAAGAGAGGAATTCAATGGTTGGAATAACGCTAAAATCCTGATTCTGCCAAGCCTGCGCTAAGTTGAAGGCAATTTCGACTTCAAAAGTTTCTCCAAACGCCAAGCGCATCTTGTCGATGAACTCTGGACTACCGGCAAATTCCTTAAGATATTCCTCCACTCCTTCTAGTGCCAGTAATAGCGTTTGATTGAGCGGCAGGACATGGTTAGATTTAATAGGGTTCATATATTAATTTTCCTTTGCTGGACTAAATAGAAGATGAGAAGATCAGGAAGATTGTAAAAAATTCAAACATATAGGGAGCAAACTAGAGACAATTAGCATCGATCGCTTCTTTCTAAGGATTGCAGTCAAATCATTCCCATTTTTTTGCATGGTTTTCAAGCCCAGCCCGACACTTTCTCGCCTAGACTGATTTTTATTGGCAAGTGCCTAAATTGTTGCTTTTTTGCGTATTAATACTGTTGCTTAGTGGGTAAAGATCACTTATCAGAACTGGTAAATCATTGGCAGGATTTAGCTTCCATAGCTCATAACCTATAGCTGATGTATATGCTTGGAAATAGAGAGTACCATTGACATTAATTAAGTTGCTGGGATAAGAACTACCGCTACCAGAAACGATATCAATAAGACTAGGGTTCCGGTGGTGGGGTCAATCTTCCACAATTCATAGCCATTAGTTGGAGTATATGCCTGGAAGTAGAGAGTACCATTAACATTCGTTAAATTAGTTGGCGAAGAACAGCTAAATTCCAATCGCCTCCCAATGCAACACTGCCAGTTTTCGTATCAGAAGCAGTCACTGTTGCACCCGTTAGTTCGCTCAATTGCCAGATTAAAGATTTGCCTAATTTACCTTGTGCGACTTCGCAGCCGTAAATCACTAATTCTGCCTCTGTTGCCAGTGCAGCAGACCACTGCTGTATATCTACGGCATATTGAGCGATCGCTTCAACACTTAAGTAAACATTACCTAACTGAATTTTCCCTGGAATTCCGTGGGAGACTAAATGTACAGAAGTTACGCCCACTCGCCCAGCCAACACTGCCGTAATTTGTCTCACCCCATCGCAATCAGGAGCGATCAATACTACTTCAGTGCCTTCAAACACTCCTCGCACCAACGATTCGTAATCTGGAACAGTTTTATCTATAAAGGCGATCGAATTCTGCGAAATTGAAAATCGAGCATTATCTGTTAAGTTAAGTTAAGTCGCGCTACCTGATCCAGATAAGCCTCAGACGGATAAATCTTGTTACTTGTTACAGCTTGTTCTAAAGTCCCTAATATAATTGAGTTAACTATTGAAGGAGACTCTAAAACTAAATTGTTAGGAAGGATACAAGTATTACTCATCTTTTTAGTGTTCGTATATAGAATCGAAGGTCAAAAAAATTAAAGCAGAATAAAAAAAGAGTTGATAGAAAAACAGTCTCTCGTAATCTGACAGTGACAACTATAAACTAAGTTTAAATTCATGCATATTTTTACTAAAGATATGCATGAATTTTCTATATATCATGTATGTAGTTTTTGAGTTGAAAATGTGTACTTAACTAACTTGTTAACTGCTGTATTTACTTAAAGCAGCAATAGAATTTTTGTATCTTTAATATAAAATCGCATTTGTTCCTCTAAATCACAAGGGGTCATACAGCACTTGCGTCTATTATGAGGTACACTGGATTAAAATATAAATACTTTTAAATGAAGTCTTACTCTGTCGATCTTCGAGAAAAAATAGTTGCAGCACATCTTGAGAAAAACATCTCAATCAG
>JADEXV010000044.1 GCA_015206945.1 Nostocales cyanobacterium LEGE 12452 | reverse complement strand
TAAGCTAATTCACATATTGAAAAATATTTGATTTATTTTATTTATCATTTCATCAAATTTTACAATTATCTATATCATTTTGAAATCTTCCTTAGTTTTTATTAGTAGATAAGATGCGTTTGCCCTGTTCTCCCACTTCTCCTGTTTGGCCTAAAATTGCTGGTCTACACCGAAAGAGGTAATTCTTCAGTCCACAGTATTCATTGATTACACAAGTATGCAAATAGTAATCCTCAGTCCTAACAATCTACCAAATGTCCATCCTCCATATGAATGATGCGGTCAGCAATATCAAGAATGCGATTGTCGTGAGTAACCATTAAAACAGCACAACCCTGCTCCTTAGCCAGACGCTGCATGAGTTCTACTACATCCCGACCTGATTTACTATCCAAAGCAGCAGTGGGTTCATCAGCTAAAACCAGTTTCGGATGACTTACCAAAGCACGAGCAACAGCAACTCTTTGTTTCTGTCCACCAGATAAATCATCAGGATAGTAATTCACTCTATGTCCCAAGCCAACAGCTTTCAGCATAGCTTCGGATTTAGCTTTAGCTTCTTGACTATCAAATTCTTTATGGAGTTCCAATGACATTTGAACATTCTGGCAAGCGCTCAAAAATCGCAGTAAATTGTGAGCCTGAAAGATATAGCCAATATTTCGTCGAATTTGCACTAATTGCTGATCGTTAGCTTTGTACAATTCATGTCCTAAAACTTTGAGTCTTCCTTCTTGGACAGACCGCAAGCCTCCCATCAAAGTGAGCAGGGTTGTTTTACCTGAGCCTGACTGCCCCATCAAAATAACTACTTCGCTAGGGTAAATTTCTAGGTTTATGTCAAATAAAATCTGTTTTTGTAATGCCCCTTGACCAAAGTAGTGATTGAGATTTTGAATAGAAATAATAGAGTTTTGTTGTAACATTTGTCAATAAAGTAGAAATATCTCTTATACCACTAAAAAATATCTGCTGGATCTGCTGCTCTCAATTTACGTACAGCGATCGCGCCAGAAATAGTACACATTAAGATTGTCAAACCTAAAACAAATGCAGAACGACTAACACTCATAAAAATTGGTAAAAAAGTTGCAGCTTTGGTCAATTCATATAAACCAAAAGAAATGCCTAAACCAGGAATATAGCCAAAAATTGCTAAAATTAAAGCTTCTTGAAAAACAACACGCAATAAATAATTATCTGTGAACCCCATAGCCTTGAGGGTGGCGTACTCGGCTAAATGTTCGTTGACATCTGTGAAAAGGATTTGATACACAATAATTATACCAACTACAAATCCCATCCCTGTACCGAGTGCAAACATAAAGCCAATCGGTGTACTTGTACGCCAATATTCTTTTTCAAACTCGATGAATTCTTGGTAAGTAAGTAATCTAACATCTTTAGGCAGTTTAGCAACTAAATTATTCAGTGTTCTTTGTTGATCTACACCAGGTTTGAGAGTAATTAAGCCAATATCAATTTCTCCATCACGACGATTTTTAAACAAACGCAAGAAATTTTGGTCACTGGTGATTAAATTTCCATCTGCCGCAAAGGAAGGCCCAAGAGTAAACAAGCCAACAGTTTTAATTCTGTAGTTACTAATTTCTGTTATTACCTGTTTGTCTCGCTCAAATTGTGCAGCAATTGTCCCATATTCAGAACGGGAAGAACGGTCAAACAGAAAAGTATCAGGCAATTTTAATTTATTGAAATTTTGATTAACTTCTGGTAAGTTAAATACTGGTTTTTCAGGTTCAAAACCGAATACAAATATGGCTCGATAATCAGCATTAGCTGGATTTTTCCAATCAGCAAAATCGACATAAACAGGGCTGACAGAATTAACCCCTTCAAAGCCCGATACTTGATAGAGACGACGTGAAGAAAACTGTCTCATATAAGCAAGAGACTTAGAACGGGGACTAATCATCACCAAGTCCGCTTTTAAAGTGGTATGGAAGCGTGCAGCACTATCATAAAGCGCACCCTCAAATCCTAACTGCATAAACATGAGAATATTGGAAAAACTAATACCCGCCATAGCAACAATCATGCGAGATTTTTCGCGGGTAAGTTGTAACCAAGCTAAACGTATTTTAGACATGATGACTAATACTATTTAAGATTTTTTTACGATCATGATGACTTCTACTTGTAAATTGGTTAAACTTCTAACTTGCTTGGCATCTTTTGGATTAAGACGAATTTTAACTTCGACAACTCTACGGTCTACATCAGCAACGGGATCAGTACTAAAAGTTGCTTGTTTTTTTACTTGTAAGCCAACTTGAGTGACCTTTCCATGTAGTTCTCCAGAAAAAGCTTCACTAGTAATCTTGGCTTGCTGACCGATTCGTACTTGATTAACATCAGTTTCATATACTTCAGCAACTACGTACATCTGGTCTGTTTGACCCATATCTGCAATTCCTTCGTTGCCAACAATTTCTCCAGGAAAAGTATAAATTTTTAAAATTTGACCGATCTTGGGTGCGCGCACATAAGTTAATTCCTGGTCTGCTTGAGCTTTTTCTACAGCAGCTTCTGCACTTTCTATCTCTGCTTGAGCTGCTTGCACATCAGTGGGACGAACCTCAGCGATTTGGTCTAAAGTTGCTTTCGCTTCGTTGATTTGCTGTTGCAAAGTCTCTTCTGTTTGCTTAAGAGTGGATCTAGCCTCGTTGATTTGCTGTTGTAAGGTTTCCTCGGTTTGATTTAGACTAGCCTTTGCTTCATTCAATTGCTCCCTAGCAGTTTCTAATTCCAAACGCTTGCTATCAAATTTAGAAGCTTCAACCGCACCTTCTTTGTATAACATCTGAAAGCGTCCAAATTCTGTTTGAGCATTGCTTAACTGGGCTTGTAGACGAGCAATGCTTGCTTGTTGAGTCCTTCTCTCCCCTAATAGTTGGGCTTGGAAGCGAGCAATAGTTGCTTGTTGAGTCTTTGTTTCACCAAATAGTTGTGCTTGCAGGCGGGCAATAGTTGCTTGTTGAGCATTAATTTCTCCAGTTTTTGCCCCAGCTTCTACCTTAGCTAAATTAGCTTGAGCAACTTTTACTTGTTGTTTAGCTTGTTTTAAAGCAGCTGTAAGACGATTATAATTATCTAGGATGGCAATTACTTGATTGGAGGTAACTTTATCTCCCTCTTTCACTAAAAGTTTATGAATTTTAACAGTTTCCAGAGAAGTGGAAGCAGACAGGCGAATAACTTCACCTTGTGGTTCTACGCGTCCTCTGGCACTAACGGTATTGGTAGGAGGAGTAGTTGCTAAGGAAGCGGATGAGGGATTTTGCTGAACAGGTTGGGAATGAAGAAGACTATAAATAGTAGCCGTGCTAATAACTGAGGTAGTGACACTAAGGAAGAGAATTACCCACCACTTTTTGGACTTAAAAAATGGCTGTTCCATCACTTTTGAGTCCTGCATATTCATTTTATTGTTGAAGCTCAAGTTTACTCGATAAAATCACTGACAAACTCTTGAAAACTAACTAGAGTAAAACCCTGGCTTTGGACACTTTTTATATCACTTTGGGTAGGAAATGAAAAGTACGAACCACCTATAATTTGAGGAGTTCGTTTTAAATAATAATAATCAAAATTATTGATAACACTACTTAATAAGCCAATGCCTTGATTATTAACTAATTTATCTAAGGTTAAAATACTATAATCAGTATTGTCAACTTCTAATTTTTCTTGTGCAAGTATTTCTCCTGAATCAATAGAAGTATCTACAATTTCATGGATTGTTATACCAAACTTCCTATCATTTTTAAAAGCAGAGTATAAAACTGGAAACAAGCCCTTACATTCCGGTAAAAGTGCTGCGTGTACATTAATAACTGCTTTTTTGGGTATTTGGATGATTTGCTGTTTGATAATTTGGTCGAAGAAATATATCACGATTAAATCAAGATTGGCTTGTTTTAATTCAGCAACAACATCTTTACCATTTATATTTGATGTTTTAACGTGATGAATTTGATACTTATGGCAGATTTCAGATATGGTAAAGTGCTTTCTTTTGCAACCAGTGATTAATGCAAATAATTGAGATAGGTAGATCAGCCAGAAATAAAAAATAAAATTGTAAGTTAAATAAATTACAAAATCAAAACCAGATCTGCGATAGTTAGTAATAATTTGCTGAAGTAAATTCCCATGTTTACTACTATATCTATCAGTAGTAACGACAATTTCTATTTTGTCATGATGTTCTTCAATAAAGCTGATGATAGCTTCACTTGAAGAATAGCATTCTATATTAAATAAAGCAATTCTTTGCATTATTAACTCCTGATTACTCACCAAAAAACTGTTAGGCACACGAGTCCAGTAAAAGTTATTAACAAACAAAATTCACACAGGATGAAATCAAGCGATCGCTAAATTTCATCCTGTTGCCAAAACAGGCTTTTCCTGAGATATGGCAAGTTCCACAATGTCAGCTGCTCGTCTAACTCCACCTGCGCGTTGAATTGCTTCTTGTAAGCTAGATGCACTGTTTTTGTAGGAGTCTTGGCTTAACACTTCTTGTATGGTAACTCGCAGCCTAGAAACGCTTAATCGGGCTAGGGGTATCGCGAATCCTGCTCCTGTCCAAGCCAGACGAGCTGCTGTACCTGGCTGATCGCTGGTAATGTGAATAGCAACCATTGGCACTCCATTGTTTAACGACTCAAGAACAGTATGCAGGGTTATAGCTCCAAGATGTTACAAAGGGCGGAACGCCGTCTTCTTGATTGATCGGTAAGGCACTGCATACTGTAATGAAGGGAATATCTAAAAAGTCCTCTGCACTTCCAAACAGGGTTACGCGATGTCCGCGTCCTTGCAGTTCGCGTCCCAAAGGTAGCATTGTGTTGAGTTGACCAGTTTTTGCGGGACAGAGAATGCCAAAATGAGTCATAACTTCAGCTTTTTTTTGCAATATGAGAGAGAACAGAGATTAACTTAGGCGGTTTCTGAGAAAAAATTTACCAATTCAAGCGAGGCATCCCATTTACTTATAGGAAGTTTAGCCAACATCCCGGTAATTTTTTCACCGAAAATCACCTTATTGAATGAGCAAAGTTTCTCCTGCTAAGTATTTATCTAAACCCGGTGAGATACTCAGGCGTGAAGGAGGGTGAAATGCTAGTGGACGGGAAGCAGTAAATAGGTAAGCAACTTCGGGTGAACTTATAAATGCCATACCCCCTAATAACTCCACAGCATGAGCAGTAACACGTTCTATAGCACCTTGCACTGCATAACGCACAAATAGCGCCCGTGCTAGTTGATCGCTACCTTGGTTGCTGTCGCTGACTATCATTGACTGGGCTAGCCCTTCTAATGCAGCCATTGCTCCCTCAACTTCAATGGCTAAAATTGTCCGCTCAGAAGGCGTACCTTTACCAGCTGCTATGGTTCGTTCTACTAAAGCACTAGCGATACCCAGGTAAGATGCAGAAATTAGCATTTCAAACCAAAGAAAGCCTCTTGTTTGGATATAATCTAAATTTTCGGCATTGCCTGTATAGGAAATAAGCTGTTCTGGAACTTTGACATCGTGAAGAATAATTTCGTCGCTTTCTGCACCAGCCAGCACTGAATTTGTCCAGAAGGGACGACGTTCAATTCCTGGAGCATTTGTTGTCGGAATAATAACGACTGCTAATTTGCTATTGTCTCCCGATTCGCTGGGAATAGAAACACTTGCAGTGAGAAGATCCATTGATACAGATAAGCTGCAAGGCTTTTTATTACCACTGACTGTTATACCATCAGCTGTTCGTTTTACCTGCATATTGGGAGTAAGAATGCCTGTACCTGTCCGTCCTTCCGCAAAGCCAGAAGCTACATAGAGATTTTGTTTGGCAATTCCCTCAAGTAACATCCACTCCAAGCCGGTTCCTGAACTTTGAGCGATCATCTCAACGATGGTTGCAACTGAAAAATGATGCATCGTCGTGGCGATCGCCAGCGAAGGCGCACGGCTGGCGATCGCTCTTTGAATCCGAACAGCTTCCACAGGAGTTGCTCCCAAACCCTTATACTTGGTTGGAATTAATAAACCAGGGCCACCAAGTTCACGAAATATTTTTATGGCTGGATTTTGTGGCTTTTCCATTTCCAATAGAGGAATTTGTGCCAGTTTTTCATCAAGGTCTGGCAAAAACTTTGTCAGGATTGTTCGTTCTGGTTTGAGAAAATTCACCTGTAAAACTCCTATTTACTGTGAAATATTTATTAGAGGCAGAAAGGGGACTACAGTTTATAAATGTTGTATGACGGAACTAAGACCGGATTAGGAAATAGAATATAGAAACTCTTACGAATAATCCAATTAAGTAGATATCCCGTACCTTTTATATACATATAGAGTGGCGTTTGGTAGGAGCCTAGTCTAGCTTTGAATGTGTCTGCTGTTTGACCAAAGTCAATTTTTGGTACATTCTGTTTCAACGCTTCATCTAAAGCAGCATACATTAAATTGAAATACAGGTCTGACTCTGCGTTTAGACTGTAATCTAACCCGCAAAATAGGTAATGAACACTTGATTGCGTACAAAGAGAACAATTGAATGCCACTATCTTATCATCCTTATAAACAAGAGTGAAAATTAATTGCCCAGGGAAATTAATTGCTAACTCTCTGAAAAAACTTATAGGCAGAGTTTCCAGTTTATTTTCAGATTTTTGAACAACTGCTTCATATAGTTGATGTATTTCTGGAGTATAGACTTGCAAAACTTTTTCTGTATCTTTCAACTGAACAATACGAAGACCAGTTTTTTCAAATTTGCGTTTTGACCTTTTAATATCATTGCGATAGTGGGACTTTAAAGCAGCGCAGTATTCCGAAAAATTAGCAAACTTTGCCTTAAAACTATGCATAGGTAAACTTTCTCCTTTGAGATAATTAAGCTGTACCAGTATATCTAGCTGATAGCATTCTTGAGAGGTAAATTCTTTGTAAATAGTCAGCTTAGTTTTTTCTTGAGCTGCAATAGTATTCATAATATTATCAAGCAATTTGATAATCAACTGCTGATTAGCATTTTTCTCAAAAATTAAATGGTTCTTACCAATAGAAATAGGTAAACCACAAAAAAGAACATTTAAATATAAAAACGACGGCAGCAATTGTCTGACATGAGTAATAAATTCTTTAGTACCTTTACCCGCAACAACTCCTAAGTCAGTTTTAAATGTAGATAGACTGGTACATGCAGATGGGTTGCAATTTTGGTCATAAAAAATGATGTACCAGAATTTGCCAAAGTCCGCCATAGTTTTTTCAATTATCAATAATAATCTAATATCCATATAAATATTAGAATCACTTGTCTGACAAACTTGCTTCCAATCATCTAAATCTACGTCAATAATTGAGTTGTACAGTTTATAAGAGTAAATACTCTCACTTTTAATTAAGCAGTCAATAGCTTTCGTCATTTATTTGTACCATCTCTATAACAGAAATAGATTTCAAGTTAAACAGAACTATTTTTATATTTTGATAGTTACAGAACCAATCTGCAACTATCAAAATAAGGTGATGATTCCTATTTATTCAACTTATGCAACTGCAAGTTTGTCAGGTGCTTGTGTTTCTGATGAAGTAACTTTAACTGGTAAAAATTCCACTTCTTCACCAAATAAACCCCTAATAATTGCTATGATATTTTCCTGTAGTGCCTGTATGGCAATGGGATCAAGAATTTGACTTAAAGAGGGAATACCCATGTCAAACTCAGCTAAAAACAATATCAGGCAACTATCTTTTTGATTTTGAGCTTTCCACTGTCCAGAGAAGTGTTCAACATCCCCTTCAATCTGATTGAAGCTAATTGTATAATTTGAGGCATCAAATAAATCTTCTTCTGTCCAAGACATCACACCGCCACGAAAGTCAACTTCCCAAGTAGAAACAGTCCGTCCGTCAGATAGTACTTGACTGGTGATGCTATGTACAGCTTGACTGTTGTTTGGGTATGAATCGAAGTCGCAGAGAATTGAATAAATTTCTTCAGCACTGCGATGGTGAATTTTAGCAATAATCTCTAGGTACTGCATTAGTAAAATATCCTTTATGAATTAACAATGTTTAAAGATGGGTTACGTTTAGAAAGTGCGATCGCGCTGTCTGAAATTGCAGTTAGCAGCCAATCAATATCTGACTCATTCAGAGTTGCTGGTGGTGTCAATCTGACAACGCGGTGAGCGTTAAGTGAATAGGAGACCAGCACATTTCTGTGCATGAGTTCAAACATGAAGTCACCAGCCAAATAATCAGCTTCAAATTCAATGCCAATCAACAGTCCAATACCGCGAACTTCTCGAACTAGATGAGGACACATTTCGCCAACAATTTTCTGCACTTCAACAAATAATTTTTCACCTAGTTCTTTGGCTCTGGATACAATATTCTCGTTTTTAATTACGTTAATTGCTGCTCGTGCGGCAACTGTGGCCAGAGGATTACCTGCAAAAGTCGAAGTGTGCAATAAAGGATCTTGATTAAGCCTTTCATAAGCTTGGGCAGAAGCAACCGCAGCGCTAACAGGTATAACTCCTCCACTTAAAGCCTTCCCCACCAGCAGAACATCAGGAACTACCTGTTCTCTGTCTGCTCCCCACCAGGTTCCCAGGCGTGCAAGTCCCGTTTGAATTTCATCGAGAATCAAAAATGCTCCATGCTTGCGGCAGAGCCTTTCTACATCTCGCAAGTAGCCTTCATAAGGAATGATAACACCGCCTTCTGCTTGGATAGGTTCTAAAATAACACAGCATTCATGACCGTTATGAGAAAGTATATTTTCCAGGGCTTTTGGATCTGCAAAGGGGATAAATTCGACTTCTGGAAGCAGAGGCTGGAAAGGCAAGCGAAAGGCTGCACGACTTGTGACACTTAACGCTCCCAATGTCTTACCGTGGAAGCCCCCTTGCATTGCAATTAGCTTGCGTTTGCCAGATAGACGCGCTAGCTTGAGACCGGCTTCTGTGGCTTCCGCACCCGAGTTACCGAAATATACATAATCTAAACCCTTGGGGGTAACTGAGGCTAGAGTTTCCGCCGCTGAAGCTTGTTCGGCATTTAAAAGCGCACGAGTTGATAATGGATGACGCTCCAGTTGTGCTTTCACCGCCTCGATGACAGTAGGATGACAGTGACCGATGGTGAAGACACCGTAACCACCACAAGCTAAATACTTCTGTCCGCGTTCATCAAAAACGTAGTTTCCAGAAGAACTAACCTCAACATGAGTACCCATTAATTCCGCTAGCTTGGCAAGTGACTTATTAATGTGTCTTTTTTGTCCTTGGATCACCAGCTGTCTAAACTTGGCTGCTTGATGTGAATCTGGGTATGTTTCTACACTTCCAAGTATTTGTTGGCTTTCTTTCATTTCACTTCAATTTCTAAATAGATTAATTAACTTGAAGATGTGGTTTAACTTGCGTTTTGTGGCTCTGATTTTGATGTTCTAGTAATGCCATTTCTACTAAAGGTATTGGATAACCGCAGATGTTCAACCCTAGCCTCGAATACTTCTTCGGCTTGATTCAAGCTGCGGCGATCGCGAACTTCTAGTGAGTTCCAGTAGCTACGTCCCACGCATCGGATGCTATTACGCCATGCCAATTTTGCTCCGTAAGCTAGTTCATCAAAGCTTTGCCAATAAGTTCCAGTTTGTTCTACCTTGCTTTCTATTTCCGCAAATCGATTTAAGTACGATTCTTGAATTACTTGTTCTTCCTGCAACAATGCCAAAAATGCTTTGGCATCAGATAAAATGGTGCTATATGTATTCAAACCGTGTTGCAAGGCTAGGTTGTTGATTAGCATACTATGTCAACATTCACATTTAGCAAGTTGGGCACGGTCTTTCTTAGCTTTTTTACCAGAGCAGACTTTTGTTTCATTAGCCCAGTATTCGAGGCTATGGGTTAAAGCCATTTCCAAATTGGGCAGTGGTGCTATGCCAAAGCCAGTTTCCATCTCTTGTAATGAGGTGGGGAAAGGTTCCTCATTACACAAGTAGGGCGCGACTTGAGCAAACCAGTCAAAACCTTTTTTGACGGATTTTGGTAACTCTGACATAAAAGCGGGACGGATCAGACGATCTACAATGTCAGGGCTGACCATGCGTGGTATGTTAATCTCTATACCTTGAGTTTTGCCAAATTCTGCAATTAAATCTGCTATTTGGCGTACTGTCAAGGCTCTATTTCCAGAGGTGATCCAATATTCGCTTGCCACGCAGTCATGCTCAATTATTGCTGCAACGGCGTTAGCAACAACATCTTGAGGAATAAAATCTATATATGCGTGCGGTAGCATGGGCAGGATAGGCAAAAAACCTCTAAAAAGCGAACTTATGATGTTATAAATGCCCTGAAAACGTGCAATTTCACCTGACGTAGAATCGCCAATCACAATGGAGGGACGAATAATTGCGTGGGGCAGTCCACTTTCTCTAACTAACCGTTCTCCTTCTCGTTTCGAGATAGTGTATGTATGTTCTGAAGGCGCATCTTTGCGTTGGTGAGGACGGATAAAAGCTGTGCTGATATAGTAAAAGGGAACTTGTGCGATCGCTGCCAATTCCAGCATATTTTCCAAGCCCCTTACGTTTGTGCGATGAATCAATTCATCTGATTCACCAAAATCAGTAACCGCCGCTGAATGCACAATACAGTCAATGCACTTTGCTACATCTTTTAGCTGTGTCTGACTAAGACCAAGCTGAGGCAATGAAATGTCACAAGGAATGGTACTGACACCTGAATTTGTGATTCGCTTCTTGTAGGTTAGACAAATAATCGAATGTGCATTCATTCGAGCTAATAAAGCTTGACCAACTACTCCTGATGCACCAGTCAGCAGGATTGTTTTCTTGTGAGAAAACGGATTTATGTACACTATTTTACCCCTTGAATACAAGTGAATATGCAGTTAACTGTTGTTCATCTCAATGGTGAAAAACACTAAATAATAGCTATTTAGACAAGTAGTTGAGTACTTGTTTTCCTCGGTTTAAGTTCACTGGCAAAGCAGGATTCTTATTTGATAAGGATAGATTCTGGTTGATATCCTGCATCTGCTGCAACAGAAAATCTACTTCAGTCTCAAGCTGGCAAAACTTTAATTGTTGCTCCAATGGATATAAAAATCGTTTTGGCTCCATAAATGTGAAATAACAAGAATACGAGAAAGATTTTTTTGCTCTTTGTTACTCCAAAAACTATTGCATATCTTTTTTATTTCATCTTGTTTCACTTGCATTGCTCTTTTAAGATTTCTTGTTAATTCTCTACAGTACCTATCGGTGGTATTTCGGAAAAATACAGAAAGTTTTTGCTCACTTCCCTTTATTACTTTTTTTTACAAGTTGAATTGTTACCTGCTAGTTATTTATAATACGGCTCATCCCAAAAAAATATGCAGGCAGCTATAAGCTTTTACAAAACTTCATATCAAAAAAACTTTTATCCAGCAATTATCTTGATATATCATATCAAAAAACATATCCCGTTTTAACGCAGGCTGCGGATAACTTTCAGCCCTTTGTTGGCTTATCGATGTGTTTTTAGTCTTTTGAGCGATCGCTTTACTAACCGAAACAATTTGGAATTACCAATTGCGAATTAAATTGACTGTTGATGGTTTAGTAACAATGCCCAAAAATTCATCTCGCGCTTTCCGAAGGAACAGACGTGGGGAAACTTTAAGTTAAAGCTAAAAATTTCATCTTCATTTGGGAGAGTAGGTAAAGTACTTGATCTTTAAACTTACTTAGCTGCACAGCAAGCAGACATCACTTAAACGTTTAAAAATGCTTGATTATATTGTTAAATGGTCGATCGCTCAACGCTGGCTAATAGTTATTGCTTCCATCCTCATATCACCTGTATGCTCTAGCTGATTGGTTGGCTCTTTGTGGAGTAAATAAAAACTGTAGCAATGGAATCAACGGGGGTATGTGATTATCGCAGTGAGCATGTCTTTGTACTCCAACAAGAACTACAACTTTACGATGTTTATCAAACTCAGATAGCAGCCTGCGACCGCCAAATACAGGAGTGCTTATCTCAATTTAGCCACAAAGTTAATTTGAATGAATTTCCGCTTCCCCAACCAAAGCATATCCGCCATAAACCCCAAGGCAATGAACCTGCTTTTGATTTACGTACCCATCTTTACCGCTATATTTAAGTTGGTAATAATTAATTATATACAAAAAGTCGATAAACTAATAGTAGTTTAAAACTATTAATAAATGCTAAAACTTGGTAGATTAACAGTACATTGAAGATTCTCTATCTTACAGTGTTAATAGGCATGATTGATCGCTGGTGCATAGGAAAACATCTTAGTTTGATAAATATATTTTATTTGGCAAGAAATACAAAAAGCTGTAGAATAAGCATGTTTACAAGCTATATACGAGTCAGATTTGAATTTTGAAAGCATACTGAGATTCAGAAGCCTATTTTAGAAGGGTTTGAGGTAAAAATCTTTTTAACCCTCTTTTCTCACTCTGAGGAAATAAAAATAACTGTAGGTTGAGTTTCACTTCGTTGAACCCAACAATAACAATGATTTTGGGTGTTGAGTTTCGTTCATCAACCAACCTAGGTCTAAATTTATAAGAGTCTTTTAAAATAAGGGATTTCAATTTTTCTCGAACCATCAACAGCTCCGAAATCCCAGTTGATAAGACCTTTCTCTTTAGCAATCACTTAATATACGTGCTTGTAAATATTCAAATGTTCCATCTGAGCGCTATCGCTTTAACCATCGGTGTCCCCGTGCTTTCCGATGCCCACATATCACCACGTCGTAGATCACACCATTGACACTCAGTAATCAGAAGATACAATAGATTATTTAATACATGAGGATATGATGCATGAGGCATTCCTTTGCCACGTTTAAAGCTTCTCTGTTTTTGTGCTGTATTCAATGATTGTAAAAGAATGTTACTAAAAGCGGAATTTTGCGTAATATGAAAGACAGACTTTGAAGTACTATATGACGAGCAAGCTTATTGATGAAGTCAGCCTATTAAAAGGATTTCTTTTCAATAGTTATAGATGTGGAAGAAACACACAATATAGGGGGTATGTGTTTTAATGTTTCCTAAGCAAATATATTTTCAAATAACTTCCATTTTAAGTCATTCAATCTTTCAAAATTTTCAGCCATACACCCTTCTTAAATGAGAAGTAAATTAATACATTTTCATATTAGTGGGATAAATTTATGGGAACTTTATGATAGCTTCTCTGTTTTTGTGCTGTATTCAATGATTGTAAAAGAATGTTACTAAAAACGGAATTTTGCGTAATATGAAAGACAGACTTTGAAGTACTATATGACGAGCAAGCTTATTGATAAAGTCAGCCTATTAAAAGGATTTCTTTTCAATAGTTATAAATGTGGAAGAAACACACAATATAGGGGGTATGTAATGTTAAGCAAGCTACACTTCGCACTAAAACAAGGGGGACTAGATCCAGTCAAAGTAGCCTTGTCTTCTGTCAGTGAGATGTATGCGATGTCTGAGTCAGAACTGCTTGCATTTAAAACAGATTTGATTAAAGATTCGTTCACTTTTCACTATACTAACAATAACTTTTTCAAGAGTTCGTGCGATGAAAAAGGAGTTACACCCGATACCATTCAATCGCCTAATGATCTGATAAAGCTTCCTCTGATTCCCATCAGTATTTTTAAATCTGCTGACAGCCATAAATTATTGTCAGTTAGCTTAAAAGCCATTGAGCTGGAAATGCGTAGCACTGGTACTTCTGGAATACCAAGTGTTGCTCGTCGTTGTTCCGATACCGTAGATAACGCTGTTTTAGGTATTTATGCTATGTATCGCGAATTTTTAAAGATTTCCAAGGGAGCAGGTCTGTATCTATGCCCGTCTACAGAAGAAATTCCAGAAATGGGTATGATTAAAGCCCTTAATATGCTTGCAGGTTTGTTAGATACGCATCGTTTTATGATTAAGAATGAAAAATTTATACCAGAGGATGCGTTAATCCAGTTAGACGAATGGGCTAATAAATTTGATCGTCACATTATTGGTCCTCCTTTCGTTATTCATCGTTTTATTAGTTTCCTGAAAGCAACTAACCAGAAGGTTAAGCTCGACAAAAACAGCTACGTGATAACGCTTGGAGGATGGAAGCGTTTTAGTGGGCAAATTCTTTCTAGGGTAGATTTCAATAATGAATGTATGGAGTATCTTGGTGTTAAAGAGTCTCAAATACGAGACATTTATGCACTTGTTGAATCAAATATTTTAGCAATTGATGATGAACATGGTGTGAAGCATATTTCTCCGTTTATTCATTGCTCAGTAAGAGATCCAAAGCAATTGGATAAAGAAGTTCCTCTAGGTGAAACAGGGCAATTGGCGATCCTTGATCCCCTATCTATCTCTACTCCAGGATTTATACTGACTGAAGATTTAGTCAGACTCGTACCGAAAAAAAGAGATTCTGATCGAAGTGGGCAAAGGTTACAATATGTAATGCGTTTGCCTGAATCGAGTGAATTTGGATGTTGTGCTGTAAATCTTGATAAACGCTTGAATGACCTGGACAATGAAAAAGCGAACGTCAGCGTTACGTGTCCAGTAGTCTCTGAAAATAAAGAAATATTACCACCGATCTCTGCCTAAGAGCTAGGCAAGAACAAATTGAGCAAGTCAGTAGACCGAAAAGTTTCCGAAAGTCTTACCAATGCTTCATCTTTACTTGGAAATTCAAATATCTGAAATAAGCTTTTGTTAAGCGTTTCAAAAACTTTTGTGCTGAGTAGACTTTAGAGTGATTGTTTTTGGTCATGATAGAAAGTTCTTGCAACTATGGCTAAAAACCTTGCAGTTGTATCAACTTCAAAAGCTTTAGGTCTACTGAAGGTAGCTTGCTAGATGATAGTCAAATTTAAAGGCTCTAATCGAATGGCACTAAGAAAAGCGTAAATCCCTGGTATTCCTGGCTTTTGGATGTGGGGTGTAGGGTGTAGGGTATAGGGAATTAAGAAGATGTTGAACTACTTGACGCACTCGCATTCAATTGTCTGAAACACTACACCCAACACCCTGCCCTCACGAGGTTTCACCTTTTCTTAGTGCCATTCGGCTCTAATCAAAAAGTAACCTAGCTGCTCCAAAGATAACAAGATCCGACAAGAAATGCATTGTGCATCTTTCTTTTTTGAGTAGCTAGAACATCAATTCCAAATGGTTTCTTATGAAGTAGTAGGCAGTAACTATGTACAACGACATTATTATCAAAAATTTTTCCGAACCAGAACATAGTGGTGAGATCCAAAATCCGCACCTCGAATTTGAAGTAGGTAACTCTGTTTGTGGCGATAGAATTCGAGTTCAGATTGTAATAGATGGTGAAAAGATTGTAAAAGGATTATTCCGGGCTTGGGGCTGTGCTACTTCTGTTGCCACTGCCAACATTTTTTGTTCACTAATTAACGGCAATACGATTGAAAAAATAGTAACCCGTGACAAATCTGAACTTGAGAAAATGCTAGGAGAGTTGGAACCCTCACAATATCATTGTCTCGATATTCTATATGAACTTCACTCTCAGCTGAAAATAAGTGTTGAGGAGGTAAATTGAGATATGCAATATCAAATTATTCCAGGGTATTTTGATTATAACGCCACTACTCCAGTTTCAGATAACGTGGTGGAAGTGATGAGGTCAACAATGGATCTGTTTGCTAATCCTTCCAGCATCAATAAGTATTCAACTGCTAACAAGAACTTGTTAAGCAATTCAAGAGAAATGGTAGCTCGGCTATTAGGAACAAATGCAACAAAGGTATTTTTTACATCGGGTGGATCTGAGGCAAATAACTGGGCTATTAAGAGTAGCTTGTTTCAACAGGCTAAAACACCTGGACATGTGATCACTACTGCTATTGAACATCCATCAGTTCTAGATTCAATAAAATATTGTGCCGAGAGGTTTGGATTTGAAATAACCTTTGTTTTGCCTCAGACTAATGGTGCTGTAGCGGTTGAGGACATTGTAAACGCCATACGACAAGATACTCAGTTGGTGTCCATGATGTATGCCAATAACGAAACTGGTGTGCTTCAACCTGTGGAAACCGTTGCTCGAATAACACGTGAAAAAAATATTAGATTTCATGTTGATGCTGTGCAAGTGGTCGGTAAACGCAAAGTAGATGTTGAGAAGCTGGGCGTAGACTACTTGTCTTTTTCAGGACATAAATTCTATGGGCCAAAAGGGATAGGTGGACTGTATGTACGAGATACAGAGAGCATTTGTCCGCTCATTCATGGTGGTGGTCAAGAGATGAATATGCGCTCTGGAACTGAGAACATAGTTGCGATCGCTGGTTTGTCAAAGGCATCTGAGGAGGCTCATGCCAATATTGAGCAGTGGGATCTTTATTACTGGGAGTGTAAAAAATACTTGATGAAACTTTTAGCTAAATCTCATATTGGTGCAAAATTCAATGGATTGACTGATTATGATAACAGTATTTCTAACACCCTAAACATAGTTATTCCTGGAATTAGAGCTGAAGCACTAGCGGCTCTTATGGAAATTAAACATGGCATCATCATTTCCATTGGTTCGGCATGTAGTAATAACAAAACAAGAAAGGTTTCTCACGTTTTGAAGTCTATGGGGATAAATGATACAGACATACAAAGCTCCATCCGTATTAGCTTTGGTCGTTTTACTACTTTGGAAGGCATAAGAAAATTTGTCCAGTCTCTTGAGTGCTGTGTTGATATGCTTTTGGAAATTAGTTATGCAGGATAATAACAGGATATTTTTAGACAATAAACTGATTAAAAATAATCATAGTCAGTTTTTTGATATCTTTTTCAGTCATTCTAAGAAGAAAGGAGATGCTCTTGCCTGTGTCTTTCAGACCCACGGTATTGATACCGCAAAGAAGCTAACTTATCGAGAATTGAGCGGACTTGTATTACAGAGGGCCCAGCTTCTTCTTCATCGTGGATATATGGATCAACCCATTGCCCTCTTGTTTCCCAATGGTCTTGATTTCGTTGTAAATTTTCTTGCATGTCTTGCCTCTGGAGTCATTGCGGTTCCTCTAAACCTGTCTCGCAATGCACAGCAAATGGAACGCACGGTAGCGATTCTGGATGATGCTGGTGTAGAAACTATTCTTACAACTGCTGCTTCGAGAATTCATCTAGAGCAGCAACTATGCCAAATACCAGAACTATCTACGCGCAGTTGGACTTGGATAGATGAATATCAATCAGAATCAACCGATATTACTTTACCTGTGTTTAACCCGGATAAGCTAGCTCTTCTTCAATATACTTCTGGCTCAACCAGTTCGCCTAAAGGTGTAATGGTGAGTCATCACAATATTGTGGAAAATCAGAGAGCCATCCAAGAAGCTTATGGTCATCAAGAAGGACTTATAGCTGGGGGTTGGTTGCCTCAGTTCCATGATATGGGGCTGATTGGTCATATGTTACAGCCATTGTTTCTTGGAGGAACATATGTTTTTATGCCACCAATGAACTTTGTTCAACGTCCTCGTCGTTGGCTAGAACTAATTTCTCAATATCGTATTCATACATCTGCATCTCCTAACTTTGGTTATAAGCATTGTGTAAAATGTATCAACGATGAAGATATTTTACATTTAGATCTAAGTAGTTGGCAGGTAGCGTTGAATGGTTCAGAACCGATCGATGTTAATACCATGAAATTATTTTCAGATAAGTTTCAGCATTATGGTTTTGATCCCAAAGTTTTTTCCCCATGTTATGGGCTTGCTGAGTCTACATTATTTGTTTCTGGTGGGCCCCGGCGTACTGGTTCACAAATTTTAATGTTAAATCAGGAGGTATTTGAAAGTGGTCAAGTAGAAGAAGCATTTGATAAGGGAAAGATCGTCGTTAACTGTGGTTTGGTAAGTTCTCGTCTCAAGGTACGCATAGTTGCTCCAGAAACAAGTGAGATATGTGAGGAGAAAGAGATTGGAGAAATTTGGATTTCAGGTTCTTCAGTCGCTCAGGGGTATTGGAAGAATTTAGAGAAGACAGAGGAGTGTTTCCATGCACAGTTAAAATACCCCGACGGGAGATATTATTTACGGACTGGAGATATGGGGTTTATTCATAAAGGAATGCTCTTTGTAACAGGACGTATTAAGGAAATACTATTTGTACGTGGACGTAATCTTTACCCCTATGATATTGAGAATACCTGTAATAATTACGATTATGCTTTAGGAAACAATGGTGCTTCTGTTTTTACCATTGATGAATGTGGTGAATCAAAACTTGTAGCGATTGTTGAAATCAAGAAAAAAGCCCTTACTGAATACAATCACGGTAAGCTAATTAACGATCTGCAAAAAGCAGTTATGGATAGCCACAATATTGCTTTTGATAAGCTAATTTTGGTTAAACCGGGAACTATTCCCAAAACAAGTAGTGGCAAAATTAAGCGAAATGCATGCAAAGATTTAATAACTTCTATTTAATGTGAAGAGAAAATGGCAATGATGACTGATAAGTTTAGAGACAAAACTAAAGACGCACTTGTTGAGAAATTAGTTCAATATATTTGTACAAAAGTACCCAACTTTTCGTCTAAGGAACATTCTGATGCCTCGTTTTCTGGTTTGGGTCTTGATTCGGCCTCTCACGTGGAGATGACTGCTATTATCGAAGATTATCTTCAGGTAAATATCGATCCTTCGGTGGCATTTGACTACCCGACTATTAATTCTTTGGTTAGTTATTTGCAGAAGAACTTTATAGAAGCTACTGATGTGGAGGAGAAACGCTAATGGGACATTATGATTGTATAATTATTGGGGCTGGGCAAAGTGGCTTATACGCTGCAAAGCTACTCAAGGAACGAAATATTTCTTACATTGTGTTAGAGCGGGATAAAGTCGGACAAGTTTGGCAAAATCGATTGGATGGAATGAAGTTGTTTACGTCTCGGCAGTTTTGTGGGTTGCCTGGGTTGCCGTTCCCTGGGGATGCTGAGAGCTTCCCGTCCGTGGATGAGATGGGAGAATATCTGAAGACATTTGCTAACGCACTTCAACTTTCCGTTCGGGAAAATTCGGAAGTTTTGAGTCTTATAAAGGAGCAAGAGCGTTTTATTGTTACTTTGAAAGATGACGAACGGCTAACGGCTAGGTGTGTCATTAATGCAACAGGTTCCAATCAAGTACCTTATGTTCCACCCATCAGTTCTCATTTATCAAGTGATGTTTTGCAGTTTGATGGCACTCTTAAGAACCTGAAGCTGATTCCAACGGGAAGTAAGGTAGTTGTCGTGGGTGATGGCGCGACAGGTCGTCAGATTGCTGCTAGGCTTGTTGAAATATGCGAGGTTACATTGGCAACTGGTACAGCTCGCGGTTTGCCCCCAGGAGTTATATTCGGTAAGGATCTGTTTTGGTGGCTCAACAAGATCGGAATTTTGTTTGCTGACAAGTATAGTGTGGTAGCCAGATTCCTCAAGAAGCGTAACCCGGTACCGTGCGGTGATTCAAACAATCAAAAACTTAGTAGATTAGGTGTTCATATTGTTGGAAGGGCACAAGAATGCTCAGGGCGAACAATGTCCTTTGAAAACAGTGAAAAGACTGAAGTCGATGTAGTCATTTGGGCAACTGGTTATAGTGACAAGACAGGCTGGCTTCAATTACCCCACTGCATTAATGAAGAGGGGTTTATAGAAGAATACGGTGTAACTCCCGAACCTGGGCTATTTGTTCTTGGGCGTAAGTGGTTAAGTTGCCGCGCCTCAGAGTTATTAATGGGGCTTCCAAGAGATGCAGAGCGTGTGATTTGTGAAGTTGAGAAGTACTTGGTAAAAGGTAGTAATACTTCAATTAGTGCGGGAGAACTCGCTACCAAAATTTAGTACGAAAATAAAGAATTCGTTTAGCTACAGCGACTAATAATTTACCTAAAAATTCGTTTATCTGGAAATTTGATGACGCTGTAGTAATTTTGGTATAGCAAAGTTTTTAAGGGAGTTATAAATTTAAAACATTCCAAAATTCTTTTTGAAGAAGTCATATTGTCCTATAATCACAAAGGACAGGACGGAAACCATTCCCAAAAATGGAATAATTTACTTTCTAGTATTTCTTATAGGCTAATTGTCATTTATTTTTCCAGGATGATTCGCTCGTAGTAAGAGCATCAGCCCTACTTTTATGTAACTTAAATGCTGATTAGCTTAGTAAGATTTTGCAGTTTCAACATTAACGTAGTATTGGCTCCTAGCCAGAGTTAAAAAAGCTTTTCATAGGCAAACTAAAGTTTTTTATAAAAGTTAAATATGAGTAAAATTCAAGATACCAATCAAAAATCAGACGTAAATATAAAAATTGATAAGTTAGATGGACGGAAACGCCGTATCTTTGCAAAGATCGAAATCCCTTACTCAGTAGAACAAGTCTGGCAAGTTATAACGGCCTATGAATCTTTCCCTGAGTTTATTCCTAATATGATTAGCAGCCGACGCTTAAATGACCCTACTGGAGGCATTCGCTTAGAACAAGTCCGGACTAAAAGCTTAATGGGCATGAAGATATCTGCTCGTTCGGTTGTCCAAATAGAAGAAAAGTTTCCTAATGAAATTTATTATCAGCTTCTTGAGGGGGACTTAAAGGAATTCTCTGGCTACTGGCGCTTAGAAGCAGGCAAATCATCAGAGGCGCAAGATATAGTTGATCTCATTTATGACTTCTCAGTTTTGCCCAAGCCCATTATTCCAGCCCCAATATTCGATCACTTCCTCAGTAATGATATACCAGCTAGTTTGTTAGCAGTTCGTCAGCAAGTGGAAAAACTATTTGGGTGAATGACCTTAAGGATCAAGGATTTAATAAAGTATCTAGCTAAGGTGGTATTCTAGCAACGAATCACGCACTACTAAACAGCCCCCTTAAGATGCTAAACCTAAACTAACTCAAGTTGAATGAATTATTTAATCCTTGATCCTTATCAAAGCCAAAACCTTTATCTCAATAAGATTTCATTCGATTTTGGAAAACGTGGTGAGGTTATTGCATTAGTGGATAAGCTTACTGAAAAAGTTAAGATAGGGATTGATTTACTTTGGCGAAATAAAGATGCTAGAAGCGTACTACATACACTTATTGCTGACTTTCGCATTATTTTTGAACGCGATCCAGCTGCCCGTAACTGGCTAGAAGTCTTGTTTTGCTACCCTGGCTTACAAGCCTTGTTATTTCATCGGCTGGCTCATTGGCTCTATAGTATTGGTATTCCTCTTATTCCCCGGCTGATTTCTCACTTTTCTCGGTTTATTACTGGAATTGAAATTCACCCTGGTGCAACCATTGGATACGGTGTATTTATTGATCACGGTATGGGGGTAGTAATTGGTGAAACAGCCATTATTGGTGATTACACCTTAATTTACCAAGGTGTAACTCTAGGTGGTACGGGTAAAGAAAGTGCTAAACGCCATCCAACTGTAGGAGAAAATGTAGTTGTCGGTGCTGGTGCGAAGGTATTAGGCAATATTCTTATTGGCAATAATGTCCGTATTGGTGCTGGTTCAGTTGTTCTCAGGGATATACCTTCAGATTGTACGGTCGTTGGTGTACCCGGTAGGATAATTTATCGTTCTGGTGTTCGAGTGAATTTCCTAGAACATAACAACTTACCAGATTCAGAGGCTCAGGTAATTCGGGCTTTGTTTGATCGCATAGAATTACTGGAAGAACAAATACAAAATCTCCGGCATATTCAAAACACTGAGGCACTCAATTCTGACACTTTCATACAAAACGCCACCACAATATCTACCAACTCTTAATAATTATTGTGAGAAAAATTATTTCGCAATGCCGGAAAGAATTAGCGCAATTTCAGCGTGAGCGCCTTACTTTAGCTTTAGCATTTATTCTCCCCTTAATGGCTTTATTCATTTTTGGGTTCGGCGTTCGTTTAGAAGCAAAAAATATTCCTTTATCTATCCAAGATTTAGACCTCACTCCTGTCAGCCGTACGTATACTGACACTTTATTTGCTACCAATTATTTTGAAAAAATACCAAATTTTAAATTATCAAAATCCTCTATTAAAAGTAATCAAGAACTTATAGATAAAGGAATAGCTAAAGTTGTTGTAATTATTCCACCAGACTTTAGTCAGGAGATTAAATCAGGCTCAATTAGCAATGTTCAAGTTTTAGTAGATGCTACAGATGTTAACAATGCTAGAGTAATTAAAAATATTATTTATGCAACTACATTAAATTTTTCTAAAAGTTATAAATTAACATCAAATCCCAATAAGATCCTTGCTCATATACGTATTTGGTTCAATCCAGGTAGGCAAGAATCGCTTTACATTATTCCAGGTAGCTATGGCGTTATTTTATGGATTTTCCCCTCTTTACTAGCAGCAATTTCTTTAGTGAGAGAAAAGACACAAGGGACAATTTTGCAGGTTTATGCTTCAAGTATAAGTGCAACAGAATTCATTTTAGGTAAAGCCTTTGCCTATCTTCTAATTGGTATTGTAGAAGCTGTCTTCATTATGGGATTTGGAGCATTAGTTTGGCATTCACATTTTGCTGGTGAACCAAGTTCATTATTAGTGGGAACTTTAATATTTCTGATGGATAGCGTGATGTTTGGTACATTGGTTGGAATTCGCGCTACTAATGAAATTGCTGCTATTCAAGCTGTTATAATAATAGGCTTCCTAACGTCTATGTTATTATCTGGTTTTATCTACCCTTTGAGAAATATTCCTTTTCCTCTTAATCTAATTTCTAACATTCTTCCAGCCCGTTATTATATTGAAATTAGCCGTGATGCTTATGTCCGAGGAAGCGGCTGGAGAGGAGTTTGGTTTGCTATACTTATATTAGTATTTTTGGGACTATTAATTTTTAACATAGCAAAAAATAAATTAAAGAAGATGCAATTATCAGATTAATTTAATTTATTTTTTATATAAAAAACCATGAAGCTGCTGAAACTCATTTTAAACAACCGTTTTTTATCTTTGATAATTAAGGAGATTAATCAACTTTTGAGGGATAAGCCATTAATTATTTTCTTACTCTTGCCACCCACGGTTCAACTTTTGGTATATGGATTTGCATTAAATCCAGATGTAAATAATTTAAAATTAGGAGTTATAGACTACTCTCAAACATACGAAAGTCGAGAATTTGTATCAGCTTTAACTGAGAATGGTATTTTTTATGTTGAAAAATATTTGTTAGATTCTAAAGTTTTAGGTGAGTACGTAGAAGAAGGAAAAGTCACATCAGGTTTAGTAATTCCTCCTGATTTTAAACGTAAATTGTCTGAAAATAAAATTGCTGAAGTTCAATTTTTAGTAGATGGAGTGGATGCAAATACTGCTGGAATTATCAATAGCTACATCAATCAGATTGTTGAGCAATACAATCGTCAATTAGAACCGAATCAAGATCAATTTTTAGTTCAACCTCAAACTGTTTTACTTTATAATCCTGGGCTGATAAGTAGTTGGTTTTTTGTACCTGCCATGATTGGGGTTATTTTGACCATAATCAGTTCTATAGTCTCAGCAGGTACAGTGGTACGAGAAAAAGACACAGGAACTCTAGAACAACTCATTTTAACTCCTGCTGCAACCTGGGAAATTTTGCTAGCTAAAATTATTCCTTTATTTTTCCTCTTGAATTGTGATGTTTTATTAGCTTTAAGCGTGGCAAGGTTAGTTTTTAACGTACCTTTTCGAGGGAATTTATTTTTATTTTTGCTCCTATCAGGAATATATATATTTGTAGGAATTAGTATTGGTATTATGTTAGCAACTATTTCTCGTAGCCAACAGCAAGCTTTCCTCTTATCGTTTTTTGTTATTTTTCCTTTTATACTCCTCTCTGGCGCATTTTCTCCTATTGAAAATGCGCCTAGCTTTTTCCAAAATTTATCTCTAATAAACCCATTATATCATTATGTGGTAATTGTGCGAGGAATTATGCTTAAAGGTGTTGGTTTAGAAGTACTTTGGCCTCATGCCATATTTATTTTGCTTTTTGCTACAGGGATGTTATTAATCAGTATCAATCGTTTTCGTAGCCAACTCGTTTAGTGAGTTAAGAATACCAACGCTGAACCTGATAGTGTAGATAGGTTAATTTTCCAGTATGCTCAATTGTTTGAAACATAGCTTTTATGTTTGTGATTGCAGGATTTATGGGAACTGTTAGCTTAATTAGCATTCGTCAAGGTTGTACCCAAAGATAAAGAGAAAACTTATGACTAAATCACTTTTAACACCGCAAGAATCTATCGGTATTACTGCATTAGTAAAACAAAAGCGCAAACTGCTTTTTGGTTTGTTGGTTTTGTTGAGTTTATTACTAGCAGGAGTGGGTGTGACAACCAGGTATTTTCTTTCATCAAACTCGCAGATTAGCACGCTGTCGGTAAGCGGTCGCATTGAAGGCTACGAAACTGATATTGGTACAAAAGTAGCGGGTCGAATAGAATCAGTAGCAGTGCGAGAAGGTGATACAGTCCATAAAGATCAAGTAATTGTAAAGTTGGATGATGCTGAGATTCAAGCACAACTTCAGGGTGCAGATGCCCGTTTAGATTCTATCCGCAAACAAGAAGAACAAGCGCGGTTGCAAATCAATATTCTAGAAAGTCAGATTATCGAAAATCAGTTTTCTTTACAACAGGCGAAAGAAGATGCCAAAGGTAAAATTTTTCAAGCTGAGTCGTCAGTTGCTTCAAGTGAAGCGCAACTAAATCAAGCTATCGCTCAAGTAGAACAAGCCAAATCGGAATTGAAATTCGCGCAAATAAATCGCGATCGCTACGCTAAATTGGTTGCCGAAGGAGCCGTTGCCCAGCAACAATTTGACCAAGCCCAAACAAGCTTTGAAACTGCCCTTGCCACCCTCAAATCACGTCAAGCAGCAGTAGATTCTTATCGGAAATTGGTCAATTCTGCTCAAGGACAATTGACCCAAGCTCAAAGCGCAGGGTTAAATCCTTCTATCCGTAACGCCCAACTAAGTGGGTTAAGTACTCAATTGGCACAGACACGCTTACAACTAGCCGCCGCTCAAGCTGATGTCTCTAATGCCAAAGCTTCCCAGCGAGAAACCAAAGCCCAGATTGCTTACCTAAATGTGAAAAGCCCAATTGAAGGCGTAGTCGTTAGCCGGAGTGTAGAACCAGGAGCAGTCGTTACCACTGGCAAAACCCTGTTAACAGTGATTGATCCTAAAACAGTTTATTTACGTGGTTTTATCCCTCAAGGAGATATTGGTAAAGTGCGAGTTGGTCAGTTAGCGAAGGTATTTCTAGATTCAGCACCCAAAAAAGCCTTGAGTGCTAAAATTGCTGCCATTGATACCCAAGCATCTTTTACCCCTGAGAATATTTATTTCCAGCAAGACCGGGTTAAACAAGTTTTTGGTGTCAAAATCACCATTGATAACCCCGATGGTTTCGCCAAGCCAGGAATGCCAGCGGATGCTGAGATTGATATTGCATTGTAACAAGGAGATATGGTGAGACAACGACATAGAGAATAACTAATGACTATTGATAAATGAGTAACATCGTAATTAAAGTAGAAGGTTTATACAAACGTTACGGGAATTTAGTTGCTGTTAAGGGAATAAATTTTGCCGTCAAGCAGGGAGAAATCTTTGGATTAATTGGTCCTGATGGTGCGGGCAAAACAACTACTTTCCATATTTTAGGTGGGGTAATGGAAGCATCTACTGGCAATATCCAAATTTTAGAAAAACGACCCCGCGATGCCCGTCTAGCAATTGGTTATCTAACACAGCAATTTTCACTTTATCTTGACCTGAGCGTTAATGAAAATTTGCGTTACAGTGCTGGATTACGTGAAGTTCCAGAAAAGCTTTTTTTGGAACGCCGTAATAAATACTTGCGATTGATGGGTTTGGAAAAATTTGGGAATCGCTTGGCTGGAAAACTCTCTGGTGGGATGAAGCAAAAATTAGCTTTGTGTTGTGCGTTGGTTTCTCGACCAGAAATTCTTCTTTTAGATGAACCGACTACAGGAGTTGACCCGATATCTCGTCGAGAATTCTGGGATGTTCTAGCTGCCATTGCATCAGAAGGCGTAACAGTTGTTGTAGCAACACCTTACTTGGATGAAGCAGAAAGGTGCCATCGCATTGCTTTAATGTACGAAGGAGAAATTTACCAAATTGGCACTCTTTCCCAATTGCGAGAAAATCTAGGTTTACAACGCTTGGAAGTTCGGACTAATGGTATTGAAGTGGCTGAACAGTTACTGTACAAGTTGACAAACAATAAACAAACATCAATTGTGGATGTGCAAACGTTTGGGGATAGGCTGGATGTACTAGTTAAAGATGCATCTGTTGGTACAGCAGCTATTCAAACAATTTTTCATCAGCAGCAACTAGAACTTAACGATATTCAAACTGTTGATCCTACCCTAGAAAATGTTTTTGTATCTCGCCTACGTGCATCTGGTAAGGACTTGGACTTTAGTCCTTTTCCACGTCAATCTAAAATTCAAAATCTTATATCTAAACTCGACATTGCTATTGGTGCAAATAAAATTAGAAAACTTTTTGGCAAGTTTCAGGCAGTTAAAAGTGTAGATTTAGAAGTTCGCTACGGTGAGATTTATGGTTTGCTAGGAGCAAACGGTGCTGGCAAGACGACTACGATTAAGATTCTTTGTGGTCTGCTAGAACCAACATCTGGAAAAATTTCTTTAGCTGGAAAAACTAAAAATCTGGATAGCAGCGCTTTACGCCAACGAATTGGCTATATGAGCCAAAAATTTACTCTCTACGATGATTTGACTATTGTCCAAAATCTAGAATTTTACTGTGGAGTTTACGATGTACCAACCCATCTACGCCGTACCAAGATTGACTGGGTACTTAAAACTTGTGGATTAACCGGGAGAGAAAATATGCTCACAGGTCAACTGCCGGGAGGATGGAAGCAACGGGTAGCTTTTGGTGCTTCAGTAATGCATGAGCCAGAAATTTTGTTTCTGGATGAACCGACATCAGGAGTAGATCCTTTAGCGCGTCGTCAGTTTTGGCGATTAATTAATGACTTTGCTAGGTCAGGTACAGCAGTACTGGTCACAACCCACTATTTAGAGGAAGCAGAACAATGCAACCGTATAGGGTTTATGGTGGGAGGTGAAATAGTAGCACAAGGTTCACCAAGTGAAATTAAAGCTTCACAGCCTGGTTATTTAATAGAAGTAGTAACTGATAAAACTCAAAAGAGTTCTATTTTACTTAAAACTTTGTTAGCACCGTGGCGTGTCTCAGTTTTTGGTGATAGTTTACACTTGCTTCTCGAAAATCCAGAAACAGAAATACCGCATATCCGCGCAATTTTAGAAACTGATGAAATTAATATTCTTTCTATAAGATATATTCCTTTTTCCCTTGAAGATTGCTTTATGAGTATTGTCCAACGTGCTGAAGTATTAGGCTTTCAGTAGCTGTAGCGAACTGCAAAAAGCCAATTTTGAAACCACATTAAGGATCTTGTATGTATACTGCGAAACTACTGATCTTCGGAAGAATAGTAAGCGGGGAGGTAAACACAAACCACAACATAAACAATGTTTATTTTTTAAGCATTGTTAAATAAAGTTTTGAGATTTTCTTTTCTAAAAGAAACTAGAATTTATAGCTAAAAGCTGAAAAATGAAACTCTCAAAGGCTTTCAGGCATTGGCTTCTCCCAAAGTAACAGAACAGGGATAACAAGAATTTTAAGCCTCACGCAAAGACGCAGAGGCGCAAAGAGTTATAGAAAATTCATTTGTTTAGCACGCATAATCTAATTTTTTATGCAAGAGGTCTATTCATAGTGAGAGCATTCACGAACGCCTTTGGCTATGTCTGCTAGCAATTCATCCGCTAAATCTAAAAACTTCGCAATTCGCATATCGGCAAGCTCATAGTACATAAAGCGTCCTTGCTGCTTGCGTACTACCAGATCGCAACAGCGCAGACAACTGAGATGATTAGATACGTTTGATTGGCTAAGATTTGTTTGGTCAACGATTTCATTTACCGTTAGTGAACCGTTCCGCAGCGTGTTAAGGATAGACAGACGAGAAGGATCAGAAAATCCTCGAAAGAGTTTGGCCTTCAAATCTGCCGTTTTAGTATAAGTAGTCATTTGCTTATTCTTATTGACGCGTTTTAGCTGATGAAATATTGCCAATGGCTGATACGTTGACAACATATCACTAATTGATAATATATTATATATCAGCATTTACTGATACGTTTTACCTCAACAAAATCACATCTTTGAAGGGTTGGCAAGATGAACTCAGCTTCAGCACTGAAAATTTTACAGGCACAAATCGGTGGAATGGACTGCGGTGGTTGTGCTAAGACGATCAAAGCGACTTTGCAACAACTTCCTGGAGTTGCTGAAGCTAAAGTCAGTTTTGCCACAGAACGGCTTAGTGTAACTTACGACTCGCAGCAGGTGAATGAAGCCACTATTCGAGATCGCGTTACAGCGTTGGGTTACACCATTGAACCAATTCCAAATCAGACCACTCAAATTCAAACGCCATCGGCTCAAACTCTACAAGCGCATATAGGGGGCATGGACTGCGGCGGCTGTGCTAAGACTATTGCCGCAAATTTACAGCAGTTACTGGGAATTGCTGAGGCAAAGGTTAACTTCGCTTCAGAACGGTTGAACGTAATTTATGACCCGCAACAAGCCAGTGAAGCCGACATTGTTAAGCGTGTCACTGATTTAGGCTACATAGTCGAACTAGATACGACAGCGAATCCATCTGCTAATACGGGTGTTTTCACAGAGAACCTGACTGATAATTTACAATCTCGTAAGCCTGATCTGGGTGGATGGCAATTCTGGCTGAAAACTCGTCGGGGACAAACGGTTGTTTTGAGTGGTATTGGACTACTACTGGGGTTGATTGCAGAAGGACTACTGTCACTGCCGCTACTTGCTCAGGGATTCTATGCTATTAGTTTGGTTGTTGCGATCGCACCCATTCTCAGGGCAGCCTGGATTGCGCTCAAATTGCGTCGTGCTGATATGAACCTGCTCATGACCTTAGCAGCGATCGGGGCAGCAATTTTGAATCAGTGGTTTCAAGGCGCACTCGTCATTTTTCTATTTGCGCTCGGAACAACGCTACAAAATTTCACACTCGGTCGTACCCGCAACGCGATTCGAGACTTAATGGATCTGACTCCTGCAACCGCAACGGTCAGGCGGAATGGGCAAGAGCTTTCTGTTCCGGTTGAAAGTATCTCGGTAGGCGAAATTTTGACCATCCGCCCCGGACAGAGGATTGCTCTTGATGGGATAGTCATGTCCGGGATAAGTGCAGTTGATCAGTCTCCGATTACCGGGGAATCTATGCCAGAAAACAAGGAAAAAGGAGACCAATTGTTTGCGGGAACCCTGAATCAAACAGGGTTTTTAGAAGTTGAGGTCACGCATACTGCCAAAGATACAACTGTTGCTCGGATTGTTCATTTGGTTGAAGAGGCTCAAGAAAGCCGTGCGCCCATTCAGCAATGGGTTGATCGCTTTTCTGCTATTTATACTCCTGTTGTGTTGCTCCTTGCGGCTGGTATCGCCCTTGTTCCTCCTCTGTTTTTTGCCCAGCCCTTCGGGATCTGGTTTTACAAAGCTCTGGTATTACTTGTGATTGCCTGTCCTTGTGCTTTAGTAATTGCTACACCTGTTTCACTAATTAGTGCGATCGGAGCCGCTACTCGTAAAGGAGTGCTGTTCAAAGGTGGAAATGCGTTGGAGGCTGCCGGACGGCTCACAGCTTTAGCCTTTGATAAGACTGGCACGATTACTCAAGGGTTGCCAGTGGTGCAGAAGGTGCATCATCTGGGTTCAATGAGTGCCAACATGATGCTGCTAATTGCCGCCTCGCTAGAAAAACAGTCAGAACATCCCCTGGCAAAAGCAATTGTAGCTGAGGCAACGGCTCAAGGATTGGATTTGGAGGCTCCAGAATCATTTACTGCTGTTCCTGGTAAAGGAATTTGGGCAAAGTTTGGACAGGCTACCTACTTTGTGGGCAATCGGCGATTGTTTGAGGAACACAGCATTGAACTTTCAGCAGCCGCTAAATCGTTGTTGGCTGAAATTGAATCTCTTGGGCAGACTCCAGTGTTAATTGGAACACAACAAGGATTGGTTGGAGCGATCGCCTTGGCGGATGGATTACGCCTTGAATCAGCAGAAGCTGTACGTCTACTCAAACGCATTGGACTCAAACGACTGGTTATGCTGACAGGCGATCGATCAGCAGTAGCACGACAGGTCGCCCAGCAGGTTGGTATTGAGGAGTACCAAGCTGAATTACTACCGAAAGATAAATTGGAAGCTATTCATAAGCTGCGTCGCTCTGGTGTTGTAGGTATGGTTGGAGATGGTATCAATGATACGCCTGCTCTAGCCGCCGCAGATGTCAGTTTTGCTGTGGGCAAGATTGACGTGGCATTGGAAACTGCTGATGTCGTGCTAGTGGGAAATGACTTGAGACGTTTAGGGTACGCTATTCAACTAAGTCGTCGAACTTTATCGGTCATTAAACAAAGCATTGCCATTGCCTTAGTTTTGAATGCTACATTCATCATCTTGGGTGTTTTGGGTGTGATTGGATTACCCATTGCAGTTTTTGAAGACATGGGATCTTCGTTGTTTGTAACACTCAATGCTATGCGGCTATTTAAAGCTCAAATTAACGAAGCTTAGTCGCAGAAACGCCTACGATTCCATCATTGCCCTCTATGCCAGCTTCGACAGTCGAGCCATCTTTTTGGATACAAACTAAAGAAACTATTGACTGATGGGGAAAATAAACGTGTATTATTGGTTCATTAGCTTTATAAAGAGCTTGCCCAACTTCAAGTTCGACTTGCTCTAGATGGGGAGCTAGACGTTGGTACTCTGCCCTAGTCATGGCAGCAAGTATTTGATTTTCTATTGGAAGATGATCGTAGCTCTTGACCCCGCCAAGCAGTTCGGGAATGGTCAGATGTTCCGTAGTAGATTTGACTGGGGTAAGGGTACTGCCATTGTCAGTATCCAAGGATTTAACCTAGTGTGGTAAAATTCACTAGAGAAGACGACTCTCTAGATTAGCCAAGTAAGCCTTGGGGTCTCTGCGAAATCGATACTGTTCAATTCTGGCTTTGTGGTGTTTTTGCAATTGAGAGCGTAATTCGAGCCAAGTATGAATATCAACTTGTGCTAAATCAGATGCGGAAAAAGAATGAAGCTTAGTAGCTATGTCTACGACGGGCTACGCCTACGCACAGGCAAGTTTGACGGAACCACGAATAACGAGAGATGAGGGGGCAACCTTACGACCGGTACAACGACGTTGATGATGACGTAGCATACCAAAAGCATGTTCTAAGTCATTATTAGTTCGGGGAAAACCTTCAATTTCATAACAATGAAAAAGTCCAGACCAGTAGTTATGGGTGGTTTTTATAAAGTTATCGATGGCGGTAGTCAGTGTACCAGCTTTCTGCTTTTGTTGGGACATTTCTGTTAACAGTTGCTGATAACTTTGTTTGACTCCATGAGCATCAAGAGCTATTTTATTGTTGAGAATATTACTAGCTTTATCAACCCACTCATATGCAACCCTAACAGGTGAAAATAAAGATGCAGTCGTAGATAATCCCTTGGATAGAAGGTGTTTTAGGTGAACTAAAGGTGGTGGTAAAGCACTTTTTTTTCCATCCGTTCTAAGCTTTGCTCTATCAACGTCAAATTTTCTTGTAACTTTAATCCAGATGCCTCTAACGGTGGATGACCATCATTGGTTATAGAACTACGGACTGTCGAGCAATAATCTTCAATAATGTTTGCCAAATCCTTATCTTCATTGGTAACACTACGTTCAATGTCTCGTAATCCTCTAACTTTTTTTTTCAATTCCTTTTTTGCATGTCTATCTGCCTCATATATAGGTTTAATTGCTTCTTTCAGGTAATGGTAATGACATAAACCATGAACAATACTAGGTAATGCTAACCCAACAGCTTTGCGAATTGATTGTTGCCCATCACTAACAACTCCATCAATTGGTACATCCAGAGTATTAGTTACTTCTAATAATAACGCCGCTAAATCTTCATTCCTTGATGATAATAAGGTTTTAGCTAGTAATATTTCTCCTGATATACAATCTCGAATTACCCATAATACCTCATGTCCAATTTCTGGCTGCATCCCATCAATCGCTAATATCACCCGTCCTTGATTAGCCACTATTGCTTTTAACCTTTTATGGTCTTTTAGCCATAAAGAAAGTAACTCGTCATATCTGTCAATTAAGTGCGTGACCGTTCGTTGACTTATACATATACCCTTTAATTCAAGGTGAGTGTGTATTTGAGGAACACTTCTATGTTCCTGGTAGCGTAATGCTCCTATATAAGCAATCACATCCAAACCAAATTCGTTCTGTGGTAGAGCGAGTGACCCTTCTTGCTCTGGTCGATATGCTTTTTTATACCGCAGACATGACTTATCTTGACATCGACGAATTTTTAGCTGTAGTTCTACTACCCCATTTAATGTTCTTATATGTCGAGGATTATTGTATTCATTCCACATTGCTTCCCCGCACGAAGGGCATCTTTTTTGAACACAATCGAGTACTTCAAACGATGTTGCCTCTGGTTTTAGACTTTTTCTTACCAAGTTTTTGCACCATTATTTTGCTACAAGGTCAAGATTACAGGATTTTCACTCTTCTCTAGTAAGTTTTGCCACGCTAGTCCGTTTGTTGCCATTACTGACACCACCTAACTTGTCCTCGGATTTGATTCCCTTGATTGATTTCTTTCGTATAAGACCCAGAAGAAGTTTGCTTTCCTTTCGGTCAGGAGTGATGTTACAACCCCTATCGAATCCATTACAGACCCGCATTCGCTTTTTCTTCCATCCTTTACCCTCCAAAGAATTCGGTCTTTGTTGCCTCGGACTTACTAAGAGTATTCGACCTCTCTTAGACTCTGTAGGGCTTACCCTGTTGTACCGTTTAGTTGTCTGTTTTCCTTTAGGTGGTATCTATCCTGCGATGGGATTTTTGTTCATACGATTGACAGATTAGTGAGCCGTCAATCCACCCATTTACCTTTTTGGTCAGTGTCTATCAGCCTTATTTGACACCTTTTCGTATAACGCAGTTTAAGCGATACTTTACTTCCGTTCACCATTGGGAAACTCCCCTTTGCTCCCTAACCAACTTAGGCTGCCAGTTTGGGTTACTTTCGTGGTCTGCACTCCATCCTTTTAATTACTTAATGAGGATGTGACCGGACTAATTTAGTCTTTTACGCAGGGGTAGAGGGTATGACTCCTCTAGGGAAGTGGGCTTCCCATACTAAACGACCATTTCAGGTCGCGCCACTAATCAACGAATCGCACTTATCTTGTCCATCAAAAGGAATGGCGGCGCTTAGAGGAATCGACAGACTCATAGCGGCAAGTGCGATTGCTTGCTGCCATCCCAAATCAACTCCTGTGATAAGGGACTTCCAAAGAATAAATCATTTCAAGAAAAACAAGAGACAGGATTTTTCAAGAATAATAATCATTTTAAGAGAGGAGAAAAGGGGTTGCCGAGGGCAACCCCTTTTCTCCCTCTCATCTATGCATGAAGAATCTATACACTTGTCGTCTGCTTTGAAGTTAAACGGTGTAAAATTAGTATGTTTTGTAGCTAAATAAATGCTGTTATTAAAATCAAATAACTTTTGTTTTACTACAACAAATATCAATAAACCAATTACCTAAATTTAGGAAAAGTTCATGAGTAGAATCGGTTAGCCGCTCAATGAATTATATAACATCTTCCAGATGGAGATAGAATGAACACTATTAATGGGACGGGCATTGAATGTTAACCTTATAGTAAAAGTACTGCCTTTGCCTAATTCACTTTGCACATCTATGCTGCCGTGGTGTGAGTGAACAATAGCTTGAACAATGGCTAGTCCCAAACCAGAACCACCAGTACTACGAGAGCGATCGCTATTCACCCGATAAAAGCGATCGTAAATTCGAGTCAGTTCCTTCTCTGGGATACCAATACCCGTATCATGAACCCGAATCACAGCATGATGGTCACTGCAACCCAGGCAAACCGTAACCTCCCCTCCTTTGGGTGTATACTGAATTGCATTGACAATTAAATTAGAAACCAAACGATAAAGCTGGTCACTATCACCGACAATATTTACTGGCTCATTTACGTTTATCCTAGATTGCAGCATTACACCTGCCGCAATTGCCATCGCTTCAAATTCTTCGACTAAATCGCTGACAATATCATTTAAACAACATTCTTCTAGTTGTAGTAGTAGGTGTTGTCTATCTAAACGAGCCAATAATAATAAATCTACAACCAAAGTAATAAGTCGCTGATTCTGACGGTGGATAGTTCGCAGAATGTCCCGCGTTTCTTCTTCGTCCATCTGCGACATTAAAAGCGCTGATTCCACCGTTGCGCCTGTTGCAGCCAAAGGCGTTCGCAATTCGTGTGCAACATCTGCTGTAAACTGTTGAATTTGTCGATAAGATTGATAAATTGGTTGCATAGCTAAACCAGCCAACCACCAACTAGCAACTGCAACCATACCCATTGCGATCGGCAATCCCAAACTTAAACTTAATTTCACACTATCCAGATAACGATTAAATTCTTCAAGACTTCGCCCCACTTGCATATAGCCCCAATCCCCATTATCTGGGGTGTGTAGCACTAAGGAAATTTGGTGGTAATCATTGCCTTTGCTGTCTTTGAGAAATAACCATTTTTCATTGCTGAAGACATTAGACAGTCCTTCTGGATAATTACCAGTAGTAGCAATTAAGCGTCCTGAAGTATCAAAAAAACGTATATAGTAGTGATCTTTATTAACTACACCAAGAAAATGACGTTTACTATCCGACTGCTGTTGAGTGCAGCTGGCTCCAATTTTACATAGATTTATATTTGGGGATAGCTCCTGTATAACGGGTTCTAAACTCCCAGGTTGCCTGAGCTTAAATTCAATACTGTCATGCAGTGTTCCGGCTACAGACTCAATTTCACTGTCTAAAGCTACCACATGGGCACGGAAAACAGCTCTGTAGACACCGAAAGCACAAACGCTTAAAATTGAACCCATGACGAGGGCATACCACAGAGCTAACCGAACACGAGTTCCTCGAAACAGTTTATTTTGATTCATTAGTCACATTCAGACGATATCCCATACCGTGCAAAGTTTCAATCGGGTTGGCGCAGTCGAAGCAGGCTAGTTTGCGACGCAACAAACGTACTTGCGCTGCCACCACATTGCTAGCAGGTTCTGCACTCACTTCCCAAAGCTGATTGCGAATCTGTTCCGTGGTAACAATTTGATTGGGGTGCTTCATCAAATATTCCACCAGTTGGAATTCCTTATTAGTTAAAGAAATTTCCTGTTTTTCCCCCGTAGTATTTTGACCGACAACTGTACTATTGCTGTAATCTAGAGTAAAGTTACCAACGGTTAGTTGTTGAGGTTGTAAGTGGGGATAACGCCGCTGCAATGCCCGCAACCTTGCTAATAATTCTGCCATTCCAAAAGGCTTCACCAAGTAATCATCAGCACCCGCATCTAAACCAGCAACTTTATCTTCCATGCTATCTCTAGCTGTAAGCATCAAGACAGGCAAAGAATTTCCTTTTAAACGCAGCTTTTTACACAATTCCAAACCAGTAAATCCTGGGAGCATCCAATCTAAAATCGCCACTGTATATTGTGCCGAACTATTTTCTAAATATGCCCATGCTTCATTACCATCCATTACCCAGTCAACTAAATACTTTTGCTGCTTCAGCGTTCGCTTAATAGCAGCCCCCAAATCTGGCTCATCTTCGACTAGCAGTACCCGCATATCAAATTGAAAAGTTAGAGGTTCGTAGCAATTCTGTGAAATCAGCATAGTTAATAACAGGGTTATCCCTTAGAAACAGATTGACAGAAGTTTATGAAATTCTGAGTTATTAAATCATGTATACAAGTAAGCTATCTAAGACTATAAACAGATGCTACAGCCTTGGGAGTAGATAATCTATAAGAAAAACTCAGTACATTCCATTGCTCAATTGGTGTGAGTGATACTCAGTTAGAGAAGGTAACAAGTCTAACTAATTGCAAGAGGTCTACTAAGTTATTTTTTATTCTGGCAGGTAATGATGAAATCAAGATGAAATATTAAGCCAGAATAAAAAATAAAGCAAACGCATCTAAAATATGAAAATATTTTAATAACAAGGGTTTGAGCATTTGCTTATTGAGGCTACTTTTTCATCAAGATTATTACTCAGCAAGAGGTTCATAAATTACCTACGTTGCCCTGGATCACAAAGTTTTTAATTCCACTTAAAATCAATTAGTAAGATTTGAAATTATTAATAATTAATATTTGAAAATTGGATTTAATAAATAAAAAAGCTCTTAATATTAACTTATTTGTAAATTAAATGTTAAGAGCTTTTTTTTTGAATCATGCTAAGTTTAAAAATTTACCTGAAATCTAGCTACACCTATAGGTATTTCTGCATTAATGCCAACAAGATTAGCAGATAAACGGTAGACAGGGCCATTACCAAGAAATGGTTGTTTGACATTCTTGATATGAATCTTTAGCTTAGTATTAGGAACAACTGGTTCAGCAAAAGCTAGTAATATAGTTTTGCCATTAACAGAAACATTGGTGTTAATTTCTCGATCATTATTTTCGCTTATAACAACATCATTAGTATTATTACTCCACCTGACAGTACTTGGAACTTCAATTTTTAACTGCGAAACACTCTTGCTATTTTTGGGAACGTGTACTCGCAAAGTATGTCTAACAGGCATCCAGCGAGTCTGAGGAAATTGATAGTTACCATCAACATGAGGAACATTACCATTTTCTTCATGGGCACTTGCATAGTTGGCAGGAATTAAAAGTGCAGTAGCTAGAGTAGATATAGCAACGTAAACTAGCACTTTCTTCATGTTTACTCCTCACTTAATTATTAACGTCAGTAAATCAAAATGAACCTGTGATAAATAAAGACGGAACAATCTGGTAAAACTAAAATTAACTACCTTCTACGTTTCTTACTTTTCACAATGTGAAAAAACATTAAGTGTAAAAGTTTTAATTTGTTACACTCTTACACTTCGTAATACCAACATTTTCAAAAATTTACATGAAAAGTTAGTCTACGGTTACACGTTAATTAAAGGAAGTTAGAAAAATTACCGTTAACTTGTTTACCGTTTGAAGTTCAAAAGGTATATTACCTTTATTGATCAGTTTGGCAGGTCTAAATGAAATCAAGATGAAATTTATGATGAATGTCAAAATTTAAGGATTAAAATGTAGGGAATTGAGCTGTACCAACGGGAATCTCTATTTCACTACCAAGAACCTTCGCTGAAAATTTGTATACAGAAGCTGGGCCTGTGACTGGTTGTTGAACTTTATTAAAATTAACTAAGAGTTTAGTGTTAAAAATAACCTTTTCAGGGAAATCTATAATAATATTTTTGCCATTGACGGAGATATTAGTATTAATTTTCTGACTATTCGTGTCGAAGACATCAATATCGTTACTCACTGCTACAGTAGATGGAGTTTCAATAATAAGTTGGGAAAGAGCGTTGTTGTTTTGAGGTATGTTTAACCGAAAAGTATGTTTGACAAGCCGCCAACTATTAGTAGGATATTCCAAATTATTTTCAATATTAGTCTCTTTAGCACTTGCATGACTAAAAGAAATGAAAGCTGTAGTGGCAAGAGCAAACACTGTACCTGTGTAAATCAATGTTTTCTTCATCTGGAATTTTTAAGTAAATTGTATGTAAAATAAGCTACATATTTTTGCTTATTGAACGAACCTTTACATTATGAGTTTGACAGGTCACGATGAAATCAAGATGAAATTTTGGCTGGTTTTGGAAAATTATTCATTTATGTTATGGTCGGTAGCTACGGTTAAAGGAAAAGTGCGGTTAACATAGCGAAAAATCCAATATTTGAAAATTGTATCCAAGGAATGGTAGGCGGAATTCTTGTCGGCGCGATCGCAGGTTCCCCACTACAAGTCAGCGGCCCAGATGCTGGACTGGCTGTTACTGATTGAGAACCTAATTTCTATTCCCAACGCCATCTACAAGGGTATCTTTTTTAGCGATGCCAGCAGTCATCAAATTGCTGCGCTTATAGGTCTGATTACCATCTTCACGCTCGTAGTTTGGGATAAGTTTAAGCTACGAAGATTGAATTTGCTACCTGGTGTTCTGATTGCTGTGGTGGTGGCAACTGCGATCACTGCCACCTTTGATACTGGTGTAACATACCTCCTGACAGAGAATTTGCAGCTAGATGCGGGTGTCAACATTGGGATAACGCAGGGAGCAGATGATTTTAATCCTTTTGTAGGCTTCGCTGTGCGCTTCTGATACCTACTGGAGCTTTTGGGCGATCGCGCACAATATTAATGGATAAAAACGGGCATGGGGTATGGTATCTATATCGATAAACATCGAAGTAGTATTTTCAAGTCAGCTAATAATTGACTTAAATTAGGTTGTCAGGAACGAAAGGACATTGATAACTCGGATCGCCTGTCTCCACCTGAATGGTTGGGTGTTCAATGCTGAAATTATCGTGAAGTTCACCGACTACCCGCGCTAAAAAAGTATCACCGGGATAACCTGCTGGGATGACAAGGTGAACAGTGAGTGCTGTTTCTGTAGTACTCATTGCCCAAATATGTAGGTCGTGAACTTGAGCCACGCCAGGGAGTTCGGTTAGATAAGTACGGACAGCCAAAGGTTCTATTCCTGCTGGTACAGCATCTGTAATCAAATTCAAGGATTCCTGCAAAAGTCCCCAAGTGCCAGCTACAATCACCACAGTAACAATCAAACTCACCGCTGGATCAAACCACAGCCAACCTGTAGCAATAATTGCAATACCAGCTAGTACAACCCCTACAGATACCGCAGCATCTGCAACTAGATGTAAGAATGCGCCTCTGATGTTCAAGTCACTTTTACGCCCCGACAAGAACATCAAAGCACTTACTGTATTAATGAAAATTCCTATAGCTGCTACTGTAATTACTATTCCTCCTGCTACTGGAGCAGGTTCACGAAACCGTTGAATTGCTTCCCAGCCAATACCGCCAGAAACAACTAAAAGAAAAGCGGCGTTTAAAAGCGCAGCCAAAATTGAGGTGCGACGCAGCCCGTAGGTGCGACGTGATGTCGGGCGACGACGGACGAGGATGCTTGCGCCCCAAGCAAGTAGTAAACCCAAAACATCACTCAAATTGTGACCCGCATCGGCAATCAAGGCAAGGGAGTTAGCAACAATGCCATAGGTTGCTTCGATGATGACAAAACCAGTGTTTAGGGCAACACTGATAATAAAAGCGCGGTTGTAGTTACTGCCACCGTGATCGTGTCCGTGACTATGATTGTGAGACATGACTATCAGCTTTTAAAAAATAAAATAGGATTTCTATATCTCTCTTCTATCTTAATAACAGGAATTATCCTAGTTTTGAAATTTGCCTATTAACATACAAACAGTTGATTATCATTTTTTATAAAATTAAGTAGGTGGGCGGAAAAATTTACAACTATGTAACGAAAAATTAAGCAGATGAATTAGAATTAAATTTTACACGCTCTGTACTGTAGTTCCCTTTTTCTCCTCTAGCTTGAATACCGTCAATTACG